>CALKLP010000280.1 GCA_937991965.1 uncultured Verrucomicrobiales bacterium
GAGAATTAAGACTAGAAAGGTATAATGAATTCTAAATAATCCTTGCAGAAAGTGTGTCTTTCGCGGAAAGTATGAAAAATCCCCCTTAAACTATGCTGTCCCAAGAAGTCGTCGTCAAAAATAAGCTGGGTGTGCACGCCCGTCCAGCAGCTCAGTTCGTGAAAACCTCTAGTAAATTTCAGTGTGATATCCGCGTGGAGAAGGACGAGGAAGAAGTAGATGGCAAGAGTATTATGGGGCTGATGATGTTAGCCGCAGGTTATGAATCGACTTTGACAATCTCGGCAGACGGGGTTGATGAATCTGAAGCTTTAAAGACTCTGGTTGAGTTAATAGAAGGGAACTTTGAGGAGAATTAGGTAGTTTGCCAGTTAGTTTTGAATACACAGATGATGGCTTAGAAGAAGTCATCTTAACAGGGAAGGGAGTTTCTCCAGGTCTCGCTTTTAGCAAGATTTATGTCAATGCTCGCGGATTTTCCGCTCCTGATATTTATGCCATCAAGCCAAGTCAGGTTGAGTCTGAATTAGAGACTTTTTCGCGCGCGGTGGCGGTGACCAAAAAGCAACTGGAAGGAATCCGCGAGACGGTTTCCGATATTTCGGGGGATGAAGAAAGTCAGATTTTCGATGCGCACATCATTTTACTGGAAGATCATGTCCTCCACGAGAAGGTAGAGGCTATGTTGAAGGAGCGCTTGGTCAATATTTCCTACTGTTTTTATGCGGTGATTCAGAGTTATATGGAAGCCCTGCGTCGTGCACAAGATTCGTATTTGGCAGAGCGTGCTACGGATCTGGAGGATATTGCGATGCGCCTCTTGGATAACCTCTTGATTATGGGGGAGAAGGCTCCTACGGTCGATCATGAACACGTGTTAGTGTCCTTTGATCTGACTCCATCTGACACGGTCAGCATGGATCAGCAGAAGATGCGTGGTTTTGCGACGGAGCAGGGGAGTTATACCTCACACACCGCGATTTTAGCGCGATCATTAGGGATTCCGGCGGTTGTTGGGATCGAAAACGCCGTGATGGATGTTGTTGGTCTCGCGAATTGCATTCTCGATGGGACGCGTGGGCTTCTGATTATGAATCCAAGTCGAGAGACGGTGGATAAGTATAAGGTTCTATGGGCGGCTGAGGAAGAGCTGCAAATACGATTAAGAAGCGAAGCCAATCTCAAATCTGAAACGGTCGATGGCCGTCATATTATTCTCTCCGCTAACGTCGAGTTCTCTCATGAGATTGAATTGCTTAAGAGTAACGGCGCAGACGGGATCGGGCTGTATAGAACCGAGTTTTACCTGCTGGATGATGATGATGTGCCCTGTGAGGAAGAACAGGCGGCCTTGTATGCAAAGGTTGTGAAAGAGGTTTCCCCGGGGATGACCATTTTCCGGACCTTAGACTCTGGTGGAGATAAGATGAGTGGAGAAGTCTTACTCCAACCTGAACCAAATCCATTCCTTGGTAGAAGAGGAATCCGTTTTTCACTTGCTAAGCCAGAGATTTTTAAAGTGCAACTCCGCGCCTTATTACGTGCTACCGCCTATGGGAAAGTCGGGATTATGTTCCCTATGATTTCTCTTATTTCTGAGATTGAAACGGCGAAAGCACTGCTGCAGGAATGTCACGCAGAGCTGGTAGCGGAGGGAGTCCAGGTTAGCGATGATTACCAAGTCGGGATTATGGTGGAGATACCATCGGCCGCTTTACTCGCTGGAGCGATGGCCAAAGTCGTTGATTTCTTCTCGATCGGAACGAACGATCTCGTGCAATACACGACCGCGGTTGACCGCGTCAATGAGCTCGTCTCTGATCTGTATCGCCCAGCTGACCCTGGAGTTCTGCGCCTTATGAAAATGACGGTAGAAGCAGGCGAGCAAAATGGCATCTGGACAGGAGTGTGCGGTGAGATGGCTAGTGATATTGAGCTTCTGCCACTTTTGATCGGCTTAGGCGTAGAAGAGTTATCAGTAGGAGTGAATAAGGTGCCACTGGTAAAAAGTGCGATTCGGAAGCTAAATTACCAGGAGTGCAGAGAGATGGTGCAAGAAGCTCTCTTACAAAGCAAAGCCCAAGATATCCGAGCCCTCTCCCATGCATTAGCGAAGAAGGCGTATCCGATAATATTAAACCACGTTACAGGAAATGAGTGAAGAATATACAGGAGAAGAACTGAGCGATAAACTTCTGCCAGCTGTCGAGGAGCAACTGAACTCCCCACAAACCCCATTTGTCAAAGAGCATTTCGATCGCCTAGTTGAATCTGGCGAAGAGGAACAAGAGGCGAAAAAAATGATCGCGCTGTGCCTAGTCGACGAGGTGGCGCAAATGCAAAAAGAAACGCGCGAATTTGACCTCGCGCGGTATGAGCAAATGCTCCAGTTTCTCCCGATTTTACCAGAGTGAGCTCTCTAGTTTAATATCTTGCGATACTTGGATCGATTTCTTGAGACCAGAGATCAATACCGCCTTTCACAGAGAAGGTGTTGAGATACCCCTTAGAGCGGAGGAATTCGACCGCCTGGAGCGAGCGACCACCGTGATGGCAGTAGATCAGAGCGTGATCAGATTCATCAATGAAGAGAGTTTCGATCTCCATCTCAAAGTTTGAAAGCGGAGCTAAGTCTGCACCCTCGATGTTACAGATTTCAAACTCATTAGGTTCACGGCAATCGACGAGAAGAAAGCTTTGCTCGGCGTGATCGATAAGCGATGCGGCATCGTGGATTGAAATCTCTTTGGTGGTTTGTGGGTCAGGAAAACTCATGTGTGTGTGCTTGGGTAGGTTGAAATGCAGAGTCGTGAGCGGAATGACAAGAAGAAATTCCGTGTTTTCTACAATTATTTTTGGAGCATTCTGGTTAAGGGCAAAGTGAGGGTCTCTCTGCATTATTTTCCGAGTCGATTTTTATATTTTCCTTTTATTCGCTAGATCGATGGGCTTACCCATGCCTAAAATCTTCACTAGCAATTTATTTTTACTATGAAACTAACAACTATTCTCTTAGCGACGGCATTTTTCACGAGCACGGCTTTTGCTCAATTTGGAAGATATACCCCAAACCATAAAGACTTTTTTATTGGTGTTGGATATGGTTTTGCTTCTGATGGTGCCTATGAAGGCGGGGATTTTGACGCTTTGAACGTCGATGAGCTTATTGCAATCGAACTCGGTTATAAGAAAACGTATCAGAGTCTTACGCTTTCGTTCTCTGCTGAAGTTATGTTTGGTGAGGGCGAAACCCTTTATTCAAATGCCGTGGGAGCTTTTGAGTATGATTCCAACAATGTTGGTGTATTCGCTAACATTAAGGCCGAGTATGAAATTTCAGATCAGTTATCGATTTATGCAGGAGCTGGTATTGGTGGGATGTCTACAGATCTTGAGCTGGCCGCCACTGACTTTGTAGACATTTACGGGATTGAAGGAAATGAGGGAGTATTAGCCTATCAGTTTATGGTTGGAGCCGAATTTAAGCCGATCGACCAGTTGGGAATCTATGTCCAATATCGTTACATGAGCGGACAGGATTTAGAGAATTTTGATTTTACTGTTATTGAAGACTCCTTCGTTGACGTTGGTGCGCGCTTCTACTTCTAATAGATAGTATCTTAGATTTAACGCCCAGTCTCGATTGAGGCTGGCTTTTTTATGGCCCTAATTTCAGCCTTTGAGGAATTCGCGTTTGACGTAACTAAGCGCTTGTTCTGCATCAGTTAGTCTTCCTTCGAGTTGCTCAGTCTGCACTGCTTCCAGAATGCCTTTGAATTCTGGTCCGGGACGGAACCCCAGCGTGATAAGCTCCCTGCCCGTAATCAGTGGTTCAGGGATGATCGGCTCGTTCGCAAATTCCTCCTGCTTGGTGCGCAGGAAGTCATAATTCTCTGTGAATCCATTACTGCTGGCGCAATCCACGCGGTGCAGCTCGAGCTCCTGCTCGATCGTGGGGCGGGCTAGGAAGCGTTTGACCTTAGCGGTGCGCATTTGCTGCACGTTCATGAACTGCATATGGTTGTGAACCATTGCGACGACATCTTCGATTACAGAGTTTGGATAACGTAGACGGGTGAGAATGGTGTGCGCCATTTCGGCCCCGACTGCGTCATGTCCATTGAAGCGGATACGTTGATCTTTTTCGTCCCATTGATACGTTGCAGGCTTCCCGATGTCATGAAGAAGAGTCGCTAAGCAGAGGGTTACTGGAGCGTTATTTTCGAGCAAGGAAAAGGCAATGCATGTGTGCGTGTAGACATCACCTTCGGGATGCCACTGTGGTGGTTGCTCACAGCCGATGAGCTCGTAGACTTCTGGGATGATGTGGCGCATCAGTCCCGTATCCACTAGGAGTTCGATCCCGCGTCGGCGGTCGGACGTGGTGAGGATTTTACTGAACTCCTCTTGGACGCGCTCGACACTGATTTGAGCGAGAAGTGATGCGTTTTCATGGAGTGCCTGTAGCGTTGTAGGCTCGAGCTGAAAGCCTGTTTTTACCGAGAAGCGCACTGCTCGGAGAAGGCGCAGGGCGTCTTCCTGAAAGCGCTCTGCCGGGTTTCCAATCGCTCGGATGATGCCCGCCTGCAAGTCTTTCTGTCCGTCTACGAAGTCGATGATTTCCTCGGTCAGCGGGTTGTAAAACATTCCATTAATCGTGAAATCTCGCCGCTGGGCATCTTCCTTTGCACTGGCGAAGGTTACTTGCTTTGGGCGGCGGCCATCTTCATAACTGCCATCGGTGCGGAACGTAGCAATTTCAAAGGCATGTTTCTGGTGTTTCACTAGGATGACTCCGAAATGCTTTCCGATCGTATTTGCTTTTGGGTAAAGCGCGAGCACCTGATCGGGGGTGGCACTAGTAGCGATGTCGTAGTCTTTCGGGGTGCGTTCCATGAGCATGTCACGCACCGCACCGCCTGCGAAATACGCCTCATAGCCTGCATCTTGGAGGCGTTGAATAATGGTAGTGGCGGTGGAGAGTAGAGACATAGCAGGTTATGTTATAATGAGGGCTGAAAATAATTAAATGAAAATACATGAAAATGACGCTTATTAAGGTATGAGAGTATTCACATGGGCTATGGCGATTCTGGGTTTTTGCCTTCTAGCATTTGCGCAATCGAAGAAAGCGGACTACAGTGAGGTCAAAATGAAAGTTTTAGAAAAAGCTCCCGAGCAACCGCAGAAGGAAGTCACCAAAAGCGAAGAGGAATGGAAGAAGGAGTTATCTGAACAAGAATATCAGGTCTTACGAAAGGACGGAACAGAACCTCCTAATAGTCCGATTTATAAGCAATTTAAAGCACAGGGTGAGGGAGCTTATTTCTGTGTGGGTTGCGGGGCAGAGCTCTTTTCCTCTGACACCAAGTTTGACTCAGGCAGTGGCTGGCCTTCTTTCTATGATAGCAATAAGGAGAACATTAAACTCGATGAAGACTATCACTTAGGCTACAAGCGAGTCGAAATCCGCTGCCAGAAATGTGATAGCCATCTTGGCCATGTCTTTGAAGGGGAAGGCTACAAAAACCCCACTGATAAACGTTATTGCGTCAATGGGGTGTGTTTAACCTTTGTTCCGGAGAAGGAATGAAAATCTGAGTGTGCTCCGAGACTTACTTTTTATACTTAATCAATCCGCCAAGGACAGGGATAAGGCAAACAACCAGCCAGAAACCAACTCCCAGACCTCCAAGAATCCCTGATGAGGGAGCTTCTTCAATGGCGAGGTTTCCGCTCTTATTCGGCTCAATCACAATTGTTGTTTGCACGACTTCTTTTACAGGTAAGGTGGAAGCTTTTGGTGCAGGTGCGGCTTGTTTCGGGTCGATCAAGTCAGCAACAGTGAGCATTGGTTTTCCAATTTCATCGCGGTGCTTGCTGACATCTGCGACGGCAACAGCTGAAGCTTCATTTCCCCAGCTGTTTCGGATAAAGGTAAGGACAGCAGCAAGGTTTTCGTCAGAGCCTAAAGCGGGACCCATTGGAGCCATGACCCCATTCCACTCTTCTCCCTTGACCGTGATTGGGCCTTGGAGTCCACGGAACTGCATGCGCACAAGGTTATCGATGGGGCCTAATACCCACTCGGAACCTGCCAATGGTGGTGCCAGATTCGGCATGCCATTTCCATCTGGTCCGTGACAAGCCTGACAGAGCATGTATCCCTCTTGCCCCAATTTCATAATCTTTGCGTCGATTGCACCCATACTGCATTTTACTTAATGCTGGAAGAGAAGGTGTCAAACTTCTTCACTCAAAAACGGCTAAAAACTTAGCCTTGAGTTCCTCGGAGATCGGGAAGGACTTTTTATCCTTACCGACTTGCACGGAGGTCATCCTGCCTTCTGCGATGAGGCGTTCTCCTGATACGACGGTGAAGCCCCATGTGATGGAGGATCTGCTGAGTTTTTCAAGGATCAGAATCACTTGGTAAGGGTCGCCAAAGACAAGCGGGTTGCGGAAATCGACGGTGAAGTTGACGCGAGGCCAGCCCGAATTTTCGGTCATCGGCTTTTCCCCAATACTGGCAAAGAGTTCGTGCTCCGCGTTTTCGACAAAGCGCAGGAAGTGCGAGTTATGTGCCCAGCCATACATGTCCGTCTCGACGAAACGGAGGTGATCTTCAGTGGCCTTCCAAGTCTTCACGCGCTTAGGAGAGTTTCTTGACGAGGAGGGACGCATTATGCCCACCAAAGCCAAAGGAGTTACTGACGGCGGCGGTGACGTTCACTTCACGCGCGGTGTTGGCACAGTAGTCGAGGTCACACTCTGGGTCTTGCTCTTCTAGGTTAATGGTAGGAGGAATAACGCCGTCTTGGATGGCCTTCAGGCAGGCGAGGATTTCTACCCCACCAGCAGCGCCCAGAAGGTGTCCGGTCATGGATTTGGTAGAGGAGACGAGAAGATTGTCTTTGGCATGGTCACCGAAGGCGAGCTTGATTGCTCTCGTCTCTGAGATATCACCGAGTGGCGTTGAGGTGCCGTGAGCGTTGACGTAGGTGATGTCCTCGGGATTGAGTTTAGCATGCTTGAGTGACATGTTTACCGCGCGGGCGGGACCCGTGCCGTCTGGAGATGGTGCACTGAGGTGGTGCGCATCTGCACTGAGGCCGTAACCAGCGAGTTCCGCGATGATATTGGCTCCACGTTTCTTAGCGGCTTCATATTCCTCGATCACGAGAACGCCAGAACCTTCTCCCATTACGAAGCCATCGCGACCGACATCAAAGGGGCGTGAGGCGCGAGTTGGCTCGTCATTGCGGGTGGAAAGCGCGCGCATGTTATTGAAACCAGAAATTCCCATGGGGAGAATCGAGGCTTCAGCTCCACCGCACACGAAGGCGTCTGCATCACCGAACTTAATCATGCGCCAAGCTTCACCAATGCTGTGATTTGCAGTCGCACAGGCGGTAACGATGGCCATATTAGGTCCGCCGAAATTGTATTCCATGGAGATCATACCACTGGCGATGTTGGAAATCATCATCGGTATGGTGAAAGGGGATACCTTGGTATTTCCCTTGTTCATCAGGTTTCTATGTTCGCGCTCGAGCGTGCCGAGTCCGCCGATTCCGCTTCCAACCATGACGCCGACCATAGCAGGGTCATAACCCGCGTCTGCGATTCCTGATTCTTCGATCGCCATTTTTGAGGCGGCCATCGCGAGTTGGGCGTAGCGGTCAGCTCGACGGGCATCTTTCGGATTTTGGAAGAACGGTTTTGCGTCGAACCCCTTCACTTCACCTGCGATTTTTACAGGGTAGTCGTCTGGATTTACAAGCGTGAGGATATCAATTCCACTGCGGCCTTCTTTCATGCCCTCCCATGTGGACTGTGCATCTAATCCAAGAGGGCTCAGTGCGCCCATGCCTGTAATCACTACTCTACGGTCTGTCATAACCCTATTTGATAAGAGATGCGGGGGAAGAATCAAGTGCTAGTTTATTATTTTCTCACCATCGTTAAATCTACGCGATAACTCTTACCATTACCTGAAGCGGGGAACTGCAGTCCGTAAATCCATTTCTCTAGAGCTTCATTTTTAAACTCTAAATCTACAGGGAGGGCATAAGAAACCTCACCTGCGGGCGTGGTGCTGATTTCATATGCAGCTTGCTGGCGTCCCTTTCCTAGCTCAGGGAAGGGTGGGTTATCGATTGGCACTGAAGGGGTAGCCTTGGCAACAAGTAGGAATTCTACGGGAGAGACTGGCGGACGACGCAATGGCACAGGGTCTCGCGAGGGAACCCCAGGTTGAATGATTTTGGTCTCGGCAAGTTTGGGGAGGGTATAGGGAACGTCCGCGTATTGGATTTGATGCGCCGGACGTTGTGTTTCGTAACTTTGCAGGATTTTCTGGGATTCGATGTCGACGGTGCGATCTACTATTTGATGGACGGTTTTGGCAGAATTGAGCGGGTCGTTGTAGCTGAAATGTGAGGTGATTCCGCTAGTGGTGAGGCGGCTGGCAGGCACCACAATTACCGGCTTAAGATTCAGCGAGTTCAGCATACGCTGAGTTTTGTAGCCTTCCTGCGCTTGTTTGGCAGCGACGAAAGGAAGAGGAACTTTTGTGATCAATACGAACAGAATCGCTCCAGCTAGAAGGAGTGAAAAAAAGGTTCTCACCGGGCGGAAGTCTCGCGAGCGCCAGAAGAAAACATGTCCTTTTTCAGCATTGATCATCAGTTAAAGTGGTTATTCCTCGATGGATGCTACTAGAATACAGGTGAGATCGAGAGATTTGACGAGGGCGATGACTTCGCGCTCTCTTGCGACACTCGCGTTTTTATCGATCATCAGGAGGATTTGGTCGACTTCGCGCGTTGTTTTTGCGGTGCTGAGCTCAGATTCAAGTTCCGCATACGGAATGGAGCTGCGTCCCACAATGCACTGGTCGGCTGGGGCAGCGAAGATTTTGACTACAAGGTGGTTCTCGGAGAGGGGGAAGTTTTGCGCTTCTTGGGTCGTGAGTTTGACCGGAATACCTGCTTCGCCAACCCAGTTTGTGCTATATAATCCGTAAACAGCAGCTAGGGCGAAAATATCAAAAACGATAATGAGGAAGATGATATTGGGATACTTCGGGAGATTGAGCTGTGTTCTCATTTTGCCTTTCGCAGTTGCTGATTGCTTTCTGTGATCGAGACCACATCGCTATAACTTCTGGCGTCGACGATCACATTCACGAGGTTTACGGCGGCTGCGTTCATGCGGTTCAGGGCCTGTTGCGCACGGGCCGATAAATACATGTAGCACAGGTAGCAGAACAGAGCGACTCCCAATCCGATCGCGGTGGTGGCGAGGCTCTCAAAGAGGCCTTGCGCGAGCTTGGCCTGCACGATATAGCCTCCACCATCATAAACATTGATGAAGACCTCCATGAGTCCCAAGACCGTGCCGAGCATGCCGCTGAGCGGGGCGAGATAGACGATGGATAAAATCCCGCGTAAGTTATGCTCCAGCTTAGGGAGTTCCATCCCTACCGCATCGTCCGCAACTCCGCGTAATTCCGCGCGATCGAGCTGATGACGTGTCGTGATCGTGTGCAAAATCCGTCCCATCGGGCCTGTTGCCAGGCTACTCTCATGGATGGCCTCCGCATAAGCGCGCTTACGAAGCTGCGCTGCCAAACCGGTAAGGAGACGTGCTTCATTGAGTCGAGTAGTCTGGAAAAAGAGGAGCCGTTCAAATATCAAAACGAGAGCAAAAAAGAGCAACGCGGCTTGAATCCACGTCACTATGCCACCCATCTCTAGTAGTTCTTTCATAAAGTGCTTTGTTTAGATAAGCAAAGATTGCTCGTTTTTAAAAGAACATTATTACATAAAAGTTAAGCTTCCGTAAGTCTTAATTTGCTGGCGTTTTAAGCGGAATTTTTATCTCCCCTGCCCTGCATTATTTGGATTGCCTGACTTCATAGCTACGAAACCTACTTTACTTAGGGTAGAACGGCTTTATAATCACGTGTTATGCTCAGATTTATTGCCTTCATCATTGTCGCTCAGTTAGCTTTTGCGGATGGATTTGCCGACTATTGGTATGCGGGTAAGTCGGAGGTTGCGGTGTATGACTTACAGCAGTCGAGGTATGGTGAGATGCGCGCAGGAACGGCGACCTTGATTTTTGTCACGGAGCCGTTCTCAAAAAAGAAGCACGTGAAGCTCGATGACCCGAGTAAAGCAAAGAGCGACGCTACTACGGTGCTTAAGCTTAATATGGTAAAGAAATATAACACCGGGATTTATCCGTATTCTGTCATGTCCTCAGGCTTCGCGGATGTGAATACCGGTCAGCTCTACAAGGCCACGACGAGTATTCAGGAGTGGTGTGGCCACGTCTTCATGCAGGCGAATTCGACCGGGAAGAATGACTACAAGTACCAAGGGTTTTCCTACTTCGAATCCGAGGGGGACGAATCAGGAACGCTGAAGAATACGGCCTTAGCAGAGGAGTTGATGCTGAAAATCCGCTTGGAAAAACTCGACCCTAGCATGAAAGAGCTCAAGCTGGTTCCAAGCCAAGAGATGCTACGCTTGCTCCATATTGCGCCCGCAAGTGTGGCTGCCTCCCTCAGCTGGACAGAGACGGATAAAACCCGCACGCTCAGCGTTAACTACGAGAACGCGATGGAGTTTGAAACGGTGATCACCTACAGTAAGGAATTCCCCCATGTGATCCAAAGCTGGAGTGAGAGTTTTACCAAAGGCGGGAAACGCCACACTTCAACCGCCAAGCTCAAAACCGTGCAAATGCTGCCATACTGGAGCATGAATTCCTCGCGTTATGATAAGGTGCGGAAGGAGATTGGGCTGGAGTAATTGCTTTACTCTTGTCCTACTCTTTGGGGAAGTTTATAGTTCAACTCTAGGGTGACGTCATTAAGGGTAACTTCGTAGGTGCTAGCTTCAGATATTACACCCACTACCTTAATACAAGTATTACGCTCTAGTATCATAAGCTCTCTGTAGTCATCTAAACTGACCTTACAGAATATTGTTTTTAAAAATGAAGGCTCATCAGCTAGCAGCGTAAGATTGACAATACTGTATGTATTCTTCGACGCCGAAAATAAATAGGTTACCCAATCAACTTTAACACCTTCATATTTACGCGCAATTTCTTTCTGTGGAAGAGGGGGCGCGCTACTAATAACTTTAGATATTTTATCAAAGGTCACTTCAGAGGAACCTAAAGACACAAGCTGTTTTGGTTCTTCTACAAAATCTTGAAGCTTAGAAGAAGTGTTTTGTGATGGTGTTTTTGTTTTTTCTTCCTTTGTCGTAGCAGGCTTTTCTTTGATATCTGATTTTCCATCAATCTTAAAGCCCCAAAAATTTACGTTGCGACCAGTTAATACCGCGTAACTCAAAAGAGATAATATTATTGCAACAAGACCAATCAAAAGCCATAAAGGAAGAGCGTTTAAATCGATATTCGGCATGATATGTTAGTTTGGTATAACGGCATTGATTATTCCTCTCATACGGACATTTATAATTTTTGGGTTAGATGTAAAGAGGTGATTTTCAGGCTAGTTTTTTATGTTAGATTCAGGATGATTCAAGTGAGATTCGCATTTACCCTAAAAACTTCTCTGGGTTAAGGAGATTTTTAGGATCGAGCGCTTGTTTGATGGCGAGGTGGGCGGCGAAGGATGCTTCTCCTACAGCTTCTCGGAACCACTTCCCCTTGGCGAGTCCGACGCCATGCTCGCCAGTGATTGCTCCATCGTTGGCCAAGATCCATTTGAAAAGCTTGTCGAGGGCAGCATCGGCCTTTGCTTTGATGGCGGGCTCGTTGTAATCTGCGACCATGAGGTTGGTGTGGATGTTGCCATCACCAGCATGGCCGAAGCAGGAGATCGGGATGCCGGTCTCGGCCGAAAGGCACTGCGCGAATTCGACGAGTTCGACCAGTTTTCCGCGAGGAACCACGATGTCCTCATTGAGCTTGGTGAGCCCAGTGGCGCGGAGGGAGTAGGAGAAGTCACGGCGGAGTTGCCAGACCGCTTCGCAGGCGGGGTCATCGAGATGGTGGTCGATCGAAAGTGCTCCGAGACCTTTGAGGATTTCGGTTACTTCGGTGAGCTCGTTGTTGACGGAGGTCTTGCGTCCATCGATTTCAACGATGAGGTGGGCATTACCTTTGGGGAAGGCGTCTTGACCGAGATGGTCTCGCGCGGCTTTGAGGGTGACTGGATCAGTGATTTCTAGGGCGGAGGGATGGTGTCCCGAATTCAAGATGGTTTGCACCGCGAGCGCGGCGGTGGCGAACTCATCAAAGGTGGCGGTTAGCATGCTGCGGTGCGCAGGGTGAGGGATGAGGCGCAGAGTGGCCTCTGTGATCACGCCGAGCATGCCCTCTGATCCGACGAAGAGGGAGGTGAGATCGAACCCTTGCTTGTTTTTATGCAGTCGCCCTCCGGTCTTCAGAATGGTGCCATCCGCGAGGACGACGGTGAGGCCGAGGACATAATGCTTTGTCACCCCGTATTTCAGGCAGCGCGGGCCGCCGGCATTGGTGGCGATGTTTCCTCCGATGGAGCATTCCTTAAGGGAGGCGGGATCTGGTGGATAATACCATCCGAGCTCTCGCACCGCGTCTTGGAGGTCGCCCGTGATGACGCCGGGTTGGGTGACCACCACTCCGTCCTGAGGAGCGATTTCGACGATGGAATTCATCTTAAAGACAGAGAGCGCGATCCCTCCTTTGATCGGCACTGCTCCGCCGACGTAGCCAACGCCCGCCCCACGAGTGGTTACGGGAATGTTATGCTCGTGCGCGTATTTCAGAGTTTTCGTGACATCCTCCGTGGAATGCGCAAAGACGACCACATCTGGTAAATTACTAGCATACCAACGGTCGATGGCATGCTCTTCTAAAACGTCTGCTGCCACTGAGGCATCGAGACCGAGGGTTTGTAAATCGTTAAGCATGATCTTGTTATTCAATGATGAGAACAAAAGTCATAGGAAAAATTTCGTTTTTTCGGGAATGACGCATTTCCGCATTGCCAGTGAGGTGAATCAGTTTTAAGGAATGAGGCTCGACATCATGTTTTTAGCCAATCTCTTAAATATGCGCAATGGTGCTGATTCAGAAGAGGATAAGCCTCTTTTGGAGCACCTCGAGGATCTTCGTGCGATGATTGTGCGGATTCTGATTACGCTCATGATTGGAGTGGGTGTGTGTTTCTGCTTTCGGAACACGCTTATGGAGGTCATGAGAAAGCCGATCGATGGGGTATGGGCCTTGCAGTTGAACTCCTCTCTGAGTGGGCTACCAGAAAAGATCGATGCGAAGCTGTGGGAGCGCGCCGCCAAGGCGGCAAACGAGGGTGCGCTTTTGTCTCCTGAGCAACGTGATCACCTCTATCAAACCTTAGCTGAGGGAGAGCCTGAGTTCCAATTCCATGTAGAATCGATTACGTATTATCGCTCGGCCTTAGCGGTGAAGGGGAAGAAAGAGCAACGCGCCTACATCGAGGGAATCCCTGATATTAGTGATGAGATGCGGGAGCAACTGCTATCTATGGCGGAGAAATACCAGAAGAGTGGCGGCTTAGCGCCTGACCCGGCAGCTGATTCACGTCGTCGTCTTGTCTTCATGCAGTCCCTGCACCCAACGGAGGGCTTTATGCTTTCCTTTAAGCTAGCTCTTTACGCGGGCATCGCGCTGACCTTTCCGTTCCTACTCTACTTTATCCTACAGTTTGTGCTACCTGGGCTGCATAAGAAGGAAAGAAAAGTGCTTTTTCCTGCCTTGTTTATTGGTTTCGGACTCTTCTTAGGGGGAGGTTTTTTTGCGTATTCGATGGTTCTGCCACGCGCACTTGAGTTCTTTTCGACCTTCTCTGGTGGGATGGGGATCAGTAATGATTGGCGGATAGGGGATTACATTTCCTTTACGACCCAGTTTGTTTTGATTTTTGGTTTAGCCTTTGAGCTGCCGGTCTTGGTGATGGCCCTGGTTGTGTTAGATTTCCTGTCCTACAGCTCGATGGCAAAATCACGCTCTTATGCAATCGTTGGGATCCTCATCTTAGCGGCTGTGGTTACTCCAACACCTGATGCGATGACGCTGGGCTTACTGGCAGTACCGATGTATTTACTCTATGAGTTATGCATTATTCTGTCGTGGTTCATCGAGC
Organism: uncultured Verrucomicrobiales bacterium; assembly: GCA_937991965.1. Lineage (GTDB taxonomy): Bacteria > Verrucomicrobiota > Verrucomicrobiia > Verrucomicrobiales > Akkermansiaceae > WTJZ01. Next base: position 14,156 of record CALKLP010000280.1, read on the forward strand.
GCAAGCGCAAGAAACAGGAGGAGGAAGAAGAAAAAGAGCGCATGGATCAACTCGTTGAGGAAGTTAAGAGGGAAGAGATTGCCCAAAAAGCGAGACAGGATGAATTACCGCTTCTGGCTGCTTCTCCGGGACTGATACAACATGAAGAAGAGGGCTACCACGAGGATCATGAAGATCATGAATTCATCGAGGAGTTTGAAGAGTTCGAATGTGAATTAGAAAAGGAGGAGAGGCTCCAACGAGAAGTGGCTGAATTGCCAAGCATCGAAGATCTAGAAGGTGGCGGTGAAGCCTTAGACCCCGAGGCGGAAGCACGCGAAGCAGGCGGCGCCGATGAGGACGAAGAATCTCAGACAAAAGAGTGATTCTTTTGCTATGGCTTTTTGAACGGAGTGATTACCTCCCCTACGCGCCCAATCTTGATTACCATCTCTGGTTCGATCGCGCAGTTCGCATAAGCAGACCAATCGAGGGTCACGCCTTCATCTTGAACATGTGGGGCAAAGAGTCGGCCACAGATGGGCTCGTTGAGACCGAACTGGGTTTGGATCGCGGTACTCGTGCATCCAACCTTGTAACCTACGACTTCTTCTCCTGCTTGGACTCTCTTCTCGGCTACTAGCCGCTGCACCTCATAGGCGTCTTTCATGGATAACTCACTGAGTTTTGAGCCCGTGCCGCCCAGCCATTCATTGTTGTAGAAGGCGTGATAGAATTGTGCTGCGAAGTTATCTAGAAGGTTCATGCTGTTGCTAATTGATGCCCTTATGCGGAATGTTTTACAAAGTTGGCTTCGAGTTGCGCTAAAGTGACACTCTCGAACCCGTCTAAGAGATGGTGAGCTAATGAAAGGTCTTGGTTATCATTAAAACCATTCTTTAATCCGAAAACGGTCATTCCTGCAGAGTGAGCAGACTGCACTCCAACGGTCGAATCCTCAATCGCCAAGCCTTTCTTAGGATTGACCCCTAAGCATTCTGCCGCATTGAGGTATACGTCTGGTGCAGGCTTACCTGAACAAGAAAAGTCGGATATTGACATCATTTTCTCGAAGTACTTCCCGAGTTTAAAGCGGTCATCAACAATGTCGATATTCTTGCTGTTGGAGGAGGTCACAATCGCAGTTCTGCAGCGCCCGTGGAGGTCTTCTAGCAGGTCAATTACTCCCGGGATCAGTTGCGCCTTTTCATGATAGATCGATTCGATGGAGGCGTAGTAATCATCGAGGAAATCTTGTAGCGGCGCTTCCAGACCGTAATCAGAGACCAGTAAGCCATGGAGAGGTTCACCGCTTAAGCCCATGACCTTTTGGTAATTGCTTTCCGGCCACTCTGGAACCCAACGCTTTACCAAGTCGTTCCCGATCTCGAGCCAATGGTTCTCGGAATCAATAAGAACGCCGTCCATATCAAAAAATATCGCTTCCATCGGGCTCGTGCTATTCATAAGGGAGCTAGACTGCCACATCCTTAAGAGGAGTCAAGGCGTTCAATTTTATAGCGGTAACGCCCTTTTATTCGACTGAGAAAAAATCCTGCTTTTTAGCCTGTGCTAGTGGTGGGCAGTTGCTAGACATAGTTATGCCACTTGCCCCTTTAGTAGAAATTAGCGCGATGTCCGTTCCTGATCGGATCGCTCACTTTAAGGCGTATATTGCCGAGGAAAAAGAGACGGCGAGAGCAAAACATGATGCTGGGGCGCCGGGGATAGAGGTTTGTCAAATGTTGAGCTCGAGTTTTGATGCTCTGCTCTCTACTCTTTATGACCTCGCGGTTGAGGCCAGCCCAGAGATGAAGAAGGTGGCTCTGGTGGCGAATGGTGGGTATGGGCGGGAGCATTTGTTTCCAGGATCCGATATCGATTTACTGTTTCTGTTACCAAAACCGACTTCATCGATTTCTAAGCCGCTGAAAGTGGCGATCGATGTGGTGCTCTATGGGCTATGGGACCTAAACCTGAAGGTCGGGCATGCGGTAAGAAGCATCAGCGAGAACATTGCGGAGGGGAAACAGGATGCGATCACACGCACGACACTCTTAGACTCGCGTCTCATCGTAGGGAATAAGAGACTCTTCCAGACCTTTAAGGCAAAGTACCGAAAGGAAGTCATCATCAATGATAAGGCGAATTTCTTTAAAGAGCGATCTGCAGATCTGAAAACTCGCTACAATAAATTCCAACAGACCGTGTTTCTCCAAGAGCCTAACTTGAAGGAAAGCCCCGGGGGGTTGCGGGATTGGCATAACTTACTTTGGCTCGCGGATTCGGTGACTGATCTTCGAGACGTCGCTGACCTAGAGGAAGCAGGCGTGGTGAGCGAGGTAGCGGCCATTCAGATTCAGGATTCTATCGATTTTCTGATGCGCTTGCGGAATGAAATGCATTTCCGCACCGGTAAGGGAACGGATCTACTTTCGCTTCGATTACAGGGCGAGGTCGCGGAAGCGTTCGATTACCCTGGAGATGATATTTTGCTGAAGATCGAGGCGCTGATGAAGGATTACTACACCCACGCTCGGAACATGCGTAATCGGGTAAGGGGCGCCTTTGAGATGATGGATGTGGAGATGGACGCGTTCCGAGAGTCCTCTCTGACCTCGTGGCTGCCGTGGGTGAACCGCAAGGCGGTCGAGGATGAGTTTGATGGGTTTATTTCGCGCGAGGGATTTATTTACGCGCAGAGTGAATCTGTATTTACGGACGATCCAGAGCGTCTGCTGCG
>CALKLP010000281.1 GCA_937991965.1 uncultured Verrucomicrobiales bacterium
TAATCGAAATGGTGGTGCTGCTCCTCTTCTCCTTGGGGACGGAAAGGGGTTGTGGGGGGGGGGCGGGGGGGTGAGGGATGCGATGTGATGTGGACCAGACTGGCGCTCGCTGTCATACTTCGTATCAACGCGGTAATACAAAATGTATATTTCCCGCTAGAATATGCCTGTACTAGTCTAATGAATGACGTCGTCAGAACTCTTCCTTGGGCAAATATAAGAATAACGGGTTGTTATTCGTACGCGAAGTGGGCATGCATGTGTGCTCATAGTGGATACATATACGGATGGGCCGTAATCATATGTAAAACATTCTTCGTGGGAGAGAATGAACGGATTTAAGTTGTTGAGCGGTCGGAAAATCGACATGCTGGTTGTTACGAAGTTATTTGGGAAGAAGGCGCCGGAGACCAGACTAATGACTATTTTACGACCGACCTGGTTCATAATGATAGACTACTACTGCTATATAATACAAATAAAATTTACTACATATTTACAGTTATAGAGTATAACTACAGCAGCAGCAGTGTCACAAAAACAGCTGCATGCAACCGCAAGTTATTAAATAAGCCCAAAGTAGCAAAAAAAAATAGTTTTTGATCTGTTAAAAACCAGGAGGAGGAGGAGAAGGAGAGGCGGTGGCATACACCGGCGGGTGGTTGGTTGCTCGTACCTCTGGCATATATTTCGTCTACTTGTACACCTGGTATTCATGTACATACGTACATTACATGTGTGCCGTTTTTATGCCACCGACAACGTGTACGGTGTGTAGACTATGTTGCTGTTTTATTTGTTTATCATGCTTGTTTGCCTTTCCAGTCATTGTGGAGCGCAAAACCTATTCGATCATAGTATACCTGGTATGACATGGCATATACCTGGTATCATATAACACACACCAGGGTGTAATGCCGGCAAGTACATCACGAGTATCCTTGAGAGGTTTTACATGGTGCTGTATTGTAGAGATTGATGCACGTGATGGTTCGTACACATACCTGGAACGTCTCATACACATACACGGTCTACGATGATATATTGTATATACCAACTCTCAGATACTACGTACTATAACTTCGTTCGCCATTCGGCAACCAACGCTCGGTGTGCATACATGGTACACACACTTCAATCAAAGCTCAGTTCGTTGAGTAGTCCTCTCTACCGATATGTAACAATAATGCTCGAGTGGTGTGTTGTATCTCATGTTAGGTACGAACGATAATGACAGCAAATAAGAGCATAGTATACTGGAAATAATAAGGATACCACCGTGAAGACAGCGAGCGGAGGACTGCCTGGTGCTGCATGTTCTATACACATGTGGCATGTCATACCTGTGAAAGTTTGGTTCATGTCACTACTATGGATATAGTCTACTACTAATTAACCCTTGTAGCACCGCAGTTCCGACACATGGGGACAAAACACTTGGAGTTAGACTAGGATATTTTTTTAGGAGTTGGAAATGGGTTACTACTATTAAAGAAGTGCACATCACGCTCATAAAAGTGCACATCACGGTCACAGAGCATACCTACTACGTGGTAGAACATGACAACAGGTTAGTTGGTCTCAGCCTGCCCGCCGCCTGCATCACCATCATCGTCGTCAGACCAACGGACAGTGAGCAACGACAATGTCATAATAATTAACAACAATGCACGACTAAACTGAGGACTAAAGACTACATAGTAGATAGAGCTATAAACTACATTTCCATATTGGCGCTGTGACAACGTCCACCGATCAAAATAAATCTCGCGATCACTAAAAAATTACAGCCAGTCGGAAGCAGGGACTGTAAACTGAGAACTTGATAGAGCTATAAACTATATAGCGCTGTGACAACGTCCACCGATCAATATATGAATATCTCGAGATCACCAAAAAAATTACAGCCAGTCGGAAGCAGGGCCGGAAGAAGAAAACCCCGCCCGAAGGGAAACTAAGCCTTAAAGAAAGAAGCCTACCACACACATATATGTTAACAACATAATATACTCCGGAGTATATGATAAAACTTTACACGCTTCACATCTGGTTCTACCATCCAAATCAACATATCTGACGAAGTGCGTTGTTATTGTTGGCTGACCGTTCGTGTATGATACCGGTATGCATGATACCGGTATGTATATGGTACATGCATGCATGTCGCCTACCGCAAACGACACGCCGAGTTGTACTGACTGACCTTTTTTTTTTTTTCTCACACTTTTACTTTCCAGCTTCTGGACAAGCCGTGGTCACAGGTGTCGTCCCTTCTCCCCCCTCTGCTTCTTCTTGCCTTCAATTTTTATCGCGCACATAGGTTTCAGCAATCCCACTGCTCGTCGATTTTTCATCGAGTGTTGCTAACTCACGCTCTCGCGCTTTCCGCAAGTCATTCTGTCCACAAGAAAAAGTCCCAACGACTTTATACAGTATGCACTCGGCGGGGCTTACGAAACTGACCTATACCAGGCTCGAGGATATCCTGATACGCCACCGGGGCGACCGGCCTACAACAGACTGACTCGCGTTCTCGGGGAGAGGTCTTTGCCACGCCGTCGATACGGCGATGATACACATCACTATTATTGTGTTATTTCATCCGTTTCACCCCAGTGACGTCATTATTAGGAGGCATTACTCATCGGTATATTTCCTATGGGTTAGGGTTAGGGTTAGGGTTAGGGTTAGCGTTAGGGGTAGTTCCATCCATCGTGAAAATCACAATATGACACCCCATCGGTATAAGGGGGGGGGGATGCCCATTTTCCCAAGGTTCCTAAAACGACGTAAAGCTTTATTATTACACCGTGCGTAGACGGCAAAACCGAAAAAAAAAAAGATGTCTTCTACGCGCAACCCGAGCAACAATTCCATGGGTGAGCTGGAGGTATAGGCATGAAGCGAAGGAGGAGCAGAGGGTATCTTTACCGCTTTTTCGACAACATGGTTGACATACCCTTGAAATTATGTATACCCCAACCCTAACCCCAACCCTAGCCCCAACCATAACGGAATGAAACGCAACCAACCAACAATGTCCGGCGAAACCCCCTTCGACTCGTACACAGTCTGCGTCAACCATGTTGTCGAAAAAGTGGGAAGCTCTACCGGAGGGAAGGAGCATGCAACACAGAAACGGGATCGCAAAAGTATCATCGGGTACATAGTACATAGATGGGTCCTCGGTCTGAGGAGCCTCCCGGTCAGTCGGAACGTTTTTGTGGGACGAAACGACCCCCCCCCGCCGCCTACCCGTGGCACGACTGGGGAGCTGATTATTACATGGTTGGTTGCGTTTTGCGTTCAATCGCTATCATCAACGACTGGGGCATGACCGTGTTACTTTTTCTTTTTCTTTTGGCTCATCGCACCTATTATCTTCGCACCTTTCTGTTCTCCTTCTCCTCTTTTTTTCCCTCCCTACGAGATACTTGTAGATGTAACTCAGATAATCCAGGGCCACTGCGTCATTACAAAGGCTCTTCTCCCCTCTCCTCACCATGGACCACGGCACATTGATGCCTTCATTTTTATCGCGAGGAGAAAGACTTCATCCCTTTCTTCCCTCGTCGACTCGACTCGAAAAATTGCGCCGGCCCAAGCTGCTATTAATAGGCGCTCTCAGCCCAGTTGATTCCTACTATTTGTTATTTTTGCGAACAAACTCAAAAGCCCGAGCCACATGGGACTCTAACCCCAGCACCAACTCTAGCTACAGTAGTAGTAGCATTCGAGGAAAACCAATAGACCACCGGGGCGACCGGCCGGGTAATAACATTTATTAGATCATTATCACGTCTGTTTGGCGTCAGATAGATGGCAATTGGCAGCATACTTTCACAATCACTCACACGAACAGTTACAAAATACATGCACAAGATACAAAGAAACCTCAAGAGAAGCCTACTGGTACTAATATTGCTGTAGTACAAATGTTGCTTTTTCCATTCGTTGTCGACTACCGGGCTAGCGCATCGACCCACTCCCCCTACCTGTTAATGTCTTTGCTGCTCCTTCTTTTATTGTTCTTATATTTTCTTTTTGCTTTGCCCTTTCATCTGTTCTACGTAATTGCGAGCTCGTCTGCCGTTCAATGTTAAAATCCTGCAAGCCGCATCGAGACCCCATCGGCAAGCCATGGGCGTGGGTTGGTCTACCCCACCCACCCTGCCCCCGCTTTGCTTCTTCTACAAACTCTTGGCTGCCCCGCAACTAGTTGCAGTGTGAAGCGAGACATCTTCGGCGAGATGGTGACCTCTGGGTGATAACCTAGTTAGTAGACGACCTGCAACTGGCGCTCCTTGAGTACTTCTCGTTTTCCCGCCATG
>CALKLP010000282.1 GCA_937991965.1 uncultured Verrucomicrobiales bacterium
GGGAGGTTCTGAGGTCGGAGCAGGAGCGGGCAGGGGGATTTCTTGCTGGTCGGGGGTGCTCCAGTCTTTGGAAAGGCGAAAGTCAGATATGGGTTCCGACTCGGGTTTTAGCTGCGTAGGCTGGAGCTGGGTTTCGATATCGACGCTTTCCCTAGCCTCCGGGAGAGCCTGCATGAACTTGGGCGGAGTGATCGCTGGGCGTGGTTTCTTCGCGAGGGTTGTTCCTAACGCATCGATCAACATGTGCTTTACTTCACTTGGCCTCGCGAAACGCACTTCTCGTTTCGCGGGGTGGACGTTCACATCGATCAGCTCAGGAGGCATCGTGATCCAGAGCCACACGACAGGGAATTGACCCGCTTGGATATTGCCTTGGAAGCCGTCTCGGATCGCGCTTTTGATCACAGGGTCGTCGACGGGGCGGCCATTAATGAAGACAGTCTGGGATCGGCTGGAGCCTCGAGCCAGTCGACCTGGGAGGAGGTAGCCTTCGACCGATTGCGTGTTGAACTCATATTTGGCGACTTCCTTGAGTTCCTGCAGGACGGAATGGCCGGCGAGATCTGCGATGCGGGTGCGGCGGTCTGGGGAAGGTATGAGATCCCAGACCGTGCGGCCATTATTTTTGAAGGTATAGCGAACATGAGAGTTGCCAAGGGCGGAAAGCTTGATGACGTGCTCGACGTGGGCGTATTCGGTAGACTCGCTTTTAAGGAATTTGCGTCTCGCGGGGACGTTGAAGAAGATGTCTTTCACCTCGATCGTCGTTCCTTGGGCGCGGGCGGCCTCGTTGACGGAGAGCATCTTACCACCATCGATCACGATTTCAGTGGCGGGAGTTCCCGTGTCGTTGTTCGAGATCATGCGGAAGCGTGCGACGGACGCTATGGATGGTAGAGCCTCGCCTCGGAACCCGTGGGTTTGAATCGCATTGAGTCCGTCTGCGGAGTTTAGCTTAGAGGTTGCGTGTCGCTCGATAGAAAGGAGCGTGTTTTCCTTGTCCATGCCGTGCCCGTTGTCGGAAACTTTTAGGAGAGCAACGCCTCCTCGACGTACTTCGACCTCAATGTGAGTTGCCGCTGCATCGAGTGAGTTTTCGATGAGTTCCTTGAGGACAGAAGCTGGACGTTCGACCACTTCTCCTGCAGCCACTTGACTTGCGAGGGTGTCAGGGAGAATGGCGATGCGTGGCATAGAGTTGTTATCAATTATCGGAAGTGAGATGTCAACTTTTCGTATGAACTGGCTGTGGCTTATGATTTTTACCGCGAAGACGCCAAGGCGCTAAGATTTTATTACTCTGGTGACCCTCTAAGCTAATAGACCTCTTTTATACGCATCATTAAGAAGGCTTTTGGCATATTCCCAGAGTTCTGGACAGCCATCCGTGATGATTTTATTTCGTTCAATGGCTTACGTGTAATAAATTCGATAACTTGTCCCAACATTACAATTTCTAGGATGATATTAAAAGAAAACCTCCACCCACATCCCAGCCGAGAAGTCTGAGCCCCCACCATCAAAGGCGAGGGACAGTGAAGTGAAAGGAGTCATCGATAACATGCTATTGATATTATAAGTATAGCTCGCACGGGTGGTGAGGTCGTAGATGCCGCTTCTGCCGTAATAGGAGTCCGCGATGTTGAGATCGGATTTGACGGTGAAGAAGGAGTCATCGGTAACCCGCGTGGTGGCGTAGGCTCCGAGTTGGGCGAAGAGTGACTCTGCGGCTTCATTGAACCCTAGTTGCCCGTAGAGGCTGACGTTCTTCATTACGGGGTAATCGATTCCGAAGGAAATCTCCGCACCGGTATCGACGAGGTCGCTGGTGTAGCTAGAATAGTTGAGCTCTAGGGACAGCGAGAAGTTCTCAAAGTCTTGAGTCGCTCCCACGAGAAAACCAAACTCGCTGTAGTCACCAGAGATTTCAGAGCCTTGCCAGAGGGCGATGTCGACACTCTGCGTTTTCGTGAGAGTGACGTTCGCTTGGAATTGCAAGTCGATGAGGTCGTTGGCTAAGTCCAACCCGCGTTGGTGATAGCCGTGACGAATCCCAGCTACAAACTCTACGCCGTAGGGAATGTCTTCCGCTTTTAGCGCAGTAGTTGAGAGTAGCAGCAATGTCAGTGCGCGAGATCCCGTCATGAGACTACTCTTTGCCTTTTTCTTCCTTTTTTGCAACTGTTTTGATGCGTAAGTCACGCAATTGTTTCGGATCTACCTGCGCCGGGCTATCGGTCATGAGGTCAGCTCCTTTGTTGTTTTTCGGGAAGGCCATGACCTCACGGATGGATTCTTCACCACAAACCAGCATCGCTAGGCGATCAAGGCCGAGGGCGACACCGCCGTGTGGAGGAGCTCCGTATTTAAAGGCGTCGAGGATGTGGTTGAACATTTCTTCCTTTTCCTCAGGAGTGACTCCGATGGCATCGAACATGGCTTCTTGGAGGTCTGCTTCGTGGATTCGGATGGATCCTCCTCCGATTTCGTATCCGTTGAGGACCACGTCATAGGCTTGGGCGCGGAGGCCTTCGAGTTCTCCAGCTTTGAGCTTTTCTTCGTCCTCTTTGATCGGACGCGTGAAGGGGTGATGCACGGCATGCCACTTGTCTTCCTCTTCCTTGTATTCTACGAGCGGGAATTCGGTGACCCAGAGGAAGTTGAGATCAGTGTTATCTTTGAGGACTTCTTGCAGTTCAGCGACTTCTAGACGGATGCGCCCGAGAACTTCACAGGCAGGTTGCCACTTGTCAGCAGCGAAAAGAATCAGATCGCCAGGTTCGATGTTGAGGCGTTCCTTCATTTCGTTGAGCTCTTCATCAGTGAGTCGCTTCACGAATGGAGATCTCCATGTATCGCGCTCTTCACCACGGACTTGAATGTAAGCGAGTCCTTTTGCTCCGTGCTCTTGGGCGAGCTTGGTGAGGCCATCGATCTGGCCGGTTGAGATGTCTGCAAAGCCTTTTGCGTTGATGGCCTTGACGACTCCGCCAGACTTGATCGTTCCAGAGAAGACCTTGAATTCGCAGTTCTCAAAGGTGTCAGTAAGATCAACCATTTCCATCCCGAAGCGACGATCTGGCTTGTCTGATCCGTAAGTGTTCATCGCGTCCTTGAAGGTGAGGCGATCGAATGAAGCAGGGATTTCTGCGCCAATGGAGTCCTTGAAAACACGTCCGAGAAGTCCTTCGATTAATCCGATGATGTCTTCTTGATCTACGAATGAGGCTTCCATGTCGATCTGAGTGAACTCCGGTTGACGATCTGCACGGAGGTCTTCATCACGAAAGCACTTCGCGATCTGGAAATAGCGCTCGATCCCAGCAACCATGAGGAGTTGCTTGTATTGCTGAGGAGCTTGTGGAAGGGCGTAGAACCCACCTGCTTGCAGGCGCGAGGGAACAAGGAAGTCACGTGCTCCTTCAGGGGTTGATTTAGAGAGGATTGGGGTTTCGACCTCGATGAATCCGCTGTCATCTAGGAAGTCACGCGTGGCCTTCGCAACACGGTGGCGTGTGTGAATGTTTTTCGCCATGCGTGGACGACGGAGGTCGAGATAACGGTATTTCATCCGTAAGTCCTCATTGGAGAGCTCCTTATCGAGTTGGAAAGGGAGAACCTCGGCCTTATTGACGATCTTGAGTTCTGAGGCAACAACCTCGATCTCTCCTGTTTCTAAATTTGCGTTGGTGGTGTCTACATCATCGCTTTTCAGACGCATGGCACACTGTCCCGTGACTTGGATCACATCTTCGGCGCGGAGGGTATGACTGAGTTCGGCTGCCTCTGGTGAGATTTCGGAGCGGAACACACATTGTGTGATGCCCTCACGGTCTCTGAGATCCACGAAGATGACGCCACCTTGGTCGCGCACCGTATTGATCCATCCGATTAGTGTTACGGTGTTCCCTGCGTCGGAGGCTCTTAATTTGTTACAGTGATGTGTTCTCATGAGTAAAAGTGAAATATCGACTATCCGCTTACTATCCCATTTCTACTCATGCAATCCTGATGTCATTTTTTTTCAGCCATGCTTTTTCTAATTACGCCTATTATTTGTATAGAGCGAAAGTGAACCCTTCTTGCTTCGCCCAGATGATAAATTCTTCTACGGCATCGGGGAGCCAACGTTTATCTGTGATAGCGGGATCACCATCGCGGAAGCGCATTTCATGAAAGACGATCGCCCCGCCTCCTTTTTTGAGGAGTTCTTTTTTATAATAATTGAGGGTCTTTTCTTTCTGTTTTTCTTCGTAAGGAGCTTCGTGAATGTAGGAGGTCACGTAGGCGTATTTTAGGCCTTTTTCCTCTACCACTTTGCGCACGGCTGGGGTGATAAAGCCAAAGGGAGGGCGAAAGTATTCTAGATTGTGGGAAGCTTTTGTCGGAAGTGCGTCGATCAACTCTTCCACCTCTGCTACCTCCGCCTTTAATTGCTCATAGTCACTGAGAGTCTTTGTATTATGATGCATGGAATGGTTTACGAGCAAATGACCCTCATCCAGAGCGCGTGTAACGATTTCGGGGTGCTTCTTCATATTCTCCCCGATGTAGCAAAAGACCGCCTTCACATTCTGTCTTTCAAGAACCTCAAGCATGCGGTCTGATACGCCCAGCACGGGACCATCATCGATGGTGAGGATAATCTCCTTCGATCCAGGTTGATGTTTTGCGGGTTGTAATACAGTGCAACTGACCAAAACACAAAGCAGTGATGCCGCAAGCACGGCAAGGCATGTGAAACTCCATTTGAATAACTTCATAGACCTTATCAATAAGGAGAAATGCCGCGAATCTGAAATCGAATATTAATTAAGAAACATCATAAATATCGATATTGTCTTTACGTATCGCATTATTCACCTAGAGCACCTTTAAACCATTCGATCCATTCTAGATAATTAGGATGGGTGGGGTATTTTTCTAAGATCCCGAACATCGCGATGACAGCATTTCGTTTATCTCCGCCGTTATATAAGATTTGTTCGCCCTCCCACATGAGAACAGGCACTCGATCTTCTAAGTATTTTTCTAGTGCGACCGAGGCATCTCCAAACTTTGTTGAGTCGGGGTCATCTGCGTAGGCTTCAATCAAGCTGCGCTCTGCATGAAGTCGGCTCATCCACTGTTGGCGAGCAGTCTTTAACTCTCCGCGCTCAATAAGATCTTGCATAATAAGCCCCTTGTATAAACCACCGAAATCCAGTGGGCTACTGGGCCAAGACTCAGGTTTCAAATGATCGACCTTATAAGCTTTCGCGAAAACAGAACTGAAGGGGTCTTGCTTTAAGGGTTTACCGCCAAGAGTGGTCGCTCGATTAAGACTTTTTGCATCATTGACGATGTTTGCGAGACACTCCACTAGCTTTTGAGCGGATTGCATACGAGCATCTGGATTCCGAGCAGCTTCTAAAGAGTAGACCAACCAAAATAATTGATACTTGAGAGCGCGCTTAAATTCTTTTGAGGTTTTCTCTTTAAATTTACGCATGTCCTCTTGCACATCCGAGATTTTTTTCTTTTTCTCTTCTAAGTCGATTGCCTTTTTACAATCCATATAAAGCTTAAAGGCCGCAGTATCACTAGTCATCGCGGCTCGGAAGGTAGCGATAGCATTTTGCTGCGAGCTCTGGTTCAAGCCAAGGACTTTGCTCTCCATTGTTTCGATTTTGGCCAGCATTGTTTCTTTCTCTTCAGCGGTGATCTCTTGTGCGTGGATGTTAGAAGTTGAGAGTGAAACCGAAAGTGTGAATAATAGTGCTTTTTTCATCGTTTTGATTACAATAAACATTTACCTATAGAAAACAAGAAACAAGCGTAATTTTTTCACAATCTATGAGACTACCAGCAGAATGGGAACAACAATCAGGAACTTGGCTTAGTTGGCCTGCCCGTGAAACACACTGGGACCATCTCGCACCTGATGCGATGCAGCGAAAGTGGGCTGAAATCGCAAGCGCTATTTCGCAGAGCCAAATGGTCTTTCTCAATACCCATGAGGAAATGGAAGGTAGCGTGCGCTTAATGATTCGGGAACTGGGGGGCAATATGAGCAATATTTCGCTCTTCGCTCATCCGAATGACGATGTTTGGTGTCGAGACCACGGGGCGATCTTCATCGAGGATCAAGGTGAAATCATGGCGACAGATTGGCGGTTCAACGGCTGGGGTGAGCGTTTTTCTCCTTGGGAACTTGATGACAACGTTGCTTCTCAAATGGCCAAATCTCAAGGTCTTGCGTGCCGCACTTATGCTGAGGTATTGGAAGGTGGAGCCATTGAGTCGAATGGGCAGGGCACGATCATGACGACGGAAGCCGTTCTGCTGAACCCGAACCGCAACCCCCATTTGGATAAGGCTGGGGTAGAGGCGATGCTTCAAGAGCGCCTAGGCGCAGACCATGTGATCTGGCTGAAGGATGGCATCGTTGGAGATGATACGGGTGGGCATATTGATGACATCGCGCGCTTTGTTAACACTGATACAATTCTCATTTCTCAAGATGACAGCGGGCCGAATCGTGACACTCTAGCCGAAAACCGCAGGCTCTTGCAGGAGCAAAGTGGAGCATCTATTATTGACCTTCCGATGCCCTCGGCCTGCGAAATCCCAGGCTGGCGCCTTCCGACCTTACCTGCGTCTTACGTGAATTTTTTGATTACCAATGAAACCGTACTAGTTCCAACGTTCCGCCAAAAGAAGAACGATAACGCCGCAATGGGAGTTATTGCGGAGCATTTCCCTGCCCGTGATGTTATTGGAATTGATGCGCTCGATATCGTAGCTGAGGGTGGTGCAATTCATTGTATTTCCATGCAACAGCCTCTTGCGCGACTAGGAGAATAGAAAATACTGGATTTTATCTTTGAGCCGTCCTATGTGTAATCCCTAAACGATTTATCATGAAGACACTTGCACAATTCCTCCTTTCACTTTTTATCTCTATCATAACCCTAAACGCGGAAACCAAAATGAACCCATCTGTAAAAATCGAAACCAACCTCGGAGACATTATCGTCGAACTTAATGCCGAGAAAGCCCCTCTGACCGTTAAAAACTTCCTTAGCTATGTTGAAGATAAATTTTATGACGGCACCATCTTCCACCGTGTAATCAAAGACTTCATGATCCAAGGAGGCGGAATGACCTCTGACATGAATGAGAAAAACACGAAGGCCGCAATCACGAATGAATGTGCCAATGGCCTTAAAAATGACCGTGGTGCGATCGCGATGGCACGCACGAACGACCTCGATTCTGCTACTTCTCAATTCTTCATCAATACCGTAGACAACAAATCCCTCAACCATGGAGGCCCTTACGGTGGATACTGCGTGTTTGGGAAAGTGACCGACGGCATGGACGTAGTGGACAAAATCAGAACTGTTCCTACCAAAAATGTTGGTCACCACGGCGACGTTCCTGCACAGGAAGTCAAGATTCTCTCCATTGCTAAGGTAGCAGAATAACGCACGCCTTTCCTTGCGCAGCTCCTTATTTGAGATTGATTATGAGCCCATATCTTCTTCCTTTGGTCGCTTTTTTATTGGGCTCTATTCCCTTTGGGTTGCTCATTGCGCGCTCAAAAGGCGTCAATATTCGCGATCATGGATCTGGAAATATCGGAGCGACTAATGTCCTGCGGGTGATCGGAAAAGGTCCCGGCATCGCCTGCTTTTTTCTAGATGTTCTTAAAGGAGCGATCCCTGTTTTGCTCGCGATTAATCTCCTAGGGATTGAAGGAAAAGGAGCGCTAAGCCAGTTCGACTTTCTGCAAGGAATTCGCACCACCTTCCCGACTGAGAAGCGTGATTTCATTCAGTTTATCCACGTCATTACAGGACTCTGTGCGATCTTGGGGCACAATTTCTCTCCTTGGGTTGGATTCAAGGGTGGCAAGGGAATTGCCACCTCTGCTGGGGTTCTGCTAGGTTTGATGCCAGTTGCCACCTTGATCCTTATTTTGCTCTGGGTGGTTCTTACTTTTACGACTCGCTACGTAGCGGTGGGCAGTGTTGGCGCCGCGATTGCGCTCCCTCTAATTGTCTTCTGGGGTATTAATCACCATAAGGTAGATGATGCAGACCCGAACTCCCTGTCGCTCTGGGAATCCGGCACGTATAATAAGTCCCTCCTCGTCTTCGCGATCGTTGCGGGAGCGCTTGCTGTCTACAAGCATAAGGATAATATCGTGCGCTTGATGAACGGAACGGAAAACCGCTTTGGTAAGAAAAAGAACTCATGAAAACGTTTACACAGGTCTCTGTAATTGGTGCGGGATCGTGGGGGACTGCCCTCGCGAACCTCATGGCTGCGCATGCTGAGCAGGTTACACTAATCGCTCGTTCCGCTGATATGGCCACCGCCATCAATGAAACTCGCCATAACCCCAAGTATCTAAAGGGGCTCGAACTGGCGGAGAACGTTCGCTCTTCGATCGATCTCGGAGAGACCGTAAACTCTCAGGTGATCGTCTTCGCCGTGCCGACCTCAGCCATCAGAAATACCGCGAACTTACTCCGCGAACGCTCCATTTCTACTGCTCCTATCCTGGTCTCCGTCTCCAAGGGGATCGAGCGAGGTTCTGGCCTCCGTATGACCGAGGTCATTCAAGAGGTATTACCTGATAATCCCGTGGCCGTTCTGTCCGGCCCGAACCATGCCGAGGAAGTCGCCATGAACTTGCCCACCTGCACCGTTATTGGTTGTGCGGATACCGAACTGGGAACCTCCCTTCGTGAGCTCTTTTCGGCCGCCACCTTCCGCTCCTACTCCAGTGAAGACCTCATCGGGATCGAGTGGGGAGGCGCGATGAAAAACATCTACGCCATCGCCGCTGGCCTCGTCTCTGGCCTTGAGCTCGGTGATAACGCCATGGCCGCTCTCACGACCCGTGCGCTGGCCGAGATGACCCGTCTTGGCACGGCCTTCGGGGCGCAACCCCAGACCTTCTCTGGTCTGTCCGGGGTCGGCGACCTCATGACAACCTGCTACTCCCACCACTCGCGCAACCACCGCATTGGGCTCGCCCTCGCGAAAGGACTGAGCGTGGATCAAGCCTGCGAGCAGCTTGGAATGGTAGCAGAAGGAGTGCGCAACACCCAATCCATCTACGAGCAAGCCCAGCTCAAGGGAATCGAAGTGCCCCTGATGCACGCCGTTTACTCCGTTCTCTACAAAGGAATCAGCCCTGAGAAAGCAATTCAGGCCCTCTTTACCCGCGAGTTGAAGCCGGAATAAGCTAGAGGAAACACGGGATTAATCGAATAATACGACGTGAAAGTTGCCCAGTAACCTAGGCGTATGTTATTAATAAACTACCACATGAAAATCGAATTTTTTATGATTTTGACGTAAGTGATTGCAGATTTTTGTGAAAAGCTTATCAGTTCTACCATCGTTAACAAATACGATAGCTTTGGTCGCATAGATGAAGCATGGCAAGAGCTCGATGGTGCACGCAGCGCAGAGCATGATTATATCTACGATGCTACCACCCTCGTGTTAGACCAAGAGGTCATCACCTACAACCCAGGTCTGACCAATGAAGTCTCACGCACTATCGATAGATCCTATGAGACCGGCTCAGGAGACACCATTAATCTCCGCCCTAACGGGTACCAACTCCTGAACGACACCGTTGTTCAGCAGGATGTCTCCTATACCTACGATGACATTGGAAGGCTTGAAACTGTTAGCGACCTTACCGATACCTTCACCTATAACTACGTAGACTACGCTCCTAGCTTACTAGAATCCCTTACCGCTCCAGCGCACAAAGTAGTCAACACCTATGAGCCTGATCGTAACGTCCTCGATACCAAGACCAACCAGTACCTTGACGAGAGCACCATCTCGCGTTATGATTACATCGTGAACGAGATCGGACAACGCACGGATGTGGCGCGTGATGGCGCCGCCTTTGCATCGAGCACCGCCATCATCTTGGATTATGATGACTATGGTCAACTCACCTCCGCGAACTACCCCGGATCCGCATTGGACGAGTCCTACGATTACGATGCTATCGGAAACCGTAGTAGCTCGACCGTCCCGGTCGAGACCTCAGGAGCTGGCATAGCCACAAACTCATATACTCCCAACTCTCTCAACCAAATGGCTCAGGTTAATGGCATCAATCAAACTTTCGATGACGATGGAAATTTAAAGCAATCTGCCGATGGTATCACCCTCACCTGGAATGCAGAGAATCGCATGATTTCCTCTACCAAGGGCGGAGTCACCACCAGCTACCGATACGACTACCTTGGGCGCAGCATTGCTAAATCCACTCCATCCGATACGACCTACTACATCTATGACGGCTGGAATCCGATTGCAGAACTCAGCACCACTGTAGATTACTGCCTCTGGGGACAAGACCTGTCAGGAAGTCTACAAGGCGCAGGAGGTGTCGGAGGATTACTTTCTATCACCAAAGCTTCGGGAGCAGAGACCGCAACATCCTACCCAACCTACGATGGCAACGGAAACGTCTCCGAATACGTAGAAGCAACGACCGCGTCGCTTACCACCATCGTCGCCCACTACGAATACGACTCCTTCGGGAACACCACCAAAGCCACAGGAGCGAAAGCCTACGACTTCGCGCACAGGTTCTCAACGAAACCAATCGAAGACGAAACCGGCTTCTACTACTATGGATACAGATACTACAACCCTGTAACGGGCACTTGGCCAAATAGAGATCCCATTGAGGAAATGGGTGGTATGAATGTATATGCCTTTGTTGGAAATTACCCAATTGGTAGTGTAGATGTGTTAGGCAGAGCATCATTCAGTGATTGTACTAAACACACTCTTTCACTCCCTAATTTACAATGGTCAATACCAAAACTTTTTGGATTTAAATCTGAAGTGAGATTTAAAGTGGGGGGAGTAAAGAAATTTGCAAATGTTGTGATGGAAAAAAAGGTGAATACGTAAAATCTGTCTCGGGATCAGCAAGTTTATACTTATTTCTACAAAAAGCTCAGTTTTCATATTCAGGAATGGGAGTTAGTGCTTGGGGCGGAATAAGAGGGCGAGGCAGCTTAGGGGGAACAGGAAAAATAAAGGGAGAAGCTTCTTCATGTTCTAATGATTTAAACTATACTGTTGAAGGAACTATATCTGGTAGTATTGGTGTTGATTATGGAGGGAATATTTCTGTGAAATATGGAGCCACTTCACTCAAAGTGGGAATATACGGAAGTGGAACTTTGAATGCTACAGGTGTAAAAGTAACATCACAATGCTCGTTAAAAGGAGGTTGTAATAAACCTCAAGTTACACCTGGTGGGTTTGGCGGTTCAGTGGGTGTGACCTTTAATATGGGCATGTTTAATTATAATGCTAGATGGGATATCGGTGATATTGTTGATCTAGGAAGTTTTTGAAAAATCCATGCGGAAACTCTCCATTATCTCGGCTAAGGTGAAAAATTTTTCTAATGAAGAAGTCGTTTCTCAGCTTAGTTCAGACTTTAAAAAAAAGGATGAGATAATTCTAAATAAAACGAGTCGAAGAGATTTTAGCTTAATTGTGAATAGTGAATTGGTTTTCAGTTGCAAAAAAGGTGTTCATACAAGGCTCAATGCAATTAAGTTGGAGTTTAAAAGTTCTATTTTAGGGCGATGTCAGCTTAAAGTTGAATCTCATGCCAAATCATATTCGCTAACGTCATATAGAATTGTAAGAAATCAAGCCCACAGATATTTACAGCTAAAAATTAATAATGAATGGCTTACTGTCGTTCTATTTAAAGATATCGAAGGGCATCCAAGGTTATGCAAAAAGGTTT
>CALKLP010000283.1 GCA_937991965.1 uncultured Verrucomicrobiales bacterium
TATCTGAAACTTCTATCGTGCTGGTTTCGAAGGTAGTGTTCCCTCCCACCACGTTGATGCCCCCGCTTATGGTCATACCCTCTCCCCCCACCTCTAGCACGGGGGTGGACACTCCCCCAGAGTCAAACACGTTGAACTGGATTCCTCCCGTCTGGGTATTGGTACCCGTCTCGGTTACGGTCATGGAAGCCAGAGAGAATACAACGCCGTCTTCGGATACCCCGTAGTATGTGTGGTCGAGGCTCACGGGATTCACTCCATCGGATTGACCCACTTGTATGAGATTTTGAACGATCTGGTCTCCGACGACGGAGAGAGGTCTTCCCGACAACCCTTTGACAAATGCTGCCGACATCTGAGTTTATCTATAGAAACATATTTTTATCTAGTACGGCAGTCACATTAAACGATTCCTGAATTCACCTTCTTGGCAATATACGCATCTGATGTCCCGTATTCGGAATAAAAATCTTCCATCTCCTTCTCTCTCGACACCACGTGAAAAACCAGACATATTTTCTCTAGTATGGCCAGGAACGTCCTCCATAGCTCGTGATCGTCTTCCGAGAACTTCCTTGGATTCCTGTTGCTACAATAATCGTAAAACTCGTCTATGGTCACGTTGTCTATCCCAAGGGTGTAGTAGACGTCGTTGCAGAACTTTGTAGGGTTCCTGGGCAAATCCTTGTGGATGTTCTTGGATACCTGTTTGGAGATACTCTGAAAAGTCTCCCTGGTGGAGGAATGCATGAAGAAACCTCTTCTCTCCCTGAGTTGTTCTCCTGGGGTGGAGAAGACACACTTCCTGTACCTCTCGTAGAGGTTGACGACGTCTGGTGCAAGAGGTATAATTTCTTCGAACATCTTAGTGTCCAGTCCCTTCGTCTTCATGGAATCGAAGTTATGTTTCAGATTTTCCATGTCCATGGATTTCGCCATGACTTCCACGATGGTCTTGTTCCCTGGATCGTCCTTGAGAAGGGTTTTCGGGTAGATGTCCAGGTAGGCTACGGAAGATCCCGACTTCCACTCAGAAAAGATCTTGTATATTTCCTGCCTCATGACCTGCACCCACTGTATGTCCTCGAAAGAGTACCCATACACTACCGATCCACCCTTAGCCTTCGATGGTAGAGGGAGGGATACGACGGGTCTTGAAGATCCACCCATCGTACTCATGAATCCTCTAAACTCGGGAGGAAGGTTCATGTACGAGGAAACCGGAGACACGATATCCAGAATTTTTTGCATGCTCGGGAACCTCATCACCTTCTTGTCGCATAGAATCTGGTGGAGCTCGTTCATGTGGTACCTGAATATCGTGTGAAGGTAGTACCTAGGGTCTCCCTCCGCCTCGTTCCCGAGGAGTTGTAATTTGCGCACCATTTCTCGGGGAGATTTCGTATCGAGTATATCCTTCATCTCAGGATTTCCTAGAAAAACCCCAAGGGTATCCATCTCTTCTTTGTGAAGCCTCTCCCTATCCTCCACTCTCCTTCGTATCATCTTCTTTACAGACGAAATCTTCTTTGTACCAGCCTTTGTTGAGTAGTTGTCCACCTTCTTGAGCATCTTGTTGAATGATTTCTCCCTCCTGATAAAGTCCGTGTAGCATTCGTCCTCCCACTGAGTGTCGTCACCTCCTCTTCCCACCCTGAAGGCGTAGAACAAAAAAGACCGGACTATATCATCTACCGAGATGATGCTCATCTCGTTACCCATGAAATCTTCATGGGTAAACCCAACCTCACTAATCTCCGTCTCTACCATTGAACATATCCACGAATCCATACCCATTGATAGAATACTCTGTTCGATATGATTCTCTGAATAAGAGAGGGTGGTGTAGCTCCTAGGTCGTGCCATTTTTTACTGCTTGTCTTTGAACATATATAAACTGTTCAGGTGTGGGCACCCCGTATGATATTTTCATGTGTAAATATTCGACAGTGGTTCTTAAAAGTTAAGCCAGCATGGTTCGGTATTTCTTGACCTTTAAGTGGTTCTATTTATCAATCATCATTATCGTTTGATTTTTTCCCATTGGAAACTGTCTTCATGGTATACTCTTTCTACTAATTTTTAAAATATTATATTTGCACATTGTATAATACCAAATATGGCACCCGCTAAGAGAACATCCAGGCGTTCCACCAAGCCCCGGTCGAAGTCCTCGAAGGCGTCTAAGTCTTCGGGTATCCACTCTTACATCCTCCTTAAGAGCAACAAGCTGAACCTGAAGCGTCCCGTCGGAAAGCAGGGAAAGACCATCCGGTGCAAGGGTACCAGCACCAATGCCGCATCCAAGATCGCCACCTCGGCTCTCAAGAAGGGTGTCCGCATGCCTAAGGTTTTCCTCTACCGGAAGGAAAAGATCATGGAGTTTTCCATCAAGTTCAAGTCCGTCGCAGGAAAGGTCAAGGTCTGTGCTAAGCGAGTCCGGGTCACCAAGACCGGGAGCACCTCTTCCGGCGGTGCCAACATGGTCTGTGCTATGACCTCTCGCAAGCGATCTACTCGCAAGTCTTCTACCAAGCGCCGCTCGCGCAAGACCCGTAAGTCTGCTTCCAAGCGTAAGTCATCCACCAAGCGCAGGTCGCGCAAGACCCGTAAGTCCGCCTCCAAGCGTAAGTCCGCCTCCAAGCGTAAGTCCGCCTCCAAGCGTAAGTCATCCACCAAGCGCCGCTCGCGCAAGACCCGTAAGTCCGCATCCAAGCGTAAGTCATCCACCAAGCGCCGCTCGCGCAAGACCCGTAAGTCCGCATCCAAGCGTAAGTCA
>CALKLP010000284.1 GCA_937991965.1 uncultured Verrucomicrobiales bacterium
TCTGGTGATTTTTTTTCTTTTTTAGTGACGCCTACTGAGCTAGATTGCGGATCACTATGAAAAAACTAACACTTCTTTTCACTATCGTAGCAAGCTCAATTGCAGCTTCAATTCTTTCATCTTGTGGATGTTGTTCAGGATCTGTAGCAGCTCCTGCTTTACGCCCAGCTCCTGCGTTTGCACCACTATCAGGTCCAGCACCTGCGCCAGTATACTACCAAAAGTAATCCGCTGCTTCTCATTTCAAAATTCATTTACGAGAGGCCGCGTCCTCTCGTTTTTATTTAAGCCATTAAGAAGTTTCTACTACATCGCGTTCCCCTGCTGCCGCTACTTTTAGCAATCCTGTCGGGCCTTTTTTTCGCGAACCTCATGTTTTTCGTGGCCATATTATGTGGCGCTTTGTTTCTGGTCACTGCCTACTGGCACCGCTCGTTATGGCAACTCATCCTTCCTTTGAGTATTGGATTCCTCTTCTTCGCCATTCACCATAAGGAGCGAAAGCAAGTTCGCTCGAGCCAAGAGTTATGCCTACAATTCTCACAGGCTCACATGCAGGTTCACTGCCCTGCAGCTGAAGTCATCAGCACTAAAACAACACGCACCGGATTCTCCGCCATCATTAAAACCTGTTCAGATCAGACCACTCTACACGCCACTGAACACCACTTCCCAAAAGGGTCTCGCTTCATACTCTATACGAAACAGTCACTCGCAGAAGGCGCAATCATTCAATTTCGCGGACGGCTTTCGGCACGGGAGTCATACCGTAATTTTGGAGAGTTTGATTGGGCGGGTTATCATCGAAAAAACGGCATCATCGGAACCCTCCAAGCCGATAACCCCAGCCAAATTGCGACCGTCATGTGGCGACATGAATTGGCCAAACTAAAAAACCGGATTCGTTCATCCATCATATCACGGATCACCTATGGGATCGATCCTGACTCACAAGCAACTTGGGTTTTACCTGCACTGGTCCTTGGGGTTGATCCAGCTGGGGATTTACTCCACGCCTTCCGGGATGCAGGCGTCATGCACCTCTTCGTCGTCAGTGGTCTGCATGTTGGACTTGTCATCGCTATCGTCTGGATTCTGCTCTACTTTAGCCCCCTCTCCTCGCTCCGGATTCTGAGTATTTCGCTCATTATCACCTGGCTATACGTCTTCATCACAGGCGCAGAGCCCCCCGCTGTTCGAGCCGCACTGATCATCTCGATTTTTAGTTTTGGGATTATCTGGCGACAGCGCGTCAATATTTGGAATTCTGCCATCGCCGCCCTCATCATTATCTTAGCTTTTGATCGATACGCACTCCTAGACATTGGAGTCTTACTGAGTTTTGGCGTGGTTTTCGCTCTTATTTTCATGGTGCAGTCCATTGTAAACTTCAGCTCCCAATGGGCCATTCCTGACAGCTTCCTTCCGCGTGAATTATGGAGTGAACTGCAGGAGACTCGCCTACGCTTTGCACGATGGAGCCTAGGCATCTTGACCGTTGCGATCGTGTCATGGATAACCTCGTCCCTCATTACCGCATTTAGCTTTGGCCGTATTTACCTGTTCGGATTTATCGCGAGCTTATTACTGTTCCCTGTGGCCTTTTCCATGATGGTGATCAGTGCCTTATCCCTGATTATCGGAATCATCTACCAGCCTGCAACCATTCCGCTTAATCAAACCAATGCCACCCTTGCAGAGCATGCTGCAGGATTTGCCACTTGGATTGAGAAGCACCCTCACTCCGTTCTGAAGGTCAACTCATACGGCTACCGAAACGCCGTCACCGTTTTCAACCTTCCTCGGGGTGCCGCGGCCATTTATCTTGATGTAGAGGATGGCATCCTAATCGACTGCGGGAGCGAGTGGATGGCCCGTTCCATAATCGCCCCATGCCTTGAACACAGTGGAATGACCGTTGGGCGGATCTTTCTATCACACAATGACAGTGCACACAGCACCGGCCAAACCGAATTCCCAGAAGCCAAAATCATTCCCAGTTTTGAAGGGAAAAACACCAGTTACGATTTCGGCGAAGTTCGGATTCAAACTTACTCCTTTCAGTCCACAGAATCCACTAGCGCCGATGACAACATCGCCCTCTTTCGCATCATAACACCGACTCAAACCATCGGGTATATTGCAGATGCTGGAGCTAAAACCCTACACCAGCTCACAGCCGAACAACACGATTTCAGCTGTGACACTCTCATCGTCGGAAATCATTCCAAGGGAGAATCTGATACCGAAGGATTCGTGCAATATTCTGGAGCCAAGAAGGTTATTCTAGGCCGAGATTACTACTATACCGAGCGGCTGCATATCCCGGGAACAACCACTCTTGATCAACGCTACGAAGGAGCAGTCCAACTCCATTTCTAGAACACATGAATAACTTTCTTTAGAATTATTCCAAAATCATTAGACTTACTGTCGCTGTAAGTTATAATGAGAACGATGAATCAGCACGAATCACAAAATAGCCTCAAAGTCTACCTCAACGAGATCTCGCAGACGGCTCTTCTGACTCGTGAGCAAGAAGTCGAACTCGCTGCCAAGATCCAAGCCGGAGATGAAGCCGCCCGAGAACTGATGATCAAAGCCAACCTGCGCTTGGTCGTAAAAATCGCAAAGGATTATTCCAACTACGGGCTCCCGCTCGTCGATCTCATTTCCGAAGGGAACATGGGACTCATGAAAGCGGTAGAACGCTTCGATCCAGAAAAAGGAGGAAAACTCAGCACTTACGCCGCATGGTGGATTAAGCAGTCCATCAAAAGAGCGCTCGCTAACCAAAGCAAAACGATTCGCCTCCCCGTCCACATGGTCGATAAAATCGCCCGCATGAGACGTGTTTCTGTAGTGTTAACAGAAGAACTCGGTCGTGAACCATCAACCGAAGAACTCGCAGAAGAAATCGGCCTCCCAATCAAAAAAGTCGCTCTCCTCAAACGAGCTGCCATGCGCCCCACTTCACTCGACGCTCCTGTAGGAGAAGACGAGGGAACAACTTATGCTGACCTCATCGGAGACGAGCACGCCACGAACCCAATGGACGAGCTCGACAACAAGACTCTCCACGGTGAGCTCGACGGCTTACTTAACCTTCTCGATGACCGCGAAAGCCAAATCATCGACGCCCGTTTCGGCCTCAACGGAGCCACCCCGATGACCCTAGAAGAAGTCGGACGTGAATTCGGAGTCACTCGCGAGAGAATTCGCCAGCTCCAAAATCTCGCTCTCACAAAAATGCGCAGCGCCCTCCGCCGTAAGGACAATCCCATCCCAAGCATTTTTAAGTAAAACCTGCGATTGAGCGTCCTCCCCTGCCCGTCAGCAAAATCTGAAGTGGGGCAACGTTAACGAGACCACTTCATTAATGAGAGACTCTCGTAATCTTGTATGAGTGGCTGGAAATAATAAGCTTTTTTATCTGATTAGGATCCAAGTCGTGCCTATTTATGATGATCTCCTTCAACCCTATTATATTGATCGGTTTCACCGGAAGAAGGATCGATGCATCTTTTAAATCTAGAGTTGTTACTGATGAACCATCTAAATCAGAGACTTCAAAAGGTTTTGTAGAGCTTATCGATAAGCGGTTGACATTTAAATAGTGTAATACTGGCTCCCATCTTTTAAAACTTTTTGTGTGTAATGGCTTATTTGTCTGAATCCACATCGTCGAATCCTGCGCATTATACACCGAATCGAACGATGAATTCTCCATATTATAATATTTAAGAGCTTTTTCGACTATAGTATTATAACCGGTCTTATCATTCCTAGCATACCAATCGTAACGAACCATTTTTTCAATCAGAGTCTGTTGTTCAAGCTTACTAGTAATCGCGTAATCTATAAGAGCAATAAGCTCCGAGAGAGGAGGGCGATTCTTGTCATTATAACTGTAGGAAGGAAAGGTTCTCGCTAAAGCAATTTTCTTACGTGTTGATTGGGTAGGCGAATCTGGACGGTATTTACTTAATTCAGTCAAATTTAACGAGATACATTGAATGTCAGCTAGGCCGGCAGCAGCTAGTACATTTGTGGGGGATAATTTAAGAGCCCGTTTAAAAAGAATTTCAGATTCCTTAATGCAGGAAATAGGTTCTAATCCGGGAAATTTATTTCTC
>CALKLP010000285.1 GCA_937991965.1 uncultured Verrucomicrobiales bacterium
CAGAAAAAGGCGAAAGAAGAGCATGACATCATCCTAGAAACAGAAGTCCAGATCCTTGGAGGCGAACGACCTAGTTTCTAGGCATGAATCCACAGGCTTGAATGGTTCTCGATGTGTGACCTCGGTGACTGGGATTGCAAACCAAGAATCAGTATGCGCAATTCAGCCAACCTTAGTATTGGCAAGGCTGGTACGCCGTGGTAACGATAGCGCATAAACTTATGGATACGATGATCAAGGTGGCGATATTGGGGGCGAGTGGTTACACGGGCTTGGAGCTGATTCGCTTGGTGTCAGGGCACCCGGGGATGGAGCTGTGTGGAATCACGTCTCGCACAAATGCAGGGAAGAAGCTCTGTGAGGTTTTTCCTCGGTTTGCGGGTTCACGCTTTGCGGAGGTTCCCTTTGTGCTGCCTGATGCGATTAAGAGTTTAGGTGTCGATGCGGCCTTCTTAGCGCTTCCGCACGGAAAAGCAGCGAAGTATGCGATGGAGCTGCTGGAGACGGGCGCGAAGGTTTTCGATCTCAGTGCCGATTTTCGTCTGCGTGAACTATCCGTTTATGAAGAGTTTTATGGCGAGCACCCTGCACCGGAACTGCTGAAAAAGGCGGTTTATGGAATGCCGGAGCTCTACAGTGCGGAGATTGCGAAGGCAGATCTCATTGCCTCGCCAGGGTGTTACCCGACGAGTATTATTCTCCCTCTGATTCCCCTATTACAACAGGGCTTGATCGATGCCGCTACCATCCAGGCGTTCTCCATGAGTGGCGTGAGTGGAGCGGGGCGTAAGGAGAGTATTCCGCTCCTCTTCTGTGAGGCGAACGAGAGTGTGCGTGCGTATGGAATTCCCAAACACCGTCATCTTTCGGAGATTGAGCAGGAGTTAAGCTTTGCGGCGGGGGAGCCTGTGACCATTTCCTTTTTACCACATCTCGTGCCGGTGCAGACGGGGATCGCGAGCACGATCTCTGCGACTTTGACGGGAGATTGGGCGCAAGTAGGGGCGGCCTTAGAAAAGGCGTATGCGGACGCGACCTTTGTGCGGCTACTAGGCGAGGGGCAATGTGCGGATACTAAGCACGTGACGCGCACGAACTTCCTCGATATCGGGTGGCATTATGATGAGCGCACGAATCGGGTGTTCCTGACCTCTGCCGAGGATAATGTCGTGAAAGGAGCCTCGGGCCAAGCGATTCACTCCTTTAATCTAAAATTTGGTTTCGCGGCCGATTGTGGGTTAACGGCGTTTTAATCTTAAGCGAGGAACGATGATTGAGAATCCAGGAAAGACGATTCAAGGGGGCGTGTGTGCGGCCTCGGGATTCCGCGCCCATGCGGTTGAGTGTGGGGTGAAGGATCCTAAGGCGCTGCGGTTAGATTTAGGCTTAGTGTATTCCGCTGAGCCTGCGGTGACAGCAGGAGTGTTTACCACGAACCGCATTAAGGCCGCACCGGTAAAGGTGAGCCAAAGTCACGTTCGAGCGACCGAGGTGCAGGCCATGCTCGTCAATAGCGGGAATGCGAATGCGTGCACGGGCACTGAGGGCGTCGAACACGCAAAGTCTTCTACCAAGATCGTCGCCAAAGAACTGGGAATCAACATGCGCCAAGTCGCGGTTTGCTCAACGGGGGTGATCGGGCTTCCGCTACCGATTGAGCGCATCGAGGCGAAACTGCCTGAGCTGGTCCAAGGATTAGCGTCTTCACACACGCAAGCGGACCTTTTTGCGAAATCGATCATGACCAGCGACACGCGCCAGAAGGAAGTGGCGATCGAAATCGAGATCGATGGGCGGTTGGTGAAGATCGGTGGTTGCACCAAAGGAGCAGGGATGATCAAGCCTAGTATGGCTACGATGCTATGTTTCATCACCACTGATATTGGGATTGAGAAGTCGCTCCTCCAGATCATTCTCTCAGAAGCTACAGAGCAGACCTTTAACCGCATTTCCATCGATGGTGACATGAGCACCAATGACACTGTTCTTGTAATGGCAAATGGGGCTAGCGGAGCAAAAGTAGAGTCTCTACAGAGCGAAAGCGGAAAGCTTTTCGCCGCCGCGCTTACCTATGTCATGGACCAACTAGCACGCGAAATCGTGCTGGATGGAGAGAAGGTTACTAAATTCATTACGCTCAAGGTCGTGAATGCAAGTTCGCAGCTGAACGCCAAGAAAATCGCGGAGGCAGTCTCGAACAGTCCGCTCGTAAAATCCGCTTGGAACGGTGACGACCCAAACTGGGGGCGCGTGATTCATGCGGTGGGGTATGCCCGCGCTAGTATTCGGGAGGAGCTGATTGATATTTTGTGGGGAGAGGAGCTTGCCTGCGAAGGCGGGAAATTAGGCCCAGCAGCAATTGCAAAGCTTCGTGAAGTCGCCAGCCAAAACGCCTTTGAACTTACTATCGACCTAAAAATGGGCGACTCCGATTACACGATGTATACCTCCGATTTATCTCCCGAATATGTTGACTACAACCGCTCAGAATATTCGTATTGGAAGGCAGTCGAGCGAAACCAAGGGTCATGAGTGAAGTCATCTTAGGGAATTCGAATAAACGGTTTTCTGGGGTAACCTCGACGATGTTGGCGACCCTGCCCGGGGTGGCGTCACAGTGTGAAGTGGCTATTCTAGGCGCGCATTATGTGCCGGACGGGTATAAGATTTTGAGCTTTTTGGAGATGGTGAAGCTCTGTCGACAGCCCTTGCCTAATGGGAAGTCGAGGATCTTTCACGCCCGACGGAATGATGAAATGATTCAAGCCCTGATTGCGAAGAAGCTCTTCGGGGCGAAGCTGAAGATCGTGTTCACCTCCACCGCTCAGCGCCAGCACAGTAAGTTTACCAAGTGGCTCATTTCTCAAATGGATGGAGTGCTCTCCACCTGCCAAGCGGCAGCGCAGTACTTGGATGCCGCTCCTGATACGATCATTCCACACGGCGTCGATCTGGTGGAATTTACCCCAGCCCAGAATCGTGCTGCGTTATGGGAGACTCTGGGGCACGAAGGCGAGTTTGGGATTGGCATTTTTGGCCGCGTGCGGGAGTCAAAAGGGGTTGACCTGCTGGTTCGGGCTGCGATTCCGATTTTACAGCAAGACCCACGCCCAACGGTGGTGATTATTGGCGAAACGGTCGCGAAAGATGAAGCCTACCAAGCCGAGTTACAGCGCGAAATAGAGGCGGCGGGATTGCATCGGCGCATTCTTTTTCTCGGGAAACTCCCGTTCTCTGAGGTGAAGCGTTACTTCCAAGGTGTCTCGTTGGTGGCGTCTCTCAGCAGAAACGAAGGTTACGGCCTAACCGTCCTAGAAGCAATGTCGAGCGGAGCAGCGGTAATGGCAACGAAGGCGGGCGCATGGGAGGAAATCCTCAAAGATCAGCCAGATAGCATTGTCTCTGAGCATACTGTCGAGGCTGTCTCGGACGTTCTGCAGAGAAAGTTAGCGCGTGACCTTCTACAGGCTGAAGGGCAGGGGAATCGAGATTATGTTGCCACGCACTACTCGATAGAAAGGGAAACAAACGACTTGGGTGCGTATTATGCGAAAATCGTGGAGGGCTCTAAGGCAAAATAAAATCGTCTGGGATCTTTAATTGTTTGGTAAGCTTAGTGAACTTTCTGGCGAGCTTTCTCCTGAAGAAAAATTTAGAATAATCACAGATTTTCACGAAGTCTGAATTGCCAAATCCATCGACAAGGAACAAGAAGTAATCTCCGTTCTTATCGAAGGGGGTGAAGAAATTTAGGGGTTGGAGATCTGAGGCGATGGCGTGGGTTTTGATCAGCTGTTGATATATGTCTGCGACCTTTTGATAGAGAAGCTCTCGGTCTGGCTTCGTTTTTAGAAAGTGCGGCATCGCCATCGCGGGTGAACCATCGGCGTTTAAGGCGCGCTGGTAGAGGTAGCCCGTTCCTAGATTGGTCTCGATGGTGTCATAATACTTAGAAAGAAAAGGGAGGCGGTCTTGGTGTTTTTGCAGATACTTAATTTCTCGTAAAATGTCTGCTTTTCCCCGCGCTTTATGATCGGTTCTTGGGAACTTAATGCACAAGAGCGGATCAGAGGGGTGGGTATACACCGTTTTGGTGCTACCTTGTCCGAGGAACTGTGATTCTGATAGATGCATCTGCGATCAATCATAACGAATGAATGTCGAATCACGCAATAGCACAATCAAGATAGATTTCATTGGTCATCGCGCGCATAGTCTGCTACCGTTTCTCGCTCGAAACCCTTTTATTCTCGCATGCTTCCTTGGTTTAAAGATCAATTCCCCGTTTACCTAGCCCCTATGGCTGGAGTGACGGATGTTACCTTTCGCACGATTTGTAAGGAGCTTGGCGCAGATGTCATGGTGACAGAATTCGTCTCTGCAGAGGGAATTATTCGTCAGGACGATCGCACGCGAAAATACACGACCTTTCATGATGAGCAACGCCCTGTAGGGATTCAGCTTTTTGGTGGAGACGGTCAAAGACTAGGAGAGGCAGCGAAGAAAATTATCGATTGGAAACAACCAGACTTCATCGATATTAACTATGGTTGTCCGGTGAACAAGGTGGTCTCCAAAAACGGCGGGTCATCGCTCCTGCGTTGCTGTGACAGTGTCCGTGAGGTCGCGGAGGGAGTCGTGAAGGCGGTTGGTGATCAAGTGCCGGTTACCGCGAAGATTCGCACCGGCTGGGATGAGAAATCGCGCAATGCGGAGGAGGTCTGTGGGATTTTAGAAGACACTGGAATTCAAGCGATCGCGATCCATGGCCGCACGAGAGCGCAGTCTTACCGAGGAGAAGCGGACTGGAATATCATTGATGCGGCTGCGCGATCGGTGAAAGTTCCCGTGATCGGGAATGGTGACATCGCTTCTGGTGCAGACTTGAAAAAGCGGATGGAAGAAACTGCAGTCAGTGGCGTCATGATTGGCCGAGCTGCGATGCAATATCCTTGGGTTTTTAAAGAGGCGAAACACTTCCTTAAAACAGGCGAAGCGATGCCTGCGATCCCTGTGCAAGAGCGCTGGGAACTCATCGTGCGTCATTGCCGTCTCGCTGTGAATTCGGATCGATACGGTGGCGAGCGTCACACCATCATGGCCATGCGCTCCCGACTCATGGCCTACTGTAAGGGCTTCCATGGCGCCAAACCCCTGCGCCAACGCTTATGTAAAGTCGAGTCCGTAGCAGAGGTCGAAGACTTAGCCGCCCTTTACATCGAGCACTTTCCGATGGAACTCACCGCCGCAGAAGTGCGCAGTCCTAAGTTCGAGGAAGCATTGGGTGCGAACGCTCCGAAATAGGAATTACGGCGCGCGTTTTTGGTAAACACCCCTTATTCTATGACAATAAATTAGAAAAACACCCTTTACTTTGTGCGATTTTCTAGTTAGCGTGTTAGTTGTAAGTGAAGTTAAAGAGGGAGATATGGGAGCACTTAGAAGCTTGGAAAGGACGTAAAAGACGCAAGCCTTTGATCTTACGTGGTGCACGCCAAGTGGGTAAGACGACCGTGGTAAAAGAC
The DNA here is from genome assembly GCA_937991965.1 of uncultured Verrucomicrobiales bacterium. Taxonomy (GTDB): domain Bacteria; phylum Verrucomicrobiota; class Verrucomicrobiia; order Verrucomicrobiales; family Akkermansiaceae; genus WTJZ01. The sequence continues at coordinate 5,526 of CALKLP010000285.1, forward strand.
TTTGCCCAGCGGTATCAGCATAACATTATTTTAAACTTAGAGAAGCCAGACGACCTCCGTTACTTTAAGGACTATACGAATACCAGTAAGCTTATTGATGCGCTGTTCTATGAGCATGGCATTCCAATTCGTGAGAAGGAACAGACTCTCCTTTTTATCGATGAAATCCAAGAAAGCCCAGAAGCAATCGCGCTCCTCCGTTATTTTTATGAAGATGAGCCAGCGCTCTCAATCATCGCTGCAGGTTCTCTCCTGGAACATGCCATGGCCAAGGTGAAAAGCTTTCCTGTGGGGAGGGTAGAGTTTCTCTATATGAGTCCGCTAAACTTTTCTGAATATCTAAGTGCTAAGGGGCAGGGGAGAGAAGCACTAGAAACCATTCCTATTCCAGGTTATGCAACTCACTTTCTTAAGGAAGCATTTCACGAATATGCTATGATTGGAGGGATGCCTGAGGTGGTATCAGAATATATTGAAAGTGGTTCCATCGCATCATTGCCGATAATTTACGAAGGCATATGGGCTGCGTATAGAAATGACGTAGAAAAATATGCCCCAAACAAACAAGAAGGGCGTGTCATTGCACACATCATGAATACGGCAGCAACACACTTAGATGAACGGGTGAAGTTTGCTAGGTTTGGTAACTCTGCATACGCCTCACGTGAGGTCGGTGAAGCGTTTCGGAACTTACAAGCCGCGCGGATTATTCAACTCATCTATCCAACAACCGATAAGGAGCCCCCTCTCTCCCCTGATCTTAAGAAACGTCCCAGATTACAATTTCTTGATACTGGCCTGATAAATCATGATTTGGGGATTCACCCTAACTTTTTGACGATTGATGATTTGAGCAAGGCGTATAAAGGAAGACTCATTCCTCATTTGATTACGCAAGAACTCATTTCACTCCAGCAGATCACATCCAAGCTCCCTCACTTTTGGGTCAGAGAAAAAGCCCAATCTTCTGCGGAAGTTGACCTCGTAATCCAGCATCAACAAAAGATTATTCCCATTGAGATTAAATCAGGAGCCACCGGTTCCCTAAAATCTCTCCATCAGTTTATTGACGCCTGTGACCATCCATACGCGGTGCGAATCTATGGCGGAGAGTTCAGAATCGAGGAGCACCTCACTCCCGGAAATAAAAAGCCATATTACTTAATGAACCTGCCCTATTACCTAGGGACTCAACTCTCTGCTTATCTTGATTTCTTTATTGCTGAAATAGCCGCTGAACTTTGATCTCACTACTTCATTTTTATGAGCTTCCATAGATTATCATGTAATAGCCGACTATGATTGTGATCTATATACAAATTTTCGAACTCTATTCCCCTATCACATACATAGCATGAATCTAAAATTGAGCCATTTGAGTCGATGAACTCAATCTTATGAGTGTATTGCATTGGCCCAAAATAAAATATTGAGCCTGCTTCTAGATTTGGACTCCTTAATATTGTTTTCAATTTATCTAAATCGCTAGAGTTCAGTGTAAGTTGTCTGAGAGGCTGATGACTTGGGAACCGTGGAAATCCGTTGGCAGCAATTATGTTGATGTTGTTCTCAAAGACTAACAAATTCGCTTTCTCAGTCTTTTTCGAAACATGATTTAAATGAGCATCCTCGTTCTTGAACGGATGATACACTAAATCACATCCGCAGAGTATTATGGAGAGAGCTAGAATATAGCGAATTATTATCATGTAATTGTTCCCAAACTCAACTAATCGGAATCTTCCCATTGGTCGCGCGAATTTGAAGCTTATCAGCATCGGTGGCGTGAGGGGTAACCTCTACGCTGCCGCCACCGGCTTCTACGAGGAGTTTGCCAGCCGCGATGTCCCAGAGTGAAATGCGCCCTTCTAGATAAGCATCATAGCGTCCACAAGACACATACGCCATCGCTAAGGCTGCAGAGCCTGTTATCCGCATTTTGCGCACTTGTCTGCTTATGCGGGTGAAGCGGTCGATCCCAACATCCATTGCTTGGGAGGTGCTACCGTGGCCGACGAAGACGATGGCCTCGGAGAGTTTTGTGCGCGGACTGCAGGAGATCGGCATGCCGTTGAGGGTTGCTTGTTGTCCTTTTTCGACGACCCAGAGTTCATCCATCATGGGGTCATAAATTACGCCTAGAGTGATTTCACCAGCTTTACGGAGAGCGATGGAAACACAGAAGTGGGGGATTTGGTGATAGTAATTCACGGTGCCATCGATCGGATCGACAATCCACTGGTTGGGGCTATTCTTAGCTCCCGTAATGCCCTCTTCACCATAAAAGGCATAATCTGGATAGGCTTTTGCCAGGAAGGCCTCGATCATGTCCTGCGTCTGCACGTCTAGCTGGAGCTTGATGTCATGTTGCAGAGAGGCGTCGACCTTCTTCTCCTTGTAGAAGTGTTCCTTCAGGAAAGCACCTGCTAACCTGGCAGCATCTACCGCGATATTACGTTCGTTCATACTTACCTCCTAAGCGATAATTTCAGCGGTGTAAAGGGCGGTTTCATGTGCATCTGGTTAGAGCTTAGAAAAATGTGACGGATAAGCGCGGATTTCGGTCTATTTAGTTAGATGAAATTTATTACTTCAATTCTATGTTGTGCCGCTCTTTCTTTCTCTGTTGCCGGAGCTAAAGAGACAAAAACTACTACTACTAAGAAGCCAACGACTTCTAAAACCAGCTCCACGAAAAAGAAGCCCACCAGCAAGAGCACTACTAAAAAGTCTACCACGCCTAAGAAATCTACTACCACCACGAAGCCTAAGACGACGGCGAAAACTTCAACTACCAGTAAAAAGACGACTACTCCTAGTAAGCCGACGACGAAAACAACAACGGCGAAAAAGGACACTCCAAGTTCCAAAACTGCTCCTAAAAAAGAGACAGCAAGCACGAAAAAGAGCACTCCTACCACGAGCACGAAGTCAACCACAGACACTAAAAAGCCTACGTCAACAACTTCTACTAAGACGACCTCCAAGCCAACAAGCGGGAAGGGTTTAACCGTCGCGAATGAGAAAACGATGAAGGCGATTAAGAGCTCAGCTAGTAAGCTCTCTTCTTCTCAGCGCAAGAACATGCTGAATATTCTCAACAAGGGAAGTAACGATGATCTCATCAAAGTTCCAGGACTGGGTGAGGCAACGATCAAAAACATCAAAAGCGCACGCCCGTACAAAGACGTAACAGATCTTGGTAACGTGACTGGGATCGGCGAAAAGAAGTTTTCCGGTATTGTAACGCACTTCAAAGCGAACTAAGACCATCAGCATTATGCTGATTCACGGATTAAGAGCCGTCTCGGTCCTCGAGGGGCTCTCTTACCTTTACCTCTTGTATTGTTCCCTATACCTGAAGCGTGTCCTCGGTGACGAACACGCGATCGACACTCCGGGAATGATTCATGGCGTACTATTTGTCGCCTTTGCCTTTCTCCTTTTCTTATGCTGGATTCGCAAGAAGCTTAGCTTTAAGGACTCTGCGCTTGTCTTCATGGCATCGCTAGTGCCGTTTGGATTCATTTGGATCGAGAAACGACTGCACAAAAAACCCGCTTAATTAAATAAGCGGGCTACTTTTTTCTTATTAGGAGCGCCTAGACGCTACTATTGGGAAACGAATTACCAGCGTCCACCACCGCCACCGCGGTTGTCTCCACCTTTGTTCTCTCTAGGACGAGCTTCGTTGATCTTCAAGCTTCTGCCATTGAAATCTTTTCCGTCGAGTTCTTTGATTGCTGCTTCCATTCCGGAAACTTCAACCATTTCTACGAAGCCGAAGCCTCTTGCTCTGCCAGTCTCACGATCCATTACGATGTTTACATCTTTAACTTCACCGTGTGGTGCAAAGTGATCTTGTAGTTCCTCCTCTGATACTTCGTAGGGCAGGTTTCCTACATACATTTTTGTGTTCATTATATTTATACTGTTGCCACCCATGTGGGTAGCGTTATTTGATTCAAATCTCTGATTGGCTTAACGCGCAAAAAGTGATTTTCCCTGATAATTATCTTATCAAGATCTTATGCTTATGCACCAGATTCAGTGATTACAATAAAAATACGCGCTCTTTTCCGCTTGGTAACTAATATCCCGCTTATTAGTATGAGGAATGTTAACTGATCAACTGCTCGCGGATGAGCTCTCAGATGTGCTTTCTAAAGCGGGATTTACTGGGGTGAAGTCTAAATTTCCGCTTCCCGTCCTGGCCTCGAAGTGTGGGCTGAACCTGAAAGGGCTGCAGCAGTTAGCGCGCGGGACTTTCCTGACGCCTCCGACCGATCTGCCTGCTGGCATCCACCGAGTGCACATGCCTTACCTTGATTTTTCTGTAAACGCTTGGATCTATCAAGCGGGAACACTGGTGACGATCATCGACACAGGACAGCATGCCACCGATATTATCGCGAAGCTTGAAGCACTGGCATTGACTCCGACCAACCTGTTGATCACGCATTCAGATCCAGATCATGTTGGTGGGTTGGAGGCTCTGATGGAGAAGTACCCTCATTTAACGCCTGCAGTGTGTGAGCAGATTGAGACGGGTGGCCACTGCGATGAACACTGGAGTTACTATTTCCCAGAAGGTGAAGTTTGTTTTTGTGGCGATGCCCTCTTCGCAGGGTCGATGGGCCGCCCAAATGTTGGCTATGAACGCTCTCTCAAAAGTGTGCAATCGTTGCTCGAGCTTCCTCCAGAAACGCTTTTATGCTCCGGACACGGCCCTGCGACAACGGTAGGCCGTGAGCGTGAGTTTAACTGCTTCAGTGGCGTAAGCGTTTAGAACCCTTAAGAGACAACTTACACTCGCATGATGCGGCGTTCTCGGATAGTGCTCACGTATTCCTTTTTCTCCTCTGGGCTTCGGAAGTAAATGCCGACAATAATTCCTACACTCAAGAGGGTGAAGAGGAGGTTCGTGCCCCCATAGCTGACCAACGGAAGTGGCAGTCCCGTATTTGGTAACATAGCAGTGGCAACCGCGATGTTCATCGCACCCGGAATCACAATATTAGCGGTTAGCCCGATCGCGACTAGGCATCCAAACTTTGATTTACTCCGTTGGGCGATCAGAATCCCTGAAATTGCAATCATGACAAAGGCTAAGATGACGGCCAAAGTGGCTCGCAATCCTAGCTCTTCACCAATAATAGGGAAAATAAAGTCGGTGTGGGCGAAGGGGAGGTAACCGTGTTTTTCGGCCCCATTTCCGAGTCCGACGCCCTGCACTCCCCCGTTCGCAAAGGCGAGGAGTGAACGCCATTGTTGGAGGCCGTAGTCGAGCTTGGAAGCCTCTAGATCACGGAAGGCCAGGAGCCGCTCGGCTCGGTTTCCGCCAGAGTATTGCACGAAGAGGATCAGCCCCACTACTCCTACTATTGCGGTTGCTGCCAGGAGCCACCCACGAGTCCCTGCAACGTAGAGAAGAAGAAATGCGGAACCAATCATAACGGCGGTCGTCCCCATATCGGTTTCGAGGAAAATTAAGCCTGCAGGAATCCCGAGAACGATGAAGGGTAAGAGATAGCCCTTGAAAAAGCCCTCCGGGTTCTTAGCGATGTGCACCATCCACCATGCCAGAACCATAGTGGTAGCGATTTTGGAAGGCTCCGAGGGCTGAAAACGCCCCAGCAGAGGAACGAGAATCCAGCGAGATGACCCATTGACCTCATACCTAAAGCCGGGAACGAAACAGAGCACTAGCATGATGACCGAGACGACGACAAACGCCCAAGTCCACTTTTCATAGAACCTCAACGGAATCCACCCCGCGATAATCGCAGTCACAACTCCAAGGATGAGAAAGACCGTTTGCTTCTTCAAGTGCGAGTAGCGCATGCTGTCTGGCTCCGCCCACGGACTGGTGGAACCAAGCATCACCAATCCCATCCCGACCAAAAAGGCAACCGAGAGAAGAAGCAAGATAACACTGTAGCGACTGAAGGAAGGCATGAGTTACTTAAGCTTTCTAAAGTTTTATCGCTCGGGTAGCAAGTTATTATTATTTGGAGATTTAAAGTTCTTTATCCAGAATTTCCGTTTTAAAAAAGGAGTCTTGGCATCCCTGCCAAGTTCGTGAATGAGACTTCCAGCCTTAAGAATAACTTCACCTTAATGCGACAGCGAGCGACACAAATCGAGGATAAGCTCAGGGACAACAGGTTTTTGACCGGCAACGTAGTCGATGGACTCGGTGCCGATTTGGCCTTCCCTAAAGGTCATGATCTTATTCGTGTGGCCGGCTTTGAGCGATTCGACAGCAGCCGTGGCGAACTTAAAGGCCATGATGCGGTCATACACTGTAGGGGAGCCTCCGCGTTGGATGTGACCCAAGACCGTGAGGCGTGCATCCATGTTGAGGGTGTCATTAATCCAGCGGGTGAGGTGGTCACTCATGCGGACGCCCTCAGCGGCAATGGCGATGAGGGATTTTCGCCCATTGGCCACTTCGTTCTTCAGCCTTTTTGCGATCGAATCCAAATCATAGGGGATTTCGGGCACAAGACAGATTTCGGCGCCGCAGGTGAGGGCGGTCGTCATCGCTAGGTATCCGCAGTGACGGCCCATTGTCTCGATCACAAAGGCGCGGTTAAAGGAGTTCGCAGTGTCTCGAATGGAGTCAATACTGGTGCGAATCATGTTCTGACAGGTATCGACTCCAAGGCAGTAATCAGTGCCAGGAATATCATTGTCGATAGTGGCAGGAATCCCCGCGAAGGGGACTTGAAAGTCGTTATAGAATTGATTGAGGGCGTTAAAGGAGCCATCACCACCAATCACGATGAGCTTGTTGATATTCCGCTTCTGCAGGTTATCGAAGGCTTGCTGACGATACTTTTCCTCAAAAAAACGGGTAGAGCGTGCCGAGCGTAGGAGAGTTCCCCCCGTGTAGAGCATTCCTTTGGTTCGCTCCTTAGTCGCTTCGTAGATTTCATCGTCGATGAGGCCACGTAGTCCCTCGTAAATCAAGTAAGGTTTCATGCCACTCTTCGCGGCTTGCTCTGCGGCACATAAGACGGCGGGGTTCATCCCAGCGGCATCTCCGCCAGAAGTCATAATTGCGACCGATCCTGTTGACATGCTCACTTTTACCATAGTTATTTTTGAGGTCAATGAGTTGACGGAGAGAATTGGCTTTGTGATGTTGGTGGCGATGTCACTTACCATGCATGCGCAACAACTGGTGCAAGATCTAGCAGATTTCCGATTTTCGGACCCCGTAGCGGTGACGTATAATCCGCTTACCTACGCTTGGGGGAATCATGAGCAATACCTACAGCGTTACGGCGCGGGGAAGAAGAAGGTGCTTTTTCTCGGGATGAACCCGGGGCCTTGGGGGATGTCGCAGACGGGCGTGCCGTTTGGAGAAATTCCAGTGGTGCGAGATTGGATGAAGCTCGACGGGGAGATTGCGAAGCCAATTCACGAGCATCCGAAGCGCTTGATCGAAGGGTTTGATTGCCAACGCTCCGAAGTAAGCGGAAAGCGTTTATGGGGGTATTTCGCCGAGAAATTCCCAAATGCCGCAGACTTTTTTGCCGATCACTTTGTGGTAAACTTTTGCCCGCTAGTCTGGATGAGCGAGACAGGCGCGAACATCACCCCCGATAAGTTGCACAAGGAAGTGATGCAACCCATCGAGGAAGCCTGTATGAAGCACCTCGTAGCCGTGATCCAGGAGCTCCAGCCTGAGCACCTGATCGGGGTCGGAGCTTATGCTGAGAAGAAGCTCCTGCTGGCGAAAAAGCAACTGGGCAATGACGCGCTCAAGGTCGATAAAATCCTTCACCCCTCACCCGCCAGTCCAGCGGCGAATCGAGGCTGGGCCGAGGCGGCCGAAAAGCAGCTCGCGGCCATGGGGATAGTCTATAGTTAAAACCGCTTCCAAGTGGTAGGGGAAAAGAGCGCCAGAAAGGCAAAGATCTCGAGACGGCCCAGAATCATGAGGAAGGAGAGAAAGAGCTTCGTGACGGAGTTCAGGTGCCCAAAGTTACCCCAGATACCAACTTTTCCAAATCCAGGGCCGACATTACTAAGTGTAGTCAATGCTGCTCCGTAGGCTGTCTCAAGGTCGATTCCTTGTTTGATTTCCAAGACTGCTACTATGAGGGTAGAGAGTGAAACGAATGCAAAAAATACTGCGACAAAGAGAACAGTCTGGTAAAGTGTGCCTTCTTTTACGATTTTACCGTTCACCTTTAGGCGACTGTATTCATGAGGCCGGAACCCCTTGACTACATTTTGACTTAGCGCGCGTGCGAGAATCAGAATACGTTGTACCTTCATTCCTCCTGCAGTAGAGCCGATA
>CALKLP010000286.1 GCA_937991965.1 uncultured Verrucomicrobiales bacterium
CGGTGACAGGGGTGACTGTGGTCATGCACAATCTGGCCTTGGCTGTTCTGGTGGGCGTGCTTCTCTCCGCTCTGATCTTTGCGGTTAAGAGTTCTCGACACATTACTGTTACGCTCCATAAGGATACGCCAGAAGAGCGTATTTATGGCGTTGAAGGCATGCTTTACTTCGCCTCGGTGCCTGAGTTTGCCGACAAGTTCCAAGCCCGCTCGGATGTGCAGAACATCGTTATCGATTTCGAGAAAGCGCGGGTCTGTGATTACTCCGCGTTAGAGGCCATTAACGCCTTGGAAACGCGCTATAAGAACGCGGGGAAAAGTCTGAAGCTTCGTCACTTATCCGCGGATTGTCGCCACTCGCTCGAAAAAGCGGGAAGTCTGGTGGATATCGAGGTTTTACCTGATGACCCCACATACTCTGTGGCGAAGTTAGCAAGCTCCCACAGCAAGCTGGTAAAATAGTGTTTTCAAGCCCTCCTTTCTGTGTAGATTCGAGATTGCCTATGATTTTTCGATTTTCATTACTCTGTGCGCTTTTACTTTCTTTTTCTACAGCGGTAGAATTGCCAAGCGGTATCGAAGAGCCAAGTGGGGATGTGGTCACGGAGCGTGTTGTGCAGGCACGTACGGAAGTCAGTGTGCTCTGCTATCACGATTTTTCGGAGACCTTGTCCGCGACGGAAATGCGGATTAAGGGTGATGTCTTCAGCCAGCAAATGCAACAACTTGCCGACTCTGGCGTGAATGTCATATCCTTGAGTGACTTCGTAGAGTGGAAGAAGGGGCAAAAGCAGCTTCCTGCGCAAAATGTGTTAATCACGATCGATGATGGATGGCGCTCTGTCTATGAAGTCGCCTTTCCCATCCTTAAAAAGCATAAGTTCCCATTCGCCCTGGGGCTATACACCGATTTTATTGATTCAGGCGGTAAGACGCTGCGGAAATCAATGCTCAATGAAATGCGCAGAAGTGGGATGGAAATTGCCTGTCACTCCGCTACGCACCCGCTGCCATCTGTAGTCAAAAAAGCCCGGAACGCCGGTGAGGAAACGTATCAGTCTTTTCTGAACGCAGAATTCGCAGATTCTAAGAAGGAACTCGATACCATGTTTGGCATCGATACTCCCGTTTATGTTTACCCAGGAGGGTTTTACCTGCAGGATATGTTCCCTATCATTCGGAATAGTGGAATGAGCTACGCCTTTACCGTGAAGCCGGGGAAAATTACGCTCGAATCAGAAAACCTTGAGCTTCCTCGTTATGTTGTTTTGGGGACGACCAATCGCCTCTTTGAAGAAGCTCTCAAGTTTTCTAGCCCGTCAAAAGTCGCGGTAAAAACGCTCCTGCACCCCGTTAAACCAGCGCAAGGTACGAGCACTGTTGAGCGTCAACCATGGATCGGGATTGACCTCTCGGCGGTAAAGAATCTCGATCGCGATAGCGTCTTCATGCGCGTCAGTGGATTCGGAAAGGTGAAAGCAAAGTTTATCAAGGAAACAAACCGATTCGAGTGGCAAGCCAAGAGAACCCTTAGGCTCCCATCATACAAGGTGATGGTGCAGTGGAAGGAGAAAGGGAAATCGAAATATGAAAGCCCTGTGAATTGGGAGTTTTTCATTGATCACAAGGCTGAATACATCGATCTGGTGAAGCCTGACTAGGGGTTGAGTTTCCAACTACAGTTCCGCTTTCCCGCGAAAGTAAATCAGCGCAATCGCGGGACAGATGATTGGCACGAAAAGAAAACTCACTATCCAGAGGAGGCGTTCTTTCCCCGTGCTTTTGGTGAGAGTCGCTTTCACCGCTAAAACTAGAAGTATGAGAGAAAGGATCGAGATAACCCCTAAGGCAAGTATTATCGGCCCACCATCTACGATTGATGTAGTGAGTTCAGGAGGCATGTTCTTTCAGTCCTTCGACAAGGGCTTTAGCGAGTTCATCTGGGTCACTTGACTCTGCAGTTGCGATTTGTGGGTCGCAGCTATTAGGTTCCCAAAAGCGAGCTTCTGCGGTGATGCTTTCGCCCTCTTGGACGGTCGCCATGATGGAAACAGGAGTGTCACAGGTCGCTCCTAATTTATGCATGAAGGCGCGTTCGGCCTCGCACTCGAGAGCGGTTTTTTCGCAATTGAGAGGGGTGAGGAGCGGCACGATTTCTTCTTTATACTTACTGAGGCATTCGATCGCGATCACACCTTGTCCGCCGGGAGGGAGGAATTCTTCTGTCGAGAGCTTATGCAGATAGAGAGGCTCACCAGTTTCGAGGGTAAGAACATCACCAACCGGGTATTCTAAGCGCTCCAGTCCCGCCGCTGCTAACATCGTGGCGTCAATCTCTGGATTCTCGGCCGTCTTCTTTAAGCGCGTCGGGACATTGCCGCGGAATTCGATGATATTTAGGTCGGGCCGGAGCGTTTTGAGTTGGCATTGGCGACGCACGCCTCCAGTAGCCACGGTTGCGCCTTCGGGTAATCCTACAATCCCATCTGGATGCTTAGAGACGAGCACATCTTCCCGCGCGGCCCGTGGTAAAAAGGTAGGCAGCAGAAAGCCCTCATTCATGGTGCTGGGCATGTCCTTGAGGCTATGCACCGCGATGTGAACTTGCTCTTCCTCTAGCGCTTCTTCTAATTCCTTGATGAAAATCCCGCGCTGCACTTTCGCCACTTCTGAGACCTTCGCGAGGGCCGTTTTGCGGTCTTTATCTCCGATCGTCTTGACGATTTTGATCTCCACTTCTAGTTCAGGGTGCGCATCCTGAAGAAGCTTTTGCACGACATTAGCTTGGTAGAGGGCGAGGGCACTACCGCGAGTGCCAATAATAAGTGGAGAGATCATAGATGGGTTCTTTAACAGATTTTATGCCAATTCAACTTTAATTCTCTAGTTTAAACGCAGAAGCGACCACTGGTTGCTTGAAAATGAGGAGTAATCACGAAAGCGAGGGGTCGTTGCTTCTACGACTATTTACAAAGACTAGCGACGAGCTGCGTGAAATACTCTGCTCCCGCATTGAGATCATCGAGCGTGATGAATTCGTCTTCGGTGTGCGCTTGCGCGATGTCACCGGGGCCTAGGCAGATGGCGGGGACTCCTCCGGCATTCAGGTGGGCGGCGTCAGAGAACCATGGGGCACCTACGCACGCGCTCTGTGGGTGGGTGGTTTGGATGGCTTGAATCCATGTGTTGTCGGTAGGGACTTCCATCGGTGGGTTTTCCTCACGGTAGTTCAGCTGCAGGTCTCGGGCGTCACAGAGTTCGTGTAAGAGGGCGCGTGCTCCTCCTTGCTCCCACAGGGCAGGGATGGTGCGAATATCGATCGCTAGTTCAGCGTGGTCTGCGACGACATTGGGGCGCGTGCCGCCATTGAAGGTGCCTAGATTCCATGTCGAGTTTCCTAAGACCGGGTGCGTGTCCTTGGTGAATGCAGTATCAAGCTCGCTCATCATTTCCTGAAAGGCGGTGAAAAGGGTGATGATGGCATTGCTCCCGCGTTCTGGTTGCGAGGCGTGGACGGCTACTCCCTTGGCGGTGATGGTGGCCCAGAGACAGCCCTTGGTGCAGTGAACGATGTCCAAAGAGGTCGGTTCACCTGCGATGGCGAAGGCATAATCCTGCCCGTGATGTTTCGCGAAGTGTTTTGCGCCGAGTTGTTGGGTTTCCTCGCCCATGAAGCCCACGAAGTCGATCGCGACGGGTGCTTCTGCGAGGAGGTGCGCGTTTTGCTTCAGTCCCCAGAGCATTGCGGTCATGCTGCCTTTAGTATCAGTGGCGCCGCGTCCCCAGAGTTTCCCGTCAGAGATCTCACCGCCAAAGGGAGGAATCGTCATCGTCTCCACGCCTACCGTGTCCAGATGCGGGCCGAACAAAATGCGCGGACGACTGTTATCCCCTGGGGCTCTGGCAATCACGTTTGGTCGACCTGCGCGCACTTCTTCCAGCTCCACAGAGAAGCCGAGATCCGTGAGGAAGGGCTGCAGCGCCTCCGCGAGCGGCAGTTCGCCGAAGTGCCCAGTGGCGAGGGCCTTATCAGACGCGCCCTCGGGGTTGACGGATGGGATTTTAATGAGGGACTGGAGGAGCTCGGCGGGGGATTCAGATCGGAGAGACATAGAGGTGTAATGCTTTGGGGTTCTTATCCGCAGATGATACAGATGATTTTTAGTTTTGAGAACAGAAAGGAGTCTTGGTATCCTTGCCAAGTATGTGGGAGAGGGCTTCCAGCCTTCTGTATTAACCTGATATATTAAACCTCACCTAAGGAGGCAATCTCATCATGCAGAAATTGCTTTTTCTTGGTCCAGCGCTTGGCGGGCATGAGGGTGGAGACAGCCTCGTGGATTCCCTCTAGCACGATCCGTTCGGCGCCATACCCTTTGAGTTCCGTGATTTCATCATGGAGTGATTTGATGAGAGCCAGTTCCATGGGGCATTGGAGATTCACTAAAACCTCTGCGACCGAAATACGGATTTCTGGACTGTAGACTGGAATATGTGATTTTACACTTTCGAGCCCCACTTTTCCCATCAGGTTCCGCACTTTCTCATAGAGATCCTCGATCTTCAGGAGGCTCCAGGGGCAATCATTCTGGAGGTAGTAGAGCACGCCTTGGTAGATGTCGTTCGCGATCTTCGTATCCTCGATCCCCGCACCGGTCAGGCCATCAATGATGGCGCGATGTAACCACGCGGTGTCATACCCGCGAATTTGTTGCGAGCCAACCTGGAGGATGGGGAGTTTGGAGGCGAGGCAGATCATGGCTATTTGAGTTGTTGCTCGAGACGTTGGCGGAAGGAGCGGTTCTCGAGAGACTGAATCTCTTGGATGAATTCTTTCACGTTTCCGAACTGGCGGTAAACGGAGACGTAGCGAATGTAGGCTACGGGATCGAGCTCGTGGAGCTTGCTCATCACCCGAATCCCAATCGCCTGCACCGGTACTTCCATGTCGTGATCACGGTGGATTTTATTAATGATTTCATCGACCGCCTTATTGAGGCTATCGACCGATACTGGGCGTTTTTCACAGGCTTTCACAAGCCCTGCGAGGAGCTTTTCGCGTTTCAAGTTTTCGCGCTGGCCGTTCTTCTTGACCACCATCAGTTGGGTGCGCTCCACATTCTCATAGGTCGTGTAGCGGTACTCGCACTTCAGGCACTCGCGACGACGGCGAATACTCGTCCCGTCCTTACTAATCCGGGAGTCGATTACCTTATCTTTGAGATGTCCACATTCAATACAGCGCATAATTCCATCAAGTCGTTCTGCATTACTACGTGACTCCTCATGAAATTCAGAGCGTCATTGTGATATTTTATGATCAACGCGTGATGCGGGTGCTATTCTAAAAACTTTGCCCACGGATTCGTGTGGAGAGGCTTTTAATGCGAGGAAGCTTATAAAAGATTACTACGCAGGACTTAACTATTAAGAGTTCTTATTAGTCCGTATCTCTCAACAGAATTGCGGCGAGCGCACTCAAGGGCTAGTATCTCATAAGGGCCTTAAGCGAGACTCATTCCAACCTCTGGTGCGTTTTGGGGTTCAATCCACATGGCCGATATATTTTCTCCTTGATTATTCACGAAAACCCTTATACATACTTACCTCAAGCTCATGATCAATCCTTTACCACCAGCCCAAAAACAAAGTGCGTATATCAGCACGGGGGGAGTGATCTAATACTGTTAGCCTAAAAATATATGAGCAAAAAATATCAAGTTTTCGTATCGTCAACATATGTAGACCTTGTTGACGAAAGACAACAAATAATTAAAGCCTGTCTGGAGATGGGACACATACCAGTTGGCATGGAGATGTTTAGTGCCGCTGATGAAGAACAATGGAAAATAATTCAACGTCAAATTGATGAAATTGATTACTATGTTATTCTTATAGCCCATAGATATGGATCTACTACTTCTGAAGGTATTTCATATACAGAAAAGGAATATGACTACGCCACTTCTATAGGAATCCCTGTATTAGGATTTGTTATAGACGACTCAGCTGCTTGGCCAGCAAACAAAGTAGATGCAGATGAAAACGATAAAATCGCTTTGATCAGTTTCAAAGAAAAAGTGAAGTCAAAACTTGTCAATTTCTGGAGTAATAAAGACGAGCTACACGCTAAGTTTTCAATAGCTTTGATGAAAGCAACTGTTAATAATCCTAGATCTGGGTGGGTGAAATCAGAAGAATCTATTGGAACTGATATAATGAAAGAATTATCCAGACTAAGCAGCGAAAATGCAACATTAAGAAATGAAAATGAGGCTTATAAAGCGAAGAAATTAAACAATGAAGATAAGAGCAAGAAAGTAATAAAGGTGCTTGAAAAGAATAAAAAGAAATTATCTATATGGCTTGAAGGTGGCTCTAGCTGGGATGATCATGATCCGATAGATGTAAGTCTGTTAGACATATTTCAATCCATAGCTCCAAACTTATTAAATGAGAACCATAATAAGGAAATAGCTAGCGATATTGCACTCTATTTAAATAATGGCGTAAACTATAGAAGAGAATGGCCAGTCCCAAGCAACTATGTCAGTCACTGGATAACCGACCTTCACGCTTTAGGTCTTCTTGAACCATCTAAGAGAAAACATCCAGTCTCAGATACAAAGGATTACTGGACACTAACTAAAGAAGGTAGAGACACTATTGGTTCTATAAGGAAGCTAAGGCTGATGGCTGGAGTTGTTGAAAAAGAAACTAAGCCTGAGGATGCATAAATCAAGATAATGAAAACAATAAAAATGGCTAACAAGGCGCAGTAGCCAATCCCAGACGGCGCCTGTTACCGCAGCTTTTTCACCACTAAACACTTAAACTACAGTCCACCATCGCCCTCCCGTCTGGGATGGCTATGCTAT
>CALKLP010000287.1 GCA_937991965.1 uncultured Verrucomicrobiales bacterium
GTCGATGGAGTGGCTAGAAGCTCCGCTGTCCACAGTTATGGAGAATTCGACGGGCTGCGCGGCGAAGTTGATCGGAGGTGCAGCGAGGAAATAATAACATATACCAACTGTAGGTGAGGATGGACAGGGAGGAGTCGCGAAGGGCATAGACGTAGCTGCTGTAGTCGCAGCTGCAGTAGTGGATGGATCATGTGTCACTCGGGCGTAAGGTTCCATTTGCGTTGTTAAAGTTGGAGTTGTGGCGGTGTTGGCGTGATCACTGCGGCTTTTATTATGCCGGCCATTTTGTTTACCCTGACGAAGGCGACGGTTTATGTTGCCGTCTCGCGTTTGAGACCCGACAGTCGCTATTATCGTGGATCGGTGTTATTCTGGCTACACCACGACGTTTTTTGAGGTAGTGGGGGAGTGTTTTTCCCCCGACATCGCTCCCTTACGCTTGAAGCAAGTTTGGAACCGATGGTCTGGCTTTTCGCAGTGTGAACAGGTCACTACTGCTGAGGGTGCTGACGTGACTACCACAGCAAACTCACGCCGCTTCGATTTTGGCGAAAGCCCGTGTCGCATAGCGCTTTTTACTTACATAGTACGCATTGTTATCACAGCTCGGTCAAGAGTGAAATCATCTTCTTCCGCGCTGCATTTAAATTGCAGGTATTCATCCGTGAGTCGTTCCAGCACTATGTCCAGTATGCTGTCATCGTCGAATACATCTCCCATGTACAATAGTTCATCCTGTACATAGTATATTTAATTTACAAAAATGTCTGAATCTTACCCCTCCGTCTTGGCCATTTAAATTAGTCGTTGTTTTAGTATACGTGTACGTTGGCGGGTGGAATTTTGATACTTTGTGACCATACCATCCCAAGCATCCTTCCATTTGCAAGGTCACCTCGTCTCGGTTTGAGGTTTAGAAGAAAGCTGGCCGCCTCTCCCGATGTACTCAGGAAAAAGAAGTCTACCAAAGACGGTTGTCGCGGTGCCAGTTCTTGATGTCTTCCAAAATCGAAATGTTGTCATCCGTGGCCCATGAAACTAATGTTGCGGCTAGGCGTGTAGAATATCATGAAGATGATGGTAGCAGATGCGCCGTGTCGACCAGAGTACCTCCTGCATCCGGCAGTACATTTTCTGCTGTTTCAGCCGGCGGTATTTCCCCTTATTGAGTGTCCGTTGCGTCAGCGACCGGCCTGCGAGTGACAGCTCGAGAAAGCCCACTTTTTATAGAAGATGGACGAGGACTAATTGGTTTGGACTCGGGGCAAGGACGCCCTTCCAGGATATCAGAGGTCCCGGCATGACGCATGATTGTCACGGACTGAGCCATGCGTTTCCATACGTCGAACGTGAGCCCATTAAACTTGCCCTTGACAGCTCTAACGATCTTGTCTAACGCATCACCTGCGTTCGTGGACTCTCCCATGGTAATGGTGATGGTGATGGCGATGCTGATCGCTGATGCTGGTGGCGATGCTGTAGTCGGCTATTGAAGGTTATATATGAATCCAAGGTTCATACTCTCAACAAACTCCGGCCTCCATTCACCGGTTATGCGACTTAGAGGATATAGCTGGTACATGATAAACTGATGCATTTTCTGCCACAGCTGTCAGGTTTTGTCCGCCTCAAAAACGAGTTGTATAGTTTCCGCGCACACATTGATTTACACCTTGTTGAACCTGGTGCAAGCTTCACCGTAGTTCCAAGGGGGGTCGCCGGCCTGTATCCTTAATGAGGATACACAACAGACAACCCGTAATACGCGCGATCGGAGTATCACACACATCGTGCAAAGATGAGTTTCGACTAAACCTTCGGTGTCACGGCTTAATATGTGTATTTGTTTTTTTACAATATACGGGGAACGAGATGTGCTAGAGGAGGAGAGGAGAAAGTTAGATGACTGTTGCATGGAAGAGTTTGTGGCCATAGCTTACGCAAGCTAAGCCTTATAAAATTTTGGCAGACTAGAGAGTAGCGAGAAAACAGTAGCTATTTCTAGGAGATAGATGTTGGCCATAGACGGCGAAACAGGACGGGGATAGGATAAGCACACCATTTTGTGTAATATATAGATAACGCAAAATGAGCGCCCGAACAAATGTTGAAGGTTTCTCTACTAGGCGTAGGAACTGTACTCCACCTCGAAAGGGGTCCGTGGTCAATGTTCGAATGGCTAACTCAAGCAACAAATGAGTACCCCCGCTCCCCTCCCTCCCTCGTGTTCATTGCCGGCGGCATTGCATGAAACATCTCATTGCTATATATGAAATGCGTATCTGTCTTATAACTTATGACCTCAGAGCTCGGCATCGGCACGGGTATTGATTGTGCTAGATTTAAACGGGTGGAAATATCGGCTTAACGCCAAGAACACACACCTCATTAAATAGTACAGTAGCCACCTCGTATCATATTTAGTCGCAATGGTACATATCACGGTATGTACAAAGCAACAGGATTACGTCGTACGCTTTCCACACGAGTCACTGCCCTGGAATAAAATAGTTGTCATGGTGGTATTACATGGTTGCACATATCGAGTGTTTTATTATACGGCCAACTATCCGGTCCCTATATGATAACACACCGCGAACCTGTAACACAATGCATACCACAGTTCTCAATAGTCGTTCCAAATGGCCGTGTTCTATTCATGTGTTTGTCAAACAAATAACAAGTTGTTCGAGCGTAAGGGAGGTGTACTCAAACGTTCAGGGTCTCTCATGATGGCCTAGAGTTCAATTGACGCCATCGTACATTCATTTATCAACAGACGACCTTAAAGTTTGTATAGAGGACATATTACTGCCTTTAAATTAACAGCCTCACTCATAGCCCCACATCGGCACGGTATAATCATGGTAACGACATGGGCGCACCCATCAATTGAAATGTTCCATCTTGCGATCTATGTTCAATAGCACACCACGAAGCTATAGAGCATTGTATACCACACCCAAAATTGTGTTGTATACCACACCTGACATCAAACCTGCGAGAAGAATAAACAATACCTTGCTTCCGCGCACATGTTGAGTTGTCCCGCCCGCCCCCCT
>CALKLP010000288.1 GCA_937991965.1 uncultured Verrucomicrobiales bacterium
TAAATGGGATGGGAAAAAAGCAAGAAGTGAAGTGTATTTCTGCTTGCTGCTGCTGTAATAATACAATCCCAAAAGCAAGTGGAACCGATCGATTCGATCTGGACTGAATGCTGTTGTATTATGCAATGTGACCATGTACAACTTCTCTTATCACACGCAGCGCGCTCGGACATGGTCAGTCGCGTTACTGGCCCCGGATTTTTTTTTTAGTACAACTATCATAGGAAACGCATACGAAACGTTTCGTCGGTAAAATAAAGGGTCAGTCAGTGTGTGCTCGATTATTATAAAAATGAAAATACACTCCAGCTGTGAGATCGAAGATTTCGTCGAAACTCATCTTTGCAAGCTGTGTGTGATACTCCGATCATTATATCGGATCGAAATCTTATGAATTTGGCCATTTCTTATACAGTCAGCTTCCACCAGTCGAAAACGGCCTTTTTCGACAATGTTTAGACTGGGGGGTATTTGGGCCCTTCTTATCCTCAGTCGAGTCGAATTTAGAGTTCTTGTGCTCTTTCTAGGGGCGATTGGTTTGAGGGAGTACTGCTATACTACAGCAGTTCAAATCGGTTGGCAGCTCCCTGCTTTCCGCTCAACGGCTCGACGAACCCTCGTCTCAGCGAGTTGGTGACTTTGGGCTTAGCCGAAAGCCGATAACGTTACGGTCGTGGATTGCACTCAGCCTTGAGCCGCCAAAGCTACAGCAGGCGCAGCCGTTGTTAGCAGCATGGGATCGCTAACGCGCGCTGCTGCCGTCGTGTGATACACTGCTGGCGAGCGGAACTGGGAATACGCCGCGCTGACTTGCTGCCAGAAGCAACAGCAGTGATAGCCACGCCAGCGTCAGTGCCTTTTATGATACTGCAGCGTGGTGCCTGGTAAGGGTGTGTGGCCGTGTGGCCTTGTGGGTGTGTGTGTTTAGTGGTGGGATGAAGGATGCGATTTGTTCAAAAAACACGTGCAGGACTTTCGACTGAGTTTTTCGACTGGATCCAGTCGAAAAAGTCGAGTTTTTCGACTGAATCCGCCAGTCGAAAATCTCAGTCGAAAAATGTTGAGCCGAAAAGGCCTTCTTCGACCGTGTAAGAAAGCTCGTTTGTGCTTTAGTCAAAAAAGATCGTTTTCGACTGACATATCCGACTGTATAAGAAATGGCCTTGAGCTCGGAATCGGATTACACCTACGTAACAGTAGCTAAAAATAGTAGTACACTGCTAAGATTTTCCGTCAATGTATCAACTCTTGCCAATACCTTAGGTACTGTCTGTACTCGCAGACTATGATTGTGCGTGGTGTTTTTTTCCACCCGACAAAGTATTGAATGGAACAATTCGAAGTGCTGCACTGCCCTACCAAGTATGGGTGCCGGCGTATGCCGGCACCAACGCGGAGCCCATGAATATGTTGAAACTGTTCTTCAGCCGAATCTAAGGGAAAGATGAAGCTACGCTTGTAGGACCCCATATGGCTACGCCAATGGTCTGTGCGATGGGAGGCGAAGGTCTTGATGACAACGCCCAGGTTCATGGATTCTTGATAAAATTTCACACTGGTGCTGAAGAGGATTATGCCGCCCTATGATGACTCAAAAAAGCTGCGTCATTTGTTTGCGAGAACTCATTCCAGAGCATTTTCATGTATGTGCTATGGTGAGGACGGTTCTAGCCGTTATTTTCCACACGTGACGTGTTGGCATCGATCCTATGTCGGGTGCAATAGAACGTTGGGTGCGGTGGCTATGCCCCACACGTAGGCTTGTGAGCTGTCTTCGTGTCATGCTTAACGATTCGTATGCATAGAATAGAGCATTTCCAGGTTTGGTGAAATGTTGAGTTTTCGATCGAAATCAACGACGGTTGAATATTAACGAGCACGAGCCCCGCTTTGCAAGGCAAACGGTCATCCACCCAGCACAGAAGTGTCAGTAAGACAGAAACGTCAGCTGACGTCACCCGCGTGGTGGTCAAACTGGAGTCGGTCTTACTCTTAGTCAGGTGCAGGTGCTTTAGGGAGTAAAATCAATGACGAATTCGTCCCGATACGTCGCCCAAAACTTGACTAAAGTCTCAGCGGCTGACCTCATCGAGCTCACCCGGTCTGCTTCCACGGTGTGGGCACTTTTTCAACTCGACCAAGAGAGCTCGGGCCCACACTGCGCCTTCAGCGACCCGCCATAATCAGCAAACCTTGCGAACGACCGATTATCTCCCGCGCTCGTGCGCGGTGGTGCAGCTGCCTGATCCTCTGTACCCTTATGCCTATGTATTAGTCTTTTCATTAGGTGAAACCTAAGCGATGCCGATGTCTTCTTTACGAATGGCCCTCTTATTGGTGTTTCGCGATTAGTGGGCTGCCGTTTCGCAACCCTTTCGTTGAGATGTCCCTTTACAGGTCCCATGGGATGGGCAGGCCCTCACAGGCAGTCCCAAAAGACGACTCTCCGCCTACACGCCGATTTATGGCACCCCTGTTGATCATGTCATGCACG
The DNA here is from genome assembly GCA_937991965.1 of uncultured Verrucomicrobiales bacterium. Classification (GTDB taxonomy): domain Bacteria; phylum Verrucomicrobiota; class Verrucomicrobiia; order Verrucomicrobiales; family Akkermansiaceae; genus WTJZ01. The sequence goes on from CALKLP010000288.1 coordinate 2,495, forward strand.
TGTTTCGAAACGCCCCGTTGATTTTGGGTAATTCAATGTGTAATCCATGGGATAGTGAAAACGTTAAACGCAGACCAAAGTACATTGACAGTAGAACGCCAAGGATCCATCACCACTCGCTTTGAAACCGCCTCGACCTTCAAATAATCAACTTCTTGGATTTTCCGGAACAGGGCAAAGCCACACGGTGATCGTGGCTTGCATTTGCGAGGAGGATATTATCGGGAGGCATGGCCCGGTGGGGGATAGATCCAAAGGTGTTGGTGTCTCGATTTGACGAAAAAGCAGCCGTCGGGAAACGTGTTCTGATGGGAACCAAACGACACCGTTCTTGTGTCTCGCTATGGCGAGAAAGGAGTTCCGGAGATGAACTTGCAGTCACAGGCAAACAGGAATTACAGGAAGGACGTAAATATTGTATTCCACATATAGCCGCGGTGGTATGCATTTTACATACAGCAGTACTCGTACGAGTAGTCCAGATGGATGACATGTACTGGGACGTACTCTTACTGCAAACTCGATCGTACTGTACTACTGGACAATATACCGGCACGATACCGCAGTGTGCAGCAGTATATTTAATTAAAATATTTGGCAGATGATGTGTGGAAGGGACAGGATGTACATGTCGAAGGCGTATAACATACGTGCAATTATGGGTTTCAACGAAGACACGGTGGCCTTCGGAATGGGGGTTACCTCCGGGGCTCTTTTGTACAGTCGGTCAGGGTCACTCGCGCGAGTGACTCTTCATTGCCTTTTCGGTCTTAAGCTTTCCTGTGTCGTTCTGTATTTGCAATACCATTCCGCGCGATGACATGGTAAGCCACGCTGCGCTGCGAAATACACCAAAAACATGTTTTCTCCGTATAATACACAGTCGCTGGCGGGAGTGGCTCAAGCCCGGTAATCAAAATTTAATGGGGGGTACACCCCCCCCCCTGCCGAAGCTTTGGTTGGTAGGTCCAATGTCACAGATGGAGGAAGACTGTACATTTCTGGCGGTTAATAATACTCGACATGACAGTGGTACATATCTACGTATAGTTGACACCAAGGCACTCCAGGTACTCGTACTTGTATATGGGCACCGGACGGTGATTTCTAACTAACGCCTGGTAGGAAGCAGTTTTCTTACAGAAAGTAACCGGAGTGACTGTTGTTTTCGGCCGGCTTTGACTGGTTTACTGTTCAGAGCGTTTTTGCAATGATAATGCATCTACAATTTGAACAGCTGGTAGGTTGGGTTTTATTCTGGTGGCACCTTGTGAATCTCATAAGTGCATGTTCGGTTCCGATCGCAGCAAACAATATGTTTCTTCGAGATGGCTTGTCTCGCGTTTATAATAATTTTATGTAACCGACCCTTGTTCACTAGCACGACGTCATGCTTTTTGCAAGCCACCACAACCAGGATTCGCACACCCCATGCCCCCGAAGCTCTTCGAAACACCGTCACGGCTGCTATCGTGCTACGAGTACAAGCAACAACAGTCGCCCTGCTTGTTCGTCCACGTAGCACGACTTTTATCCTCCGCTAAAACTACCAATCCTGAGTACTGTAACTGGAGGCACGCACCGGGGAGACAATCAAATGTACCTGTGAACACAGGTTGTGTCCACAAGAAAAACGTAAAAGAATGGAAAATAACCTCCGTCAGATGAGCTGGAAAACAAACGCGACAAAGCAACAGACGCCACACACGCTGAATTGTACAATATTCTCCCACCGTACGGAGGTAAAATCTCCAAGACCCATCCGCAACAACATAATTATATACCCTCTTGAAGATATCCGAATGTGCACCTTTAACACCTTTGCCAATAGTGACAAGTTGATTAATCAATGTCCTCTTGCAATGAAGTGCCAAAAATAACATACTCGAAGTATTAACCCCAGCTCGTCAGCCCATAGTGTCAACGCCAAAACAGCGACCACACGCCATAGTTGAGATATATTAATAGCTGTGGGTCAGCACGGCTAAAGCCACTACCTAGTTGTTTTTCGGACTACTGTTGTAAATGGTCGTTTCTGGAAGGGGCCAACTATCCGACTTATCATGCTGATTCCCTACATATACGTTAGATATTATATAATGTGGGACGCGTTTTGGTCATTTTTAAACGCCCCCCCCCTCACTATCGTGTAGTGAGTTATGCGTCTTCGGCACAGGAAAGGGCCAAGTAAGTCGTGCGGTTTCCCAACTGAATAGGGGATTTACCGTGCGTGCTCTGTCTGGTGAGGTCGCATCTTCGGCAATGGCACCGGACAAAGGTGCTCGTGTCGTATGCCGAGTCGATCGTGAAGGACACGTAAGCTATTGCGTGAACTATTGAGCTCGGCAAAGGTGCGGACAAAGGTCTCCGCCTAGTGATGTTAAGGTTTCATGGGAGAGGGAACTTGCCGTCATCGGTGGGGAGGAATCATCGCCCGAGCAATCAATCGACAAGTAACATTTTCTTCGGGGGTTCCAGCAAATGGTTTTTTTCCGACACCGGCAACAGCTAACCTGTTTGTGCAGTTACTGAACTAAACAGGTGATTTAGGACGTAGATTCCTTCGTTATGTGGCCACTTCCATTCCACAGAAGTACGGGCCAAAGGTTCCAGCGTCGTTGTGTGCCCGGTATTGGTGCGCCAGAGGCGACGGCCAATGTGTCGGCATAGTTTCTCTACTTGGCGCCTTTTTTTCAAAGATGTGAACCTTTTAAGTTTCCTTTTTTTTTTCCTTGATTTTAATGCACAAATATCTTCTATATTTATCGAGCGCGGGGTTGTTTGTGTTTTCTTTCCTCGTTTTTCGAAATCTGGGGCATAAAGCAAGACTGCTATCACCCTCACCAGCAGTCACCCGCGTCGTCACCCAGCAAACATGAGCGAACATCCCGTAAGATTGCACAAGAATCCACCCAGGGCAAGCAGATTCGTGCAATCCGGCGACAGCAGCCGCCGAGAAAATCACCCAGGCCAACTACATTCACGCAATCCAGCAGCAGCAGCCCTTGGTGTCAGGAACATGCAGAGCA
>CALKLP010000289.1 GCA_937991965.1 uncultured Verrucomicrobiales bacterium
CTTCGACTTGGTTCTGTAAGGGCTTGGCGGCCGCAGGGGTGAGCTGGGAAGACATGAGATGACCTCCTAAGTGTATGACTGAAGACTTCAGTTTGAGTTCTTGAAGCGCCTGTGCAGCTTCTAGTCCTAGTAAGCCTCCTCCAATAATTGTGCCGTGTATTTTACCCTCAGCGACTTCGACAATTTTCTGAATGTCTGTAATATTACGGTAGAGGATGACATTGTTATGATCAATTCCCTCGATTGGTGGGGAGAAAGCTCTCGATCCAGTAGCAAAAACAAGATAATCGTAAGCGAAGGCTGTACCATCTACAGAAACTGCCTCTTTCTTTTTGAGATCTATAGAGTTGATCGGCTGCCCAAGCGTAAGTTGGATTCCTTGTTCCTCATACCATGTTTCTTTTTCGAGAATCAAGCTCTCTGATTCCCGAGTTTTTACGTAGGAAGAGAGGTGAATACGATCATAAGCAGGTACAGACTCACTCCCGACAACTTGGATAGAAAGGGTTTCATGCAATCCGCGCTTCACAAGGGACTTGCAGAGATGTAGCCCCACCATTCCATTACCTATGATAAGTAACTTCGCATTTTTTTCAGGGGATGTAAGCTTTGGACGCAATTCAACTTTGATTAGCAAGCCTTAGACCAACTGAGCATCGAGAGACATGTGCATTGTTAATGCATATAATTAAAGTGGGGACTAATGAGACCTAGTCGCAATAAATACGTAAATTTTGATGTTGGAAGTGACATAATGAACGCAAAAAAATGACCCCTTAACGCAATATTGCGCTAAAGGGTCAGAGAAATTGGTGGAGATGTGGGGAGTCGAACCCCAGTCCTCTACGTTTTCTACGTGGCGTCTACATGTTTAGCGAGTGGTTTTGTTTTAAGAACGACGGTCGACCAGCTCGCACGAATCCGTTCCGATTTTCCTGTTTTAGTCTTACCTCCCTAACCGGAAAACCGTTAGTTCAGCCAGCCCGCTAAGTAGTTAAAGGCGGGGCGACAACGCGGGCGGTCATCGCGCGGCCTCGCTACTTAATTAGGCAGCAAGTGCGAGCTCATTTGAGTCTGCAATTATGTTTTTGAACGGCTTTTTAGGAGGCCAGCCGATCAACCTCCACATGCAACCAGCGTTTCCAGCATAAAGTCGAAACCGTGGCATCCCCTTTTTACAAGGTAACGATGAGACTATCAGATCACGCAAAGTATTCAACCTCTTTTTTAGAAATCGCTTGAGTAAAGAAGTCGGTTGAGAAAGTGGAAAGTAATTTTAGCTTGAAATGGGTCTAGGAGCTTAGTTTTTTCTGAGTGAACCTTGTAAATCGAACCATGCGACTCTGGGATCACATAGGACTTCGTAAAAAAAGCAAAAAAGCATTAGCGCAAAGAGGTTGTATATCGTAGAGATAAACGTAATCATAATTTTTAATGTCTAAGAAACGCATAGTTATCATAGGAGCAGGACCTGGAGGTTTGGCCGCAGGAATGATTTTAGCCAACCGAGGGTTCGATGTCACTATTGTGGAGAAGGGCTCAAAAGTCGGCGGGAGAACCTCTGAAATCAAGCTGGGTGAATATTCGTTCGATACCGGTCCGACCTTTCTTCACCAGAAATTCACCCTTGATGAAACCTTTGCGGAAGTAGGTCGTGAGGCATCCGATTACCTTGACTTAATTAAGCTAGATCCGATGACAAAGTTGACTTGGGGTGATAAAACACTCGAGACAACTTATGACCAAGACGTGATGGCCGAGAACATCGAAGAGGCCTTTCCCGGGCACTCTGAAGGATATCGCCGCTTCATGGAGGATCATGCTGATAAGTTGCAGAAAATTTACCCTGTGCTCCAGAAGCCTTATCATAAATTGACGGCTTTTTGCCGAAAGGAGCTTCTCAAGGTTTTTCCTTACATTGCGACCAGCGATACCGTGGTTGATGTGTTAGACCGTTACTTCCCGGATGACAACTTGAAGCTAGCCTTCACCTTCCAGTCAAAATATCTTGGCATGTCACCTTGGAAGTGTCCCGCACTCTTCACCATTCTCTCTTACACCGAATACAAATACGGGATCTATCACACAACCGGCGGACTTTGTAAAATCCCAGAAGCGATGGCAAAAGTCTTTGCGGAAGAAGGAGGGGAATTGCGTCTCAACACGCCTGTGCAAGAAGTGCTCTTCAAAGGCACGCAAGCGATTGGGGTGAAATTAGAATCCGGCGAAGAACTGAAGGCTGATCACGTGGTCATGAATGCCGATTACGCCAATGCGATGAACTCGATTATGAATGGTTTTGGTAAGACGAAGAAGCAGCTTGAAGGTAAGAAGTATTCTTGCTCCACCTTCATGCTTTATCTAGGTCTGGATACCATCTATGAGGACGAACCTCACCACCACATCATGTTCGCGGATGACTACCAGAAGAATATCGATGAGATTTCTGGCGAGAAAGTGGTCTCTGATGATATGTCGATCTACATCCGAAACTCATCCGTCACGGATAAAACGGTTGCTCCAGAAGGGCACTCACAACTCTACATTCTCGTTCCAACCATCAACTGCCGTCACGGCATGAACTGGGAGGAAACGAAGATCGAGTACCGTAATAAGGTGCTTGATCGTCTAGAGCAGCGCACCAGTATGAAAGATCTTCGTTCCCACATCGTGGAGGAAGCGATCTATACGCCAGATACTTGGCGTGATAGTGGCATCTTCATGGGCGCGACCTTCAATCTCGCGCACACCATTGATCAAATGCTCTATTTCCGTCCACACAATAAGCTGAGCGGATATAAGAACCTCTTCCTTGTTGGTGGTGGAACGCACCCAGGCAGTGGACTGCCAACGATCCTGGAATCCGCACGAATTAGCTCTAAATTGATTTGTGAGGAAGAAGGCGTTGAGACTCCTGACGTTGATTTAGCGACTGCTGTGCTGGCGAGTTGAAATCAAGGGAGCGCAGGCGTCCCGCCTGCTTCAATCTCTCTACGCTCGTTTCATTAGCTTTCCAAGAGGGGGAATTTTCTGCGTGAACTCCGTTAAGGGAGTCCTTTCGCTTTTTGATTGCGGCCGAGACGGCCACGCTCCCTTGGATTTATACTCGTTTGATCGCAACCGCTTTCTCTCTCAGTTCAGGAACTTCCTCTAGATAAGCATTTAATTCCGCAAGGAACTGTTCGGCATAACGCTCGAGCTTGGCTTTTCCGACCCCGTGTAGCCGACCGAACTCGCTCTCATTTTTCGGTTGGTAGGCCGCCATTTGGCGAAGGGTGCGATCACTAAAGACTACGTAGGGAGGAACGGATTCTTCGTCCGAGATTTTTGTGCGAAGTTTGCGTAAGACCTCGAAAATACTTTGATCGTATTCTGGATCATCGTTTGCTGCCGTCGTGTTTTTACGCGCTTTGGACGGTTCGATACGGGTGTCTTCGCGTAGGTGGAATTCGCCTTCGCCTTTCATGAGAGCCTGTCCGGCAGCGGTCATTTGGGGCACGGGGTATTCACCTTCAGAAATCACGAGGTAGTTTTCCGCGAGTAAGGCATCGATGAGACGGCGCCAGTAGGGACGCGGTTTTCCTTTTCCTAACCCGTAGGTCTTGAGTTCGTTATGGCCGAAACTTCTGATCCGATCCGTGTTGGCTCCCGTCACGATTTCGCACAAGTAGGCAGAGCCGAAGCGTTGTTTGGTGCGGGCAATGGCGGAGAGCATGACACGAGCCTCGTAGGTGGCCTCGATTTCCTTGAAATGCCCCGCGCATACATCACAGGCTCCGCAGTTTTCGCGAGCGTAAACCTCGCCAAAGTAACCTAGCAAGCTCTTGCGGCGACACACTGAAGATGAGGCGTAGCGATCCATCTGACGGAGGAGAGCCCAGTTGCGTTTCTTCTCCTCATCTTCCTCTGATAGGTCAATCAGGTAACCGATCTTGGCGACATCGCTAGAGCTGTGCAGGAGGAGGCAGCGCGAAGGGTCGCCATCGCGTCCCGCGCGTCCTGTCTCTTGGTAATAGCCCTCGATCGTTTTTGGTAGGTCGTAATGCACCACAAAGCGCACATCAGGCTTATCGATCCCCATCCCAAAGGCCACCGTCGCGACGATGACTTGATAGTGGTCCCGAATGTAGTCGTCTTGAATTTTTGTGCGTTCTCCTGCTTCCATACCGGCATGATACGCCTGCGCTTGAATCCCATTACGGCTCAGAAATTCGGCCGTTTCTTCGACCGTTTTTCGGGTGGTGCGGTAAACGATCCCACTACTTCCCTGAGGCTGATCTTGGATGAAATCGAGTAGTTGTTGGTTTCCATCCGTGCGGGAGCGCACTTCGTAAAATAAGTTTGTGCGATCAAATGAAGCACGAACCGCAACTGGGTCGTGAAGCCGTAGCCTCGTCTTGATATCAATCGCGACTTTCTCCGTAGCAGTGGCAGTGAAGGCCGCGCAAGGGACTTGGGGAAAGAGGTTCTTTAACTCTCCCAGAAACATATAGTCTGGGCGGAAATCATGCCCCCATTCAGAAATACAGTGGGCTTCATCAATCGCAAAAAAGCTAGGCGGGCGCTGCTGCAGAAAGTCGATAAAGGAACCTAAGGCTAATCGTTCAGGTGCCACGTAGAGGAGATCCAGCGTGCCGTCGCGGTAGGCGCGGGCGATTTCGCGCTTCTCGTCCAAGGTTACATGGCTCGTGATACAGGCGGCCTTAATCCCCATCGCGCAGGCATTGTCGACCTGATCTTTCATCAGAGCGATGAGTGGACTGAGCACGACCGCGCAGCCGGGAAGGATTACGGCAGGGAGTTGATAGCAGAGGGATTTTCCGCCGCCCGTGGGCATTACTCCGAACACGTCTTTGCCCGCTAAGACGCCGTTGACCAAGACCTCTTGGTTTGGGCGGTAGGCCGTAAACCCGAAAACTTGCTCCAGAGTTTGAAGTGGATTGTGCGCATCCGTTGCCATGGATCTAGCGAAGTCCCATCGGTTTGCCCAGAACCTCCGTCAGGATGATGGCTTTCCGAGACGCAGATGGAGAGGAGAGAAGCGAATTGATCGTAAGCTCTCCGGGCTGTTTCTTAGTGGTTTTACGTTTCGGCGAGCCGCTGGGAGGAAAGGCCGAAGCACGCGGGGCAGGTAAATCTACGGGAGTTGTCGCGTAAGGGGTGGCAACAGGTTCTTCCGGGGGCTGAACTGGAGGGATAACGAGCTGCGGTGCCCGCTCAGCAACAACAGGGGCAGGGGCCTTCTTCTGCTCCGCTTCTGCCCGTGCCTCCTGAATCATGCGACGAAAATCACCTAGAGGATCGTCATCTTCTGCGGTAGTCGGCTCAAATGGACGGGGTTGGTCATACGGTTGCTCTTCCTTTTTCTTTTTCTTGAAAAAGGTGGAGTGAATGAAGCCAATTAAGGCCACCACAATGAAGATGATCGCTTGCGGGTCTAATGGGAGATTATCCATGAGGACGGTTGGTTTACGGAGGGGGAACTTTTGTTCACCAAGGGAGAATTAGTCTTCCGATTTCTGATCCTTCGCGATGGTCGTGCGCATGTCGGTATCGGCCTCGATATTATTATACTTGGCGTAGTCCATGATGCCTAGGTTTCCGCTACGGAAGGCCTCAGCAATCGCCAATGGGATTTCTGCTTCAGCTTCGACAACCTTAGCGCGCATCTCTTGGGTGCGGGCAGCCATTTCTTGTTCATGGGCAACGGCCGCAGCGCGACGAACTTCAGCGTTTGCTTGGGCGATTTGCTTATCGGCTTCTGCTTGTTCCGTTTGGAGACGTGCACCCACGTTATCGGCAACATCAACGTCTGCGATATCGATGGAGAGGATTTCAAAGGCGGTTGAGGCATCGATTCCTTTTTCTAGAACAAGACGCGAAATGGAATCCGGGTTTTCGAGAACCGCTTTATACGAATCAGCAGAACCGACCGAGGTGACGATGCCTTCACCCGTTCGGGCAATGATTGTTTCTTCAAGTGCACCACCGACAAAGGTTTCGAGGTTGGTTCTCACCGTTACTCGAGCACGGACGTTTACAGAAATTCCGTCTTTGGCGACTGCGGTGATTTTTGTTATCCCAGACGCAGGGTCAGGACAATCAATTACTCTCGGGTTGATAGAGGTTCTGACCGCATCAAGAACGGTTTTTCCGGTATCTTTGGTAGCGAGATCAATCGCACAAGCACGCTCGTAGGAGAGATCGATGCCCGCCTTGTCTGCAGCAATTAGAGCGAGAACAACGTTGTTTACATCTCCTCCGGAGAGGTAGTGCGCTTCCAGATCACTGGTCGTAATATCAAGTCCAGCTTTCACTGCTGTAATACGCTCGTTAACAATCTCAGCGAAAGGAACTTTACGCAGAAACATTCCAATTAACGCTCCCCAGGAAACCGCGGCGCCAGAGGATAATGCTCGAAGCCATGTGTTGAAAAACTTCATCAAGACGAAGAAGACAAACAGGGCGAAAATGACTGCGACTACGGCGAGAATAAGAGGGATGATTTCCATATACGCTGAAGATAAACGAAATGTCTAAGCTTGCAAGGATGGATCGTCAAAAAGGATGAGGTAAGCATCGTCTTGTTATGCTCGCTGATTAACGCTGAACTTACTCCAGAAACGATCGAATTCCTTGGCAACAAGGGGTATGAACCCGTATATGGAGCAAGGCCGCTTAAGCGCGCGATTCAGAAGTACCTCCTGGATGAACTGTCCTTGCAGTTGCTGGAAGGCAAGTTCAAGGATGGTGATACCATCGAGGGGCGAGTGGAGAATGATTCGTTGGTCTTTGTGGTATAGTCACCGGGTCATCACTCGCTTGCGGGAGGGATTACGCACGGCTTCGAGCAGAGGTATCGCAGTCTTAGACCAGTCTGTTTTCTCGGCTAGTGCGATTGCCTCTGTGAGGTTGTGGCCGGATTGATAAAGGAGGGCGAAGAGGGATTTGATTTCTTTTCTCTCCTCGAGGGTGAAGCCTGCGCGCTTGAGGCCAACGGTATTGAGGCCGAGGAGGCTGTTGATGCCGTAGGACATGCAGTAGGGAGGGAGGTCTTGTGAGATGGAGCTGTTGCCTTGGCACATGGCGTAATCGCCGACTTTGACAAACTGGTGCAGTCCCGCGCCTCCTCCTAAAAAGACGCGGCTGCCAACCGATACATGACCGCCTAACATGCAATTGTTAGCAATGATGGTGTGGTCGCCAATGCAGGAGTCGTGCCCCACATGGGAGACTGCCATGAGCATGCAATGGTCGCCAATACGGGTGGTTCCTCCCTCAGCCGCGCCGCGGTGGATCGTTACGCTTTCGCGGATGTTGTTATGATCGCCGATGATGACTTCACTCTGGATTTCTGGAGTGTAAGAGGTGTCTTGTGGGTAATCCCCAATCACAGCGTGGGAGTGGATCGTGTTACCTTCTCCTATCGTGACTTTCCCCCAGATGTGAACACTCGCTCGCAGGGTCGTGTCTGCGCCGATTATGATGTTTCCATCGAGCACGCAGAAGGGGCCGATGGTGACGTTATCAGCAAGGGTGACGGAGTCACTGATTTGAGCGGTTGGGTGGATTGACATCGCGTTATAGGTTACCTGCTTCTTTAAAGGAGTAATACCCTTTTTGGCCAGCAGAAGGTTTACCAATAATTAAGTGATCGTGAAAGCTGACGTGCATGATCTTAGCGGCTTCGGCCACTTTTTTAGTCATGCCGAGGTCGGCATTACTGGGAGCAGAGTCGCCTGAGGGATGATTATGGGCGAGAAAAAAGCCTTCGGCCTGATGGAGAATGACGGGGCGTAAAATGTCACGCGGGTGAGCAATAGTGGAGCTGACATCGCCGCTAGAGATTTCTTGGTAGCGGATGAGATTGAGCTTTCGGTCGACGGCTAGCACGAGCAGGGTCTCAGTGCTGCGATGTCCTAGAATGGGGCTGAGAAATTCTGCTATGGTGGCAGGGCCATCCATTTTCTGCGTCATGAGTTCTTCCTTCGCGACACGGGCTCCAAGTTCAAAGCAGGCGAGTAGTTGCGAGGCTTTCGCTAGTCCCAACCCTTTCTCTTGGGCTATTTCAGTAGCATCCAGTCGCCCTAGTTTACTGAGAGAGCCGTGCTTTTCGATCAGCTGCTTTCCGACCTCAATTGCGCTTGCTCCTTGCACGCCCGTGCGCAAGAAGATCGCGATCAATTCCGCGTCAGAGAGGGTGTGAGCCCCTTGCTGGACGAGTTTTTCACGTGGCCGTTGCTCCGAGGGGATGTTCGATATTTTTGCCACGCGGATAGGTTTGCTTACAGGGTGTTGGTAATCCAGTCTTGGAGGGCTTGCTCGTCCGGTTGCATGAGGGTGGCCTCTTTCGGTAATTCAGAAAGACAGGCGAGGCGCTCCGGAATATGGGTCGCTCCAGCGCCGAGTTCTTCCTCCATCGTAGGGAGGAATTTAGCAGGATGCGCGGTGGCTAGAACGACGTTGTGATCCTCTGGGTGAGAGGTCGCCCATTCTTCAGCCGCGAGGACTCCGATGGCGGTGTGCGGGCAGACTTGGTAGTCATGGCTTTCTGCGGTGCGTTTGATTGCATCACGCGTAGTAGCATCATCGTAGGCGTATCCCTCGATCCGCTCACGCATGTGCTCCCAGTTGCCTGAGTAGATCTCGTTCATGCGCGCGAAGTTACTAGGGGCGCCGACATCCATCGCGTTAGAGATGGTAGCCGTGGAAGGGCGGGGTTGGTAGTCACCCGTCTTGAGGTAGTTGGGGACGACGTCGTTGACATTGGTCGCAGCGACAAAGTGCTTGATGGGGAGTCCCATTTCTTGGGCGAGTAGGCCTGCGGTGAGGTTGCCGAAGTTTCCGCTAGGGATAACAAAGGTCGGGAGCATTCCCTCTGGTAGTTGTCGTGCGGCATGGAAGTAGTAAAAGCTCTGCGGAATGAGTCGCGAAATGTTGATCGAGTTGGCAGAGGTGAGATTCAGCTTCTCTGAGAGTTCACGGTTTAAGAACGCGGCCTTGACCATGCGTTGGCAATCATCAAAAGTTCCATCGATCTCAAGGGCGTGGATGTTGTCGCCCAGAGTAGTAAGCTGCTTTTCCTGAAGAGCTGAGACTTTCCCTTTTGGGTAGAGGATCACAACGCGTGTTCCTGGAACCTTATGGAAGGCACTAGCGACTGCGCCTCCTGTATCACCCGAGGTTGCCACAAGAACGGTCAACATTGTATCATCTCCGCGAGTTAAGTAACCCATAAGGCGTGCCATGAAACGTGCTCCGAAGTCTTTGAAAGCCAGGGTTGGGCCTTGGAAAAGCTCAAGGATCGAGAGAGTATCGGTTAGTTTGACGAGTGGAGCGTCAAAGTTGATAGCCTCTTCTACAATAGCACGGAGATCAGCCTCAGGAATGTCATTGCCAAGAAGAGGATTTACGATTTGGAATCCGAGTTCGGCAAAGGAATACTCGCGCCAGTTTGCCCAGAATTCGTCAGAAAGAGCCGGGATCTGCTCTGGCATGTAGAGGCCGTTGTCAGGTGGGAGTGAGCGAATAACCGCTTCTTTGAGGTCAACCTTGTAGCTTGGGGTTTTAGTGCTATAGAAGTCCATAGGTTGGAACTTTCTAGGTCTTCGAGGAAGACGTTGCAAGAATTTATGAGAGAAAGAAAGTTCCTCTTCAGTGAACCTAAAGAAAGAATCATAATCTCTACTCTGTGACAAATTTGAAACTAATGATTTTAGAACCGATAGACGTTTTAAAGGTGTATAAAAGTAAGATGAGAGGCGATCAATGATGTCAATATGTTTTGAAATTGCAAAGGGGGATTCATTCCTTGTAAGTATGAATTGACCAATCTTTTCAGCCTGATACAACCACACAATGATGAAAAGTACATTATTACTGCTGTCACTTGGTCTTGGCGGCGTTGTGTTCGCAGAAGACGCACAAAAGCTTAAATTTGATTTTGAACCTGGAAAAACATATACCATCATTCAGGAAGCGAATGTTAGTATGGAGATGAAAAATCCGATGACTCAGGAGGCAATGGATATTGTTTCTGATACAACAATTGAATTTTCAACAGATGTTGCGGAAGACCCAAAAGGGGAAAAAGTCACGGTAACGATTGACCGATTTGCAATGAAGACAATCGCGGGAGGGATGCCCCCCATGTCGTATGATTCTGCAGATGAATCCGCTCAGAATAGCCCTTTAGCATCGATGATGAAGGGGATTTTAGGGATGTCCTCAGGAGCGATTTTTGATGATAAGGGAAATGTTGTCGAGTCGTTCGAGGCTCATGACAACGTGCCAGCGGCTCAGATCGGAGTGACGAGTGATCAATTAATAGAGGGGTTGGAACAGGCTTTGTTAATGTTTCCCGACAAGGCTCTTAGTGTGGGAGATACGTGGACTATAGATTCTAAAATGTCGATGGGTGGGGTCGCCGCTGAACCTATAGAAGTGAAGTATTCTTATAAGCTTGAGGGGTATGAGAATCTGGACGGGAACAGTAATGCGAAGATCTCCTTCTCGGTTGAGATGGATGGTTCCATCGAAATGGGTGGAATGGCGATGAGTATTAAAGCAGAAAAATTTGATGGTGTACTTTGGCATGATACGAATCTAAATGTGACCCGTAAAATGGAGTCTGAAATGAAGATGCAAATGAGTGTTCCTGAAGGGACGCCTATGGGAGCTGGTGCTCTTGGTGACATTCCTTATGCAATGAAGATTAAGCAGGAACTCAAGAGTGTGGAGTAACTTCTGAAAATGCGAATAAACGTATGAGGCCTCGACAATGTCTGTCGGGGCTTTTTCATGTCATAAAATTGCAAAATAATCTTTGATTAATTGGTAGATATCCATAAGAAATATATATGCTTAATTACATTATTATTTTCTTGGTCAGTCTTGGGATTGGATATGTCGCTTATCCATTAGCATTTACTATGGAAGGTGCAGGTGATAGTTCATTGGAGAAAGTTACTGTTTCTGGTCCTAACGGAAGAATGTCTTTCGATATTGACATGAATTCAATCACACCAGAGGAAATGCCCGCGGAGGTGAAGTTAAGAGAAGCTGCTCAGCTGAAAAATAGTGGGGGAATGACCTTGCAGCTAGAGAAAAGCTATAATGCCAAAGTTCTGGGGTTTGGTGGAGGAATGTTGCGAATAACAGATCAATCTGGCAAGTTTTCTGGTGAAGTTCCTTTTCAGCAAACAGATGTGCTGAAGGCGATTGGTGAAAAGAGAATGTATGATGTTTTAGGAATCGAGTCGGATGCAGATCGCAAAAAAGCAGCAGAGGAGAAAGCTAAGCTTAAAGCCGCAGAGGAAGAAGCGCGTATTGCGGCTCAGAAAGAACTCGAAAGCAAAAACAGTGTAATGGTAGAAAAGCCTAAGTCAGAGCCTAAAGCAGTCGAATCTAGTGGGCCGTTGACGGAAATACTTGCTGAAGCGGATTTAATCAATGCGATGCAAGAAAGCATAAAGAAAAAAATGGTTTCGGAGTTCTCCTTTGATGGGGTGCTTAAATGGGAAACGGGTGAGAATGAAACGTTGAGTAATACTGAGTATCAAATCGGCTTTGCGACATACGAAAAAGAAACGATTTTTGGGAAGCAACCCGTTGTTGCAAAGGCGCTTGTGAGAAACGGGAAAGTCACGAAATGGGTGTATGCTAAGACGGGCTTAAATGTTCCTTAATTACGATCGGCGGTGTTGACTCCGCTTTCCGAGGTCGTAGTCGATTTTATCCCAAAGCGAATCTATGCTCATGGTGTGTGCTCCAGAGGCATAGCATGACTCTAAAACCATAAGGTCGTTACTTGCGACCTGCACATCATGCTTCTTCGCATGCTTGGCTGCTAAGCGCTCGATAATTGTATCGGCGGTTTGGTTAGTGCGGGAATAGAGGATTAAGATCTCTTGTTCGGTGCCGCCCTGTTGGCCTATTGTGTTCCCTTTCCCATCATAGACTAGAATTACGTAAGTGTCGGAAAGGTTTTGATAGTCTGAAAGCTCTCGGATTAAAGCATCTCGGCCCGAGTCATTGTTTGTCTGATGTAGTTCGCGTAGCCAAGGAGTGGAGAATATCGCACTATGGCCGTCGACGATCAGCACCTTTTCCATGACCTCAGACGTTTAGCCTTCAATCACGGCGTAAGCATTGTGATTATGAATCGACTCGTAGTTTTCGGCTTCTACGCGGAACCACGTGATTTCCGGATTCCCCTTTGCCTTGGTTGCGACGTTCCGCACGAGGTCTTCGACAAAAACAGGATTTTCATAAGCTTGTTCTGTCACGAATTTTTCGTCTTCGCGTTTTAATAAGCTGTAGAGCTGAGCACTGGCTGAGGTTTCTACTAGTTCAATAAGGTCCTCGATCCATATCGGGGAGGTCATTTTGACAGATAAGGTGACCGTTCCGCGTTGGTTGTGTGCTCCATATTGGCTAATGGCCTTGGAGCAGGGGCAGAGTGTTGTAACCGGGACATAAACTGTGAGAGTGAGGTCGGTTTTATTGTCTCGATCAGTCTCCACATCGAATTCTACCTCGTAGTCGAGTAAACCCGCTTTTTGGGTAACAGGAGCGGGCTTGCTACGAAAGAAGGGGAATCTTAGGTTGATGTGAGCACGATGAGAGGGGAGTCTCTCTAGGAGGCTCTGTGGTAAGCTCACAATGGTGCTGACCTCTAGTGGTTCTTGGTTGGCGTTGAGGGCTTCCACGAAGCGACTCATGTGAGTGCCCTTAAATTCCTTTGGGAGGTCCACCGCAAGTGAGAGTGTGGCGACTGTGTTTTGGATGGCTCCGTCACGGTCTTTGATCGACATGGGGTAGCGCAGAGCTTTTACGCCTACACGATCGATCGCAAGGTTACGATCGTCCTTTTCATTTTGGGTATCAACTAAGTTGGACATTATGTTTGGAAACAAAAAAACCTATCGGAATCCGATAGGTTTATGAATTAAAATTGCATTTGTGCCTTATGGCATGAGGTTGAGAGCACGTGCACGCTTGATTTCACGTGTAATCTTGCGGTGAAGCTTAGCAGAAATACCAGTGACACGGCGAGGAATGATTTTACCTGTTTCAGAGGTAAATCTCTCTAGTAGATCCGTATTGTGGATGTTCATTTTTTCCACTGGGATGTCAACGCGACGACGTGGCATGCTGCGGTTAGCCTTACGGAAGGCGATACGGCGCTCGATTGTTTTTGGTTCAGACATAAAATAGTATATATGTAAAAGGTTAAAGGGAATTAGCGGAGTTCGCGGTGCAGGGTGCGGCGGTTGAGGAATGGATTAAATTTCATTTTCTCAAGTCGTCCAGGGGTACGAAGACTCTTCTTGTTACGTGTAGAATTGTAACGAGATGTGGGTTTGCCTTCAGCTTTCGCTTCAGTGCATTCGAGGATGATGATGTCTCTTGCCATAACGGGTTGTTGATATTGATTATTATTTAGTCCTCGTCAAGAGAATTCGTAGGAGTTTGTTCGCCAAATCCACTAAATCCGTAATCATCTTGTTTCGGGGCGGGGTTATTCTTCTGTTCCTCCTCGCACTTTGCTTGGCATTGCACGGTGTAACGGGCAAATGGAATGGCTTCTAGGCGCATTTCTGGAATCTCTTCTCCTGACATTTCACAGGTGCCATACTTACCGTTTTCAACACGCTTGATTGCCTGTTCGATCTCTTTGAGGGAGTCTACTTCTTTACCTAGCATGTTGAGGGCGAATTCACGGTCATAGGCTTCACTGCCAGCATCACCTTGATGCATTCCGCTACCGGAGGCCTCACTTCCTTCCAGCTTGTTTGACAGAGCATCCTCCGTTTGGTGATGCATCGTTTCGGAAATTTGGTTGAAAAGGTCAATAAGCTTACGATATTGCCCAGAAACAAACTCTTGTTTGTTCTTGGGATAGGATTCTAGAAATGGGAATTCAGTAGACATAGGAAATATATGTAAACAAAAAATCTATAAAACATCACTTACTGCAAGCGGAAAGTGTCTAGAACCTCAAAAAAGTTTAAGGAAACTTAAGTTCTAGCGATTTTTGCTAATGCTTTGTTAACAATTTTGCAGCGGATTCCAGAATGCCATCAACTTCCCAGAGTCGTCCTGCTCCTTCGTATCCACACGCGAGCATCCCGTTTTCTTCTGGCCCGATGAATTGGCAGCCATCGTTTTTCAAGGCAGTAACATTCCGTTGGGTCGCAGGATGCTCCCACATCTTCCCGTTCATGGCGGGCGCGATTAAGACGGGTGCCTTCGTTGCTAGGTAAATACTGGTTAAGGGATCTGGAGCGAGTCCATTCGCCATCAGTCCAATCGTATTAGCGGTTGCAGGCGCGATCAAAAGCAAGTCAGCCGAGTCTGCGAGAGCGATGTGCCCAGGTTTCCAGCTGTCTTTTTCGTCCTGAAGAGAGACAAGCACAGGATTCCTAGAAAGGGTTTGCAAGGTGAGCGGTGTAATAAACTCCGTGGCGCTCGTGGTCATGACGCAGTGGACGGTATGCCCCAGCTTAACGAGCTTTGAGGTCATGTCTGCCGCCTTGTACGCGGCGATCGAGCCCGAGATTCCTATTACGATATTTGCCATCTTGGTATGATT
>CALKLP010000290.1 GCA_937991965.1 uncultured Verrucomicrobiales bacterium
TTTCCGCCGGGATCTTTCTCGTGCTCTAAGTATGGTAATCTCTGATTGGATTGTAGAACAGGAAGACTCGTCTAGCAAGCGACGTCGTATTGAATCAGAACCCCATTCATTCCTTTGATCCCACGTATCAAATGTCAAGAACTCTCACCTTCAATCCACCCATCACGAATTGGTCTCCATAATCAAAAGTCTGGGCCCCGTGTTTTTTATTTTATATCGTGTATGGTATAAAGTGCAACACTCTCGATGGACCCATCAAAAAGAGGTAGGGAGGGGGATGAGAAAGCTGACCAGGGCATGAAGAAAGCCAAGGGTGGAAGGAAGTACATGACGACTCTGGGAGACATACTTGATCACCCGGTGGTTGCCTCGAATAAACCCAGTGTGATATGTACTGGTCACGTGCTTTCCTCAATCGTCGTGGGCCCATTGTTGCGTTTAACCGGGTCATCTGCCAACACTTTGAGTACTCTCCTTGAAATCATCAAGAATGACGAGCCGGGAGGGCAGAATATTCACAGGCTGACTCGTATAAATCCTTCGGTTATTGACAGTCACAAAACCAGCGTCTACGTGTACAAAACCAAGACAACCACATTTATATGGTACAACAATCCCTGGGGGTATCATGCGGACGAACGATTTCTGCACAAGAGGGGGCACGACGGTCGCGACAGTCGTTCTGTCTTCGACGTTTCTACGTTTGACAAGGATGAATTAGAGCTACCGGATAAATCGGATCCTGATTATGTAAAAGGCCACCTCCCTGTATTATTCAAGAAAAAGCCCGTCCTTGAAAACGAGAGATTCCTTAGGCACGTGTATCAAATGGGTTTTCTTCGTGATCATTTACGAGCTACGGTACCACCTGACGACTTTAATCAGGCGCGTTTCGCAACTAGAGCCTGGGAAGAAGAGCATGGCGTGGTTTCAATATATGACATCATGTATACATTGTATTTTCTTGCCAGGGTGTACAAAAAAAACCACATCCGTGTCCTGTCCATGAGAGAAAGCATGAATAAATTTGGCCCACAGAGTTTGTCTAACGACGGTGTAGACGCGAATAGTTACTTGGCAAGTTATGTGCGTCGATATGGGACTTGTACTACATGGGACAGGATATACAATAGGCACGCCAAGTTTTTACTAGATGACAAGATTGACATGAGTGATGATGAAGTCTTGGACATAATAAAGGGAGAGATGATTCAAAATTATCTACTGGGTGAACCAAATTCGCGTACTCTTCTGGGCAAGTTAGGGTACTCTTGCTCTAGGTTACAAGTCCCACTCCCGTTCGTTGAAAAGTTGTTTGAATTGGTCCCGGCCGAATCGCAAGTTCTTACAAAGGAGCAGTTGGTCACGGGTAGGTTTAGACATGGTAGGCAGCCTTTTCACCGAAAGCTGGTGAGACTCGCGGACGCGTTGATTGCAGAAGGAGACAAGATATACAAATCAGGCGGAGACCCCAGCATGAAGAAGCTCTTTGTAGATGGATTGCTCAAGGAAATGGGCATGATGAATGGCACAGAGGGAGACCGGGTTATACTGTTAGATGGGGTAAGGGCCTTGCGAAGAATGTTGGGACGGTTTGCATTCTCTGCGGCTATAGATCTCCTCTACCTGGTAGTCGACTGTAAACATAGCTCTATAGGGAGCAATATTATCAGGAATGACTGACTCCATTTACTTGAAGTTTGCAGTAACTGGTAGGCTCCTTTCCTTAAACCCCATGGTTCTTACTACAAGGGGTTTTATTGTCGTTACCGGGTAGATACCCTTGGCCGGTGTCGTCGCGACCGATCCCTTTCTGGAACGTCCCTCGGTATTGGGACGCGAGATGTTAACGACGCTTTTCTTGAACTTCCCCGTGTCTAGAGCTAGAAGACATGGGTAGCCGTACCACGACCGGGACTTGTCCTTGTTGATCTTCTTGCAAGACATGACAACGTCTCCCAGAGTAACCTTCATCGGCACCGCGTGTTCCTTCGATTCTTGTATGCAGGAATTGATGTTGGTTGTAATTTCATGAAAATCCATTCCCAGGATGTAAAGGCTGAACCCTTCCCTGTTGATTTTCTTCCAGAAAAGGTCGCATATTTCCTCCGGTGATAGCTTGTAGCCGTCGGATCGTGTCTGTTCGATCTTGAACCAGAAAGGTCCTCCGTCTACCGCGCTCCCCTTCCGGAGTGGTGTGATGTTGCAGCTGTACAAGATATTCTTGTTCCTGACGCATTCCCTTGCCATGTTGACATAGTCCCAGCGGTTGTTCAGGTAGTATGTAGAGAAAGACCCCTCCCTGTTGATGGTTGATTCTTCATCGTACTCGCTCCGCACAATGTTAAACAGCTTGATGTGCGACTTGATCGCCGCGAACGCAGGGGTTTTCTTGTACACCATTTCGACAATCTCCTGTTTATATATCTATTCATGCTTTCCAAACGCGTCCCTGTGTGAAAAAACTGCTAATCGAACCACGCATGACACCACTTATAGAACCACGCATAGAACCGTGTATAGAACCACGCATGGAACCATTGACTCAGGTGGGACCCTCGTGTAGTCACTCTCCACTCGGCTCCACGAGGGTCCCACCAAGACATAGATGAGCTCCATCCAGGTTGACGCGTGCAAAGCCTCTCTTTTGTCCTCGTCTCCCGGGACAGTTGTTTCTAGTATCGAGGGTTATGGATCGGAAGCTTCTCACGGAGATACATCGGACTGGTTGACCGCGTGGTCTGTTTGCTGTGGGTTTTATCCAGACGAGGACGTCATCGAGATCGTGGACGACTGTCTCCACTACGGGAGTCTGACCATGTATTCTGTTTCTGCCGAATTCCGCGAGAAGATGCACCGTTTGTGCCTATCACTGGGAATAGTCTCGAAGTCCCATTCGGACTTGGGCGGTAGGCGCGGTGTCGGCATGGCCAACGTGACCATGTCTCTTCCTGAAGGTTTCATATGGGTCGTTGCGGATTTCGACAAGGTTAAGATGTCTAACGCCGCGTACGAGGCTTCCAAGTCCTCCAAGAGGTTCGATTACGCCATGAATATGCGCATCATGAACAAGGCCTACCCTGGTATAAGAGATTTGATTGTCAAGTTCGATGGCAAGCACTGTAGCCCGTGGTCTAGGTGTTTGGGCGGGATGCGCAGGTGTTCCAGCTGCAGTGGAGCCGACGACGACGTCATGAAGCTCCACCCTACCGTTCGACGGGCCTGTGTCGACCGTCTCGTGGCGGAGGGTATTGTGAACACCGAGTGGGGTCACATGATGCCGACGAAGCGCCTGACTTTCATTGACGAGTATGCTTGAAGTATTCTTGAAGTATCTTGGGGTATTCAGCACTTAAATATTTGTAAACTTGTAGAGTAGTAAGAGTAGTAAGAGTAGTAAGAGTAGTAAAATGTGGAAGCCAGTGTCTACCCCTGAAAACCCTTCATGGACCGTGGAACTAAGCAAGCCTATTCTAAAGAAGATGTCCGAGCCGGAATATTTTTTCCGCACTCTTCTCTACACCAAGAAGGTTGGTCTCGATGGCCACAAGAACATATGCAACACGTATTCCAAATGCTGGAACATGGGCGACACGAACCAATCGAATCCCTGACGAACAGGTAAACTCTCTCGCGGGTACTACATAATCATTCTCTTCATCGTCCGCACTTCTTGTGCCATGTCGACAGAGACGTTCTCGTAGTTCGACCCTAGCTTTCTCTTCTTGTCCATGTACCTCGTGCACTTGTCCCCCCATCCCTGTATCCTAGAAATTTCGTCCAGTGTATTAATCACCGTCCGCAATCTCTCGAGGGCCTGTGACACCACGGGGGAGTTCCGAGTCCCAGATTGTATTGCGTACACGAGTATAAACTTGGCAACACCAAATGCGTTTTGTAGGTGAACGCACCCATCGTCTACTCTTCGCCGAGATAGTGCCTCGTCTGCCTCGTTGATGTGTGAGACACACGAATCCACGCTAGCGTGTATCATGTTGGCCACTGAGGAGACATGATTCATGATACGCCTTCCTCGTTCGAATAATATATATATATACATTTATATTATATCTCGTGGATCACAAATATGTACTCTCGACTAGTGACGGCAGCGTTTTCAGCGGTGCTTCTAAGGATGCTCCATAAAAACGGAGGGTTCCGTGAGATTGGTTCGTTTAATATATTGAAGGACGGTGTCCTTGTCAGCAGCATCATCTCAAATATTCTGGTGGTGATTGTTTTCGCAGAGCTGTACTGGATACTTGACCAGGATGAAACCGAGGATCACTTCGGGTTCGAAGGGCCGTTGGACGCTTACTACTTTAGTACTGTTACCAGCTCCTCGGTTGGTTACGGGGATATCCTCCCTTTGTCTAAGAAGGCAAAGATGCTGAACATGGTTCACATAATGACCATCTTCTTCGTGGTTCTCCCTATCGTGTTTGAGGCATTGAAGCCAGGAAACTAAAGTGTCATGTTGTGAAGATTGGTGTGTCAACCGACAGCGTTTTAATAAAATAATGTTCATCTATTAACATGAAACGAAACTTCAGATGGAAAATACCGATTCTTATTCTGTATTCCGTACAAGGAAGGACATTGAGTACGCCAAGTTCTTTCTGGAGGTTGGTAAAAGGTCCGATGCCCAGGATAGGCTTAATAAAGCCCTTGTGAATATCGAAGAAGCTACTCGGGATGGTGTCACGGTAACCAACGAAACCCGCCAACTCATGGATTTGACTGATGAGATACATGCCCTGTGGGAGGAGTCTCGACAAACTTCTGACCCCCCTGGTTCTGCTTTTGTCCTGGCAATGGGGGACATGGTGTTCCTCGCAACACCTGGAGGAGGAATGACGGCCGTCAATCTTGACAAGGGCCAATCTAAAAATCCCGTGAGGGCTTCACCATCCTCGTCGCGAAACTCGTCGTCATCCTCGTCGCGAAACTCGCTACACTCGTCGCAAGACTCGATATACTCATGGCACTCGATGTCAGAACCGGAGACAGAACCGTCGCCAGAACCGGAGACAGAACCGTCGCCAGAACCGGAGACAGAACCTGCGCCCAGGACAGGGTTTTTCGATAGGTTCAAAGGTTATTATGGTGGGGGAAGGTCATCTCCTGATGAACAGTCCCCCCCTGAGCCAGAACCGGAGACAGAACCTGCGCCCAGGACAGGGTTTTTCGATAGGTTCAAAGGTTATTATAGTGGGGGAAGCTCACCTCATGATGAGCAGTCCGCCCCTGAATCATCTGATGAGCAGCCCACCTCTGGATCCGATGATGAACAGCCCGCCTCTGGATCCCCTTATGCAACATCTTATGATGGTTTCGAATATGACCCACCTTTCTCTGAAGAGGAGTCTATGTTTATTAGGTATGAAGAAGATTCGGAAATTATGACGATACATAACGCTCCTGGTAAATCGTCCGAATCTATGGAAGAACAGGTAGGTTACTCGATTGCCATGTTCGGTACGGAACCCAAAGCTAGGCCGCGTGTTTTCCTAGAAGCATTGGAAGGTGTAACTCATGGAGGGAAAAACAAAAATAAGTATGAATTATTGAAGAGAAGGCCCCAATACAAGCGAGACGGTGACCTCAGTGTAGAGAAGTACTATCACGAGTACATCCACCCCGTTTGCGTAGCCAATAACGGTACCGGGTTAGGTGTAACCTACGAAAAGACGTATTTGAGGTATATCCAAGGCATGGACGATACCTCTGATGATTATGCATCAAAACAAGACGTCAATAAAGTGGATTGCATGATTCTGCAGACGGTACCTGTTAGAGAAGATCTTGGTACGAGGAATGATCCTGGGTCCGGCATAGGCGACATAGTAGATGGCGGTGGTCGTTGGGTCTCGGCATTTTCTTTCCTGGAATTCAATGAGGAGAGTATTCACATCTCTCTTATATGCTCATCATCAGAAAAACCAGTCTTGGGCCACGATGACAGCGGTATTTACTACATGCCGAACGGAAAACTCATGCTTAAGAAAATATACAGCATAGCTTCGTACTTCGGGTATGATAATGTTACACTGGACGCCATTCCAACAACTGTAGGGATCTACCTGACACGGGGGTTTATCACGCAAGACAGCTCATTCAACTCATTGTTTAAAACATTCAATGATACTGTTAGAAGTGTTCCAGCATCAGATGATAGCTTGAAGAAAAAGTACAATACCCTGATAAAAGGAAAGATTCAATCTGTGAGAAATACGTACAACCAGGAGTACGCGAAGCATCGACATACACCAAATCTTCAAGTAGAAAGACAAAACCCGGAGCTGTATAGGAGGTATGTTGCGACAACGTTTTTACTTACAGCACAAGAAAGTGGCAAGCTCGTTCCCACCCTCCTCGCCATGCGTTTAGGAGGTTCGTCGGACGTGGGGACACTATACGATAAGCTGTCCGATGAATTCACAGAAGCTTTAACCAATGTCTACACTATGGACAAGTACGGGAATGTTACTATCCGTATGCATATTAAGGTGTGATTATCCCAGTGGTGTCCCAAGTGCTTAAAAATGTTGTCGTAAATTAAGCAAGGCGAGTGAAATCCATGAGTGTAGTGTTCGCTTGGTTTCTATCGATCCTGTCATTGTCAAAAGGGTTCTCCTCGACCCCTAATCCCAAGACCCTTCTTACAAAAGACCACCTAAAGATCGCCAAGATGTGTAGAGACGTCTATTCCGCAGAAGTGGAGACGCTCGGTACTTTCGTCGAGAGCAAGGACACGGGTATCCAGGCCACCGTTGGTCTCTATGATTCAAGGGCGATCGTTTGCTTGAGAGGTTCCGATGCCGTCGTGGACTGGAAGAACAACTTCAACATAGGAAAGGTCCCCTTCTTGTCGAGGAAGCACTCTGATCCGGATAAGATGGTTCATGCTGGCTTCTTCACGGGCCACACTTCAGTGAAAAGCAAGGTATACAAGAAGCTTAATAAAATAGTAGATTCCGGGGAGTGTGACAGTATATTGTTTTGCGGACACAGCGCTGGTGTCGTGACGGGTCTTCTCGCGTATGACTATCTCAACAAAAAGAGCCTCCCTATAGAGGTTGTGACATTCGGGACCCCGAGGGTGGGCAATAGGGAATTTGCGGATGCTTTCAACCGTGAAATGAAGTGTACCCGTATCATTAATGATCGCGACATGGTCCCGCTTGCTCCATTAAAAATCCTCGGGTTCCACCATGTTGGAGCCCAGCTCATTCACATCAAGGATGGGAAGGTGTATAATGAAGACCACAACACAGTCAAGAAGGCGATGTGGCGGGTTAAGGGTCTTTTTGGTCTAGATGCTGGATTTCGTGACCACAATATTTCAAGTTATGTAGAGGAAATAGAGAAATGCCTCAAGAAAGATTAATAAGTATAAAGTATATATTATAACAAGACATATGACTATAGTAGTATTATTATCGTGAAAGAACCATTACAGTCCCGGGCCCAGTAGGGTCGTCCTTGTCTATGAGGATGCCAAAGTTTTTCTCGGTCTCCTCCATCGCCTGGATAACGTCGCGCCTCTTCTGGTCCAGCATATCCAGATGTTCCGACTCAGACGCCCCCTCTTCTAGGGCCTCCATGATCATGTCGTGGTGGTACTTTTTGATGGCGAAGATCGCCTCGATGGCGGCATCAATCGCATCGTCACGAGGGGAATTCTTCTGCATTGTCAAATATATGACGGTCACTGCCACCACCACAATGGCTACCAGGGCTATCCTGGCGTTCGTCATCGTGCGTATTGTTCATACATGTATGTATTCACATATAAATTTTGGTGGTTCTATAGGTGGTTCATAGCACAGAGTTAAATATTTGTTAATGGTAATACTACCAAATGACACAATGATTCAGTTTACCTTGGTAGTCATCTTATACTTTCTCCTGGTCACCAAGTACTTCGACCGAACCATACGCCCCGTGTGTAAAAATCTGCAGAAAGACATCATATACCTCCCCAAGGACTTGATCAAGGTGTGGTTGCTTGTGGCAGCTGTCCTGTTCCCCATGGGGGCCTTCAACAGGGCCAGGCAGTCCGACTGGGATTTCCAGACTTCCCTGCCCGCTCTTGCAAACCTTCTGGGTGTAATGATGGGAATGATTACCAATCTACACTAGTCATTACACAACGTTCAATATCTAGCTACCATCCCCGAGATCCAGGCGGCTTACATATGACGCCGAACCACTGTCGTAACTCTGGAAGGACAATACCCCGTCGTTGAAGATGATTCTAAACTCCTGAGAGCTTCCGAAATAAATGGCAGCGGCGGCGTTGTCAAAGCTTAGTCCTGCCTCGTTGAAAGTGGCTGACACGGTCTGGTCCGACGCGTTCTGAACAGAAATAGTGGTGCTGGTGGGGGCTAGCTGCAGAGAGGGCTCGATGAAGGCATTGCCTGAACCGTCGGTATGCAACGTCCCGATGGACATACTTCCAGTCTCTCCGTTGTCGTCGATGCTGTGGACGATTCTGGTGGCTTCGGAGATGGTGTCCGCGGAAGAGTCGTAGATCCATCCCGACTGGTAGGTTGACCCTGCGTTACCGGTGGTCCTTGTACCGATGATGTTGATGACGTTGCATGTGGAGTTCTTGACGAACTGCGACCCCGCGCTTGTTGTCACGTTGCTTGCGGATCCAATGGCAAACGGGTATACAAGCTGCACGGTGTCCTCAAAAACTAGAACAATGGACCCGTCTGCCACCGTAACGGCCCGTCCGAAGAGCTCGAACCGGTCACCTACCCTGAAAACGCGGTCTCCCAGGACGAACGAATCGTTGGCGGGCGTGTACGTCAGATTCACACTGGGTGCGTAATTGTTTACGTCTTCGTCGTCGGTCGACTTTCCCACCTTGTTTTCGAGGGTGACGACCTGGTTCATGCTGTCGGAGTCGGTAGTGAAGGGAAGAAACAGGTTCTCTTCGCCGGACACAGAAACGGTGGATCCCTCTAGTACGGCCTGAGTCTGGATGTTCTTGGACGCCCCCTTGAGGACGACGGTTGTGTAGATAGTGTCGCCGTTCCTGACGACGTCGTTGAAGTATCTGAGGAAGACGTCGTGAGCCTTCTTTTCGAACTGGGTGGCGTCGTAGGTCCCATCGGCTAGCTTTACGCTCTCGTAAAGGTTGTCTAGGTGGGGTTCTCCCTCGGTGTGTGTCTTGAAGCTCCCAAAGACCTCTTCCTTATCCTTGGTACCCGAAGACACGCGAACGTCATACAAAGTGTCGGGATCGAGGTTAAGGAGTATGATGTTGGTTTCTTCGCACTTGGCCTCCTTTACCACGCCCCCTTGTCGCCACTGTAGGGAGTAAGAACCTGCTCCCTCCACGGGTTCCCACGAGACTCGTGTCGAGAAAGCGGATGTCAATTTGAATTCCATTGTCAAAGGTTCCGATGGTTGTTTGGTAATAGCGCTATAAAATAAATCTTAAGTTTCAACCAATATCATTATAAAAACGAGGCACAAAAATATTGGGTGTATACATGTTGTAAACCATGGGTTCTTCTATTTCCACGGAGCTACTTGTAGAAAATGCGACGACTGTAATAAACGAGTTGAGGTTACGCGTGTCGACCCTCGAGTCGTCCGTGTCGTTGCTACAGAAAAACTTTATGAACATCCAGGCCAAACACATCAAGAACGACGAGTCTCTCCAGAGGCTGGACGAGTACGTGTTGAATGTAAAGCTCATGGAAGAGGGGAGGTCTGTTTATTCCAAGAGAAGGTTCCACACCCGCAGCAGCTACAAGTGATGATCACGTGGTTATCTCCAGGGGGGTCCATCTCTCTCCCGATCCCGGCGGAGGGTCATGAAACATCTTTTTATGCCCTGGTGTGGGAGCCTGTTGCTGGGTTTCTTGCACGACCTGTTGCTGTATAGGGGCGGGCGTGGTCGCGGTACCCATCTGTCCTAGACCCATGGTTCCCGTGGCGATTAGGCTCTCCAGTGGATTCGACGACTTTTCTGTGACCTTGTTGTCTATGTACTGGTGGAACTTGTTTTGCGTGTATATGGTGGCGAAACAGAACACTAGCCCGGTTGCCAGAGAAATCAGTACAAGTTCTTTATTAGTCCACATGCTTCTGATTTACGTTTTACTTGAAGCCTTTTAAAATATATCTATCGGAATTAACGCTCCCGGGTGTGCTCCACGTCGAGGCGACCGGTGGTGTGCTTCACGGTGTCCTTCTTTGGGTTCTCTCTAATGGTGTACGTGTCCAGGCGGACCGAGTCGTCGTTCTTGGTGGACACAACCTTTCCCTGGAAGGTCGAGCCGAGGGTTTCCTGGAGGGACACCGACGGTCTCACTTCGTACTCGTCCTTCTTTGTCTGGGCATTCTGCTTCCCCGTGGATGCGAAGGGGTTCACCGGCCGGGACCGGGAAGCCAGGGTCACTACGGGAGTGAGTCTTTGTGTGAAGGCTGAGTTGATCTCGTTCACGGAAGACATTTCTAAGCGATAACGTATACATAACTATTACATGAGATTATTTTTCACGTGTTAACGTCATGAAACAAGCGTCTCGAAAAAGGATCCCCTAGCATTCGCCAGCTTCCCGTTCGCCTCGCTCGATGAAGTGGGGAATATAGACGAGGTGAGTTGGGCCTGAGGAGTAGTTATGTTCCTTTCGAACACCCCCGATGAGACCGTCGTATCAAATCGTCTCTCGGGAGCCAGGATCTCTTCGGCTGGAACATCCCCCATCGTTTCCGTGGGTTCTTCCCCCTCTTCACCGATCTCAGTCTCGGCGGGGTCGTCTGCTCCAGCACCAACGAGAAACACTCGTCTGTCATAGTCTCCATGTTCCTCCAGGTCCGATGTGATTATTACGTGTGACACCACTACCGCGACGAGTACGAGTATCATCCTATTATCCTGCTTGGTAAAGTACATGGCCAGTGCTATAGCCAGAAGACTCACGTCTATAGAGATATTTGCCCTCATCGGCGCGGATGGATGGGGGTATATGTCTTGTAAACAAAAAAAACGGTGGATTCAATCCAGGAATCTATTTCCCCATATAGATTCCACCCTGGCCTTCTTGATACGTTCCTCCTGCCTACAGGAGGGACCGTTGATTCTTTTCGGCGTCTCCGTTACGGACCTGCTGAAGGCGATGGAACTCGTGGGAGGGGAGGGTGCTTGATCCGGGAAGATTTTTCTCCCCGTCTCGTATGGTATGGGGGTCCCCTGTGACCGGTAGTCCCCGCATGCCTTCCCCCCTAACCTAATCTCTTCTTTCCTCGAGAAACACTTTTGGTAGCAGTACTGAGGTGTTATCCGAAAGTAGATGCTGTTGGAGGCGTGCTCTCCCCCCTTGTTGGCACAGTGCGTGGAACCTTCTCCCGCCACCCTAACGAGGAGGCTCTCCTCGTGGGAGTATTCCGCCTTTTCCTGTTGCTCCCCATTGTTGCTCTTTATGAGAGCCTTGATGGCCTTCGTCCCCGAAGTGTTCTTGCCAGTCATTTCCTTCCTGGCGATGTTGTGCTCGAACACGGTCTTGACCTGTATGTTGGAGTACGGGCCCGGTACTGATCCCCGGATGAACTTCTCAATGCTCCCAACCCTTTCTGCGTCAAATATCTGGTCCCCCGTCCAGGTGAAGACTCCTTCCTGGTCGCTCTTGAAGACCCCGTCGCTCATGAGCTCCATCCTGGTGGTCACGTCCATCTTGGAAAACTTGGCCCGTCCCACGTTTCTAAGGTTCGCGCTGTTTGACTCGTCCGGGCATACGGGTACCCCGGCCGGTTTTTTGAACCCGGGGGTTACGTTCTCGTCTTTCGTGCAACGGATACTCGTGAACTTCATGGTCGCGTACATGTCTTTCGACAGCGAGTCCTCCTGCTCGTAGTTCCTCGTACCGCCCGAGTCTATGACAAGAGTAGGCATGTAGGTGCGATCCTCTCTGCGTCTTCCCCTGGTGCAGTGGGGACACGTGGCTCCCGCTGACACCTCCAGGAGCTCGCCGTTGAGCCTCGCGATCATAGAGTCCTTGAACTCCTCGTCCTCGAGCGTGGAGACGTCGTTGTAGTTGAACTTTTCTTGTTCCCTCTTAAAATATTTCCTCCGGATTTCCCCTATTTGCCTCTTGAGGCAATCCTCCTCTTCCTTCTTCTCCTCCTTGAAGTTTTTGCAGTCGACACACTTGACCATCTTGTAGGACCCGCACATCTTGAGACCACCGCTATACGGCGCCTTGTCGATGGCGTCTGCCCACGGATTGGAAGGCACCTTCCGTTTTCCCATGACCTTCTCGAGCTCGTAGACGACGTTGAACCTCAGCTGGTATGCCTTTTCCAGGTCTATTCTTAGGAACGGGAATACTATGTGGTATCCGTTCTTGGTCAATTCGGCCCCGTCTTTCGTGACTTTCTTGGGAGTGGTAGTACACACCACGCACTGGAAGGTCTCCTGGTTCGATGCGTACTCGTTCTTCTCGGTGTAGTAGGAGCGTATGACTCGTTGTATCGTGGATGACATGGTCATCGTGAAGTCCTCTCCTAGGGGCTTTTCGTCGAGGAGGTCCACATCGAAGTACATCCTCGAAACGGGTTTTGATCTCAGCTCAGAGTACGTTAGACTCGTGTTGTTTGACTCAACCTCACTTGCGTACAGATGGAGGAAGTCCTGGTACATCTCATCCGGGATGCTGATGATCCCTCCTGACATGACGGTGTGGGTCGTGGGTATTTCCCTGTTGTTCATCAAGTTTTTTTTCCTCATCCATTTCAGCATCCTCTCGGTTTCGTTTCCGGATGTATTATTTATACCTAGCCTTCAAAATAAAAAGTGATCGGTGGGCACGTGGTTTATCCATAATATTATCACAATTCTTGTTCCTCGAATCCCGACAATGGAATGGTTCCAAGGTGGTTCGTAGCACGGTTCGTAACGCGGTTCAAACACGGTCCAAACACGGTTCAAGCATGGTCCCAAGCATGGTCCAAACATGGTTCAAGCATGGTCCCAACATGGTTCCAACATGGTCCCAACATGGTCCCAACATGTTGACAGAGTTAAATCTTTCAAAGTCGGGGAATAGGAGACATGGTTCTGATTTTATCTCGGTCCCGTATGATCCTTTATTATGTTGCGTCCCATTATCCTCGAACCTGTTCGGGTAAACATCAGGTATCATGAGCTCTGACCGATCCAATGATGTAGACCCCTCTACGAACGACCAGAGACCCGCTAGGGCAACTAGGTCGGGCAGACGCGTACGAGAACCCGTTAGGTACGAACCTGATCCAGACGTCATACTAGAGGACGACTTCAGTGATGGGGACGAATACGACTCGGAATCTGATTCCGAGTCGCTCATGGAGGAAGAAATGGACGCAGACGATGAGGAGTTTGTCTCTGACATTGGAGAATCAGAGTACGAGAGCGAATCGGACGAAGACGACGAATCGATACTCGGAGAATCCGAAGACGAGCCTGAGTATGACTCCGAAGAAGAAGAGATTCCCTCTGAGTCAGACATTGAAGATATTATTGATCTTGACTGTCTCACTGATAACGCCACGGATTGTTCCATGTCATCCGACGAGGACGACTAGGTTGTGAATTTATCGTGTAAACAATAGCATGCGTGTAGTGATAACAAACTCTCACTTTGATATAATTCATATCCCATACCAAGAAACGCCCAATGTCTTTCCTCAAGGACAAGAATCCTCACACCAGGGACTCTAGGATTTCTTTCGTGGACTCTACCCACACTTATTACATCGACGGTTCTTCCGACGGGTACATATCTTCCACGACTCTCGTGCACTCCCTCTTTCCCGCCTTCGATGCTGATTCCATCATAAAGAAAATGATGGCGTCCAAGAGGTGGAGGTTCAGCCCGTACTATGGTAAGACCCCCGGGGAAATAAAGGCGGGCTGGGACAAGAACAGGGACCTGGCTGCCTCTGCTGGTACTGCCATGCACGAGAACATAGAGATGTACTACAACGGAGAACCCCACGAGACGATCTCCAAGGAGTTCAGGCTGTTCTCTGACTACGTTTCCGATTTCGGCTACCTCGAGCCTTTCCGAACGGAATGGGAGATATTCGACGACGAGGCGATGGTCGCCGGGTCGGTCGACATGATATACAAAGACCCCGAGAACCCAGGGTCTATAATTCTCGCGGACTGGAAGAGGTCCAAGGAGATCAAGACATTCAACAAGTGGCAGAGAGGCAGCGATCCCCTGACGAGGGGGCTTCAGGACTGTAACTTCGTCCACTATAGCCTCCAACTCGCTCTTTACAAGAACATACTGGAGAAGAAGTACGATCAGAGCGTCACGTCCACCTTTCTGGTTATTCTCCACCCCAATCAGGAGAACTACATAAAGCTGGAGACTCTCGACATGGATTCTATCGTCCAGAAGGTTCTCGATCGCAGGATGGGCATTAGCGTGACAGCTCCCTCCGGTTCCGCCCCGGTGTGGGAGAATGGTTTCCAGTTTTCGGACGATTCCGTATACGACGTGGGAAGGGTTAGGGGCGAGGATTAGGTGTTAATTTGTGTTCAGTACCGAGTACTTGGTGACATATTCTCCTTTGGAAGAGTCGTAGTTCTGGTACCGAAGCCTAGATGGTGTCTCCGAAGTCATGACAATCCTGAACTCCTGATTCTCGCCGAAATACAACCCCGCCGAGTCGGTGTTGAATCTCAGGCCTTTAGCGTCTACGGTAGCGACACTCTCCCCGTTCCCCACCCTGGTCTCCCCGGGCCTGACGTCAAGATGTGTATTCATCTTTTCCGCATCCCTCACCCTGATCTTTATAGACCCAGAGTTTCCCCCCGTGGCATCTGATTTGTGCTGTATCGAGGAGGTATGATACACCTCTCCGGTGGTGGTGTCATGGACAAAGTGCGCCTTGTTTCCCGTTCGTGTGGTGGAAACCATGTGTTCGTTATTGAAGATCGTTCCGCCGTGAACGACATCGCCGGACTCTTCCACCCTAGATGCATAAACGGTCCCCGACGGGAGTATGAGGCTAGGGTCTCTTCCGCCGCTGAGGCCTTCTGGGACGGAAGACGACACGATCCCCGAGTAGACGTGCACGTCCCGGATATAACCCGTGAATGCAGATCCAAGGGTCAGAGTGTTGTCGTTGTTGGAGGAAAAAGATTCCCCATACTTTGTGGCTACCACGGTCCCGTCAACGTACATGTATTGTATATTGTATCCTCTGTCATAAACATAACCGATGTGTACATCCGAAGTTCCTATTGACCCGACTCCTGACACCGTGTTGTTCAAATGGGTCACGTATGGTACCCCGGAGGAGTTTACACCCATGACGATCGAATCCGACGCCGCCCCAGATGAGTTTGACAAGACGACCTGATCCGTGAGAGGGCTCGATGTCTTGACGAACATGAATATCCCTATCGATGCCTCTGAAGGTAGCCGTAGGGGAAGGCTTATCGTCTGCGCTCTTGTCAGGAGTACACCCTGTTCACCAGAAGGTGTGCCGTTTGTCGTTCCAGTGTATGAGTTGGACGACCCGTCCAACAAGGAAGTACCGGTTGTTTCGTCCATCAACCATCCCCCTATCAGGGACATTATTTGAGGCTGAGACGCCTATAGTTTTATAGATGGTAAACAACAAATATTTAATTCGCGTCTAGACACCACATTTCATTTTACATGTTTACAACTAAATATACCTTCAAATATCAGGATGATTGGAAACATGATAAGAGGGGTGGGAAAGAAGGCCGTCTTTGGGGGGTTAAGAGGTGCAGTTTACGGAGTCGCGGGGGGCTTCGTCCTAGGGGCGGTGGGTAACGTGTTCGGAGAAGGTATGTCCACTGCAAAGATTCTCACGTGGACGGACAGAAACGGTAGGACAAAGAGGTTTACTGACCTCGAAACACTTGAGGCGTTTGACATCTACCGGGACCTCATGGTCCTATACGAGGCCAGAGAATGCGACCCTGAGGCATTCAACGATTCCTGTAGACACATCCAGAGCGTCGTCTTTCTCAACAAGAGGTTTGTAGACACTGACAACGCTGGCATCATGGATGCGACTAGGATCAAGGACAAGTCTATCCTTGCTACCAAGAGCATGAATGCCCTGTTGATTTCGTGCAGGACCAAGAATTACCCTGATAGCGAAAGGGTGGAGGAGTCCATGATGCACGTCCACCTCTTGTTCGAAGAGATTATCCACAACGTTCGCAAGTCGTCGGAGGATGTCCTCCCGGAGTTGAATTGATAGGTCCAGGACAGGTTTGCTCGTGCAAAGGGGATAAATTATTTTGAAACCGTAATGTATACGAACATCGCTCCTCATTCATCCTAATCATGACTACATTCAAGGCCTTCAACTCCATGCTCTCGGAATTCTTCGGGGAGCTTTCCGAAACGTTTGACGAGTACCAATCCGTTTCCGACGCGAACACTCTCCTCAATGGTCTTATATCCATGAATGGCGAGACGGATGTCCCGATGAAGAAGTTTATCGAAGTGTTTAAACCGCATAACGATCTTCTCATGGCAAAGGACAAGAAGCTCTTCGATGTCTGCAAGATTCCCATGATCTCCGACTCTGGCTTCAACATGGCCAAGGAATGGTCTACTCTCGAAGAGGACAATCAGGAGGCCATCTGGGGGTACCTCCATCAGCTGTATCTTATCGGTTCTACCATTCTTGGCCTCGACTCCAACATGCTCTCCAGCATAGAGGGAGTCGCCCAGGGCTGTATGGACAAGGTTGCGCGCGGTGAGATGACGGAGGAGGACGCCAAGAACCCCATGGTTATAGTACAGGAGATCATGAAGAACAAGGACTTGATGTCTGCATTTGGTAGCTCTACGGGGGGAGGAAACCCCATGGAGATGATCCAACAGATGATGGGTAGCCCTGACCTGATGGACGCCTTCGGCAAGCAGTAGTGTTTATAGCAACGTCTCAATACCAACGATTTAAAACTCCAGTATGTTCTTCTTAACTCTCTTGCGTATTTCGATGTCGTTGTCTCTGAGCTGACTCGACGGGAATTCCATGTCCATTGACCCACCACTTTTTTTATTACTCGTATCATTGATACTTTCTTTTCCCGTCGTGCTCCGAGGCGGCTTCCTCCTCTTCTTAGCACTAGATGTCTCCTGTAGGTACTGAAGGGCGAACTCTCCGGCACACTGGCCGTTGTAGAGTATCAACTCTGGGGTCAGGTCTTCTCCGGCATTCCTCAGCTGCTGGAAGCAGTACCTTATGTCTCCTACGGTCATGTCACCTAGTCTCGACTGGGCCGTCGATCGATACCTCTGCGTTCGCTTGGTATTCCTAGCTAGGTTCTCCCTCATAGTCTCTGTCCTGGGGGCGAACGGGCACCTCATGGGATTGGGTTTCTTTTCGGGGGGATCGTTTGATTCGTCGCTCCCTTGTCCTCGTCTGCTGGGGCCCGTATTATTATGTAGCTGGTCAGTATCGACACCAGTGTTTTCCTGACCTGACATTTGCAAATCGACCTAAATCGTCTGATATTTTGCAATATATAAAAAAAGTCAATATAAACACGAATGGACAAGTCTCCCCACCAGAGCTTGGTGGGTCACGTGTCGTGCTGGCAAAATGACACCATCGACGTGATCATGTCCAACAACGTCCAGTTCTTCGACATGACGTGGTTTTTTCAGGGAGAGCACTACAAAGACTGCAGGCATCTTTACGCCTCCAGGTCTACCTACTTCAAGTCTCTGTTTTCCTCTCGGATGAGGAAAGGAACCTCGGAGTACGAGAACGTTGTGTCGTACAAGGTGGGAGATTTCATGAGCAAGAAGCATATATTCGACATGATCCGAATATTCTGTCACACAGGGATTGTTAGGGTTGACAGGGGGGAGCCCATACTCAAGACCCTAGACAGGTACGCTGCGTTCCACTACTACGAGTTGTCTGGGGGAGTGGACATGGTAAGGCAGATGATCATGGACGTCATCAACCCTACCAACGCTATTCAGGCACTGGAGTACGCACTCTCGTCACCCGTGTACGACTCGGATCTTCTTCCCGAGATTCAAAGGTATATTTCCATCTACGCGTTCGTCGTATTCAAGCACAAGAGTTTCTTCTCGGTCAAGCCTGGGAGCCTTCAGGGGGTATCCGAGATTTGCAAAAGGGACGATCTCAACATAAAAGAGATAGACCTATTGAGGTGCCTGTACAGGCTTTGCGACAAGAGGGTTTCTGCAGACAAGGCAAGCGGCGAAACGGACCAGACCGCGTGGGACATGATGATTAAGGACTTCCCTGACATGGGGTCTCTGTGGAGTCATCTCCGGGTTTCCAGCATTTCCGTGGACGAGTTCCTAGGGTTTGTGCACGACAACGACAGCTGCTTGTCCAACGATGATATTGTTAGAGTCCTAAAGTTCCTGTACACCGACAATTCCAAGGAATACGACCCTGAAACACCCGACGAGATACTGGGAACACACATCTCCAAGAAGAGGAAGCTGTTCCAGCCCATCTCTTTCTACCCTAGAAACCTCCAGCTTCATGGGGTTGCGTCTCCTCAGACGGACATAGCTTATTGGGATGACTCGCGGATCAAGATATTTTTCACATTTGATTATACCAACAAGGACACCGTCGTGCTACCCCCCACTCCATTCCAAGACTATGTGATCCACTGCACGGTGTATCATTCCGAGAAGACGATAAACCTGCGGGGTACGATACACGGTAGGTCCATCGACACCAACCCGGGTGGCCCCGTCAAGATAACATCATCCGTTGTGAACTTCAAGCACGACAGGTGGAGGAAGAAGTCCATCACATGTGGCCTAAGAGGAGGGATGGACTTCAACATGAACAACATCTTGACGTGGAACTCAATAGAAAAGTCCGACATTCCCGGTGGTTACCTGTACAACCTGGACAAGTACCCCGAGTTCTGTCCCGACGGTACCTGGGTTATGATGTCACTATCTGTTGAAAAAGGCGATTGATTAGACAACAATTTATTTAAACCACCATTGCTTTCCTCAGGGCCTGTTTCTGACCCTCTCCGAGTACCAGGGGTGCCCCGTGTGACAATAGGGGTGACTTGTCGGACGTATTGGAGTCGTGTGCCACACACAGCATCACCTTCCTGATGTCAATGTCGTTGTAGGACGATCCGTCGTCCATGCGCACCATCTGCACTCCCTCCCCCGTACTACACTCCTTGAACCTGTTCCTCTTCCAGTGACCCTTCCTGAAAACCATGGTGCCCTCGTGTATAGAAGCACCCCTGACGTACCTGGTCTCGAAGTCCAGGGATGGCCATGTTATGATCATGTCCTTGCACCCAACGATAC
The DNA here is from genome assembly GCA_937991965.1 of uncultured Verrucomicrobiales bacterium. Taxonomy (GTDB): domain Bacteria; phylum Verrucomicrobiota; class Verrucomicrobiia; order Verrucomicrobiales; family Akkermansiaceae; genus WTJZ01. Next base: position 19,344 of record CALKLP010000290.1, read on the forward strand.
CCTTCCTCAGTCTCTTCAGCTCTTTCACCGAGTGTTCTACGTACTCCCTGCTGTAAACGTCGTCGTCGTCCATCATCGCGATGATCTTATGGGAGGCTCTCTCGCAGCAAAAGTTCCTTTTCCTCCCTATGTTGCCGGATATGTCGCAGTCGATATATCTGAACCTCATCCCTTCGAAAGCAGGAGCCACTTCCTCAAACACCTTCCTCGTGACTGGGTCATCGTCTCCAACAACCAACACCTCGATCTTGTCGCGTGGGTATGTCTGAGAAACCAAGTTTCGCACGACAAGGTGAACGAACTTTGATCTAGACATCGTCGTGGGTACGATTACAGAAACGCATGGTAACTCTTGCTCCATAACGAGTGCTGATTGTTTCCATACATTTGTTTCTTATCGACACGGGCGTACCGACACGGGCGTACCGACACGGGAGTACATTGACAATGTTTCGTCTACTCTAAGAGTATTTCTCCACCTCGAATTTGGGGATGTATCCTGTCCCCGACTGGTCCAATGCCTCCAATGATAGCCTTGGAGCGTCCGTGTTCGTCCCCGGGTTGTATCTGAATCGAAACACCTTGTCCTCGGAGAGATACAGGCAACAATCGTCCTTGTTCCAAGAGATGGATCCGTCGATCGTTATACTAGCAACGGACGAATTTGTGATGGATGTCAACACTGATTTCTCCGGTGTCATCTTAACGACGTCCTGTATGGTCCTTACCCCCGAGTCATCCGAGTACAGGCCTCCTAGTACCAGGCTACTCGTGTCTCCCGTCGTCTCCAGGATAGACGTGTCTCTAGATATCTCGACGGTGTCGCCTGTGTTAGAATCGTGGACAAATACGGACCCCTGGTTCCCGGGCGTGTGTGACACAGCGAACCTGTCCCCCGTTACCAGCGTGCCGGAGCACACGGGACCCATTGACTCCATGCTCTCGGCAACAGAGGCCATGGGAAGGGAAAGAAGGTCCACCTTTTCAAATAGAACAACGAGAGTCATTTGATGTTTTTTTATTAAGAAATATTATATTTTATATTCATTTGGCTTTTTTAGATATCTCTGCCGCGAGCCCCTCCAATCACTACATAAACGAAAATCTCAATGTCAAGCTTGGGGATACCCGAGAGGTTAGAAATCTTCTCTACTAGATCCGCCGGACTACCCGAAGGGGTAGCGGAAATCACGTCGATCTTTGAGATATCTTGGTCATCCTTCCTCAGTACGACTATGCACTCGGTACCAGCTTCGACCATGCCTCCGGCAAAGTTTCCACATTCAGTCACCAGTCTGGTAGCGTCGGTAACCATAGTATTTTACTGTGCTGATGTGGTTGTATACTATAATCTCTATTTTTTCACGGTAAGCGTGGACGCGTACTAATCACGAAAAAAATGTAATGATTGTGTAACTACACATTTCCGAGAATGGTGAAGACTTACAAGGTGAGGGTAACGTGTCGAGTTGACCCCATGCAAGACGAGCAGGGTTTAGACCAGGAAATAAACTCTTCCCTCAAGATGTTCAAGGCCTTCTACAAGGGGAAGGAGTCTGTGGTGACAAAGTCTTCTGGTATCGAAAGGGAGTATACGTTTGATGATCTAACCATGGTCAACTCCAGGAGACTCAAGAGTGTAGCCGAGAGGAACAAAAAGTCAATACAGCTGAAAGGCGTCATCATACAAGAATCAGGTCCCGTCAGAGAAGATGACGATGATTCAGACGGAGAGGAAAGTTCCGACGAAGAACCCGACGACGGCAAAAAGGCGATGGGAAGTGACAGCGAAGACGAATCGGACAGTGATTCTGGACACAGTGGATCCAAGATAGGAGAGAAGGATCGAAAAGAGGTGAATGGATCTGATTCCTCCGATTCCTCTGATTCCGACAAGTCGTCCAAGTCGTCCAAGTCGTCCAAGTCATCAAAATCATCAAAATCATCTGGTTCTTCGAGTTCTTCGAGTTCTTCGAGCTCTTCAAGTTCCGATCCCGATTCTGGGTCTGAAGATGATTTGGGTAAAAAAGACCCCTATGAATCCCCTACAGGACTACCATTCGGTAAAAGAAATACTTCTTACAACACACTTTACAATCCACCTGATGTGTCTGTACAGGGAAACGATCCGTACCTGGATAACTTTATTCCCAATCTACACATGTTAGCACCGGCGGATTTCAACATGGGTATCAAGACCGACCCATCGGTTATGGCGCTTTCAATGCTCGCGAGTTCGAAAAACAGCAAAGATTTCGAGAAAGCCAAACAGCTCCTGGATGAGTTACAGAAACTCATTTTGGACAGCGTGATAAAATCTAATGAATCCGGTTATTCCCTCGACGAAATCCACCAAAATCATGGATTGGTGACACTTCAATGGCTCCAGTCGCCGGAAATATCTAGTCAACTGGAAGAGATGGGTATAAATCACAACGTGTCGGTAGGCCTCGGCTCGGTTCGTGCGGAAGCATATGAACAACTATTGAATAGGCAGAGAGAGAAAACCCGACGGGAAAAGGAACAGGAAGAATCGAAAACAAAAAAGACCACGAGGAGACAGTGGTTCAGGAAGAAATCGGCGACTCCCAGGGTCAGGGTGAAGGTCGAAGAACAACCAGCACCCGGTCCCCGCGCCGCCGCCGCTGCCGCCGCTGCCGCCGAAGCTAGGCGCACAGCAGAAGAAGAAAAGACTGAGCCAGGGATCGCCGCTCGCGTGGCTGGTAGGAGTAGAGATCAGTGACGTAGAACATAAATTTACAATATCTTAAATACTAGTATATACTGTCAACGTCGCACCCTTCCTTACACTCGTACATCATGTTCCTGATCACTTCCCTGTCCACACATAGTTTCATGTCATGTCCCTTGTACGACAATCTCATCGGACGGTAGTGTTGTTCCTTGAGCTGTAGACACACATATAGTTCTTTTTTGTGTGTCCACTCCTTCGGCATGTAGACGATGTCGCTAATGAGATTATCGAATACCACGATTGAGATCATATACCCCATTGATTTCATGAATGATCTGATCATGGAGTGATCCGCCCAGCACTTTGAGTAAATAATGTGTCTGGCCAACTCCTCGGGCGTCTCGAATTTCTTCTTCTTTAGCAGCGAAGCCTCGGCGTTGTACATGACGAGCCCGTCGGTGTCCATGGCAGACGCGGACATGTACCGTACGAACTTTGGTGATATGTCGTCAGCATCCTCGATCCCCAGCCCGGTGTACCTGTCCCAGTGGTGCATAATCATTTCTTTTATTCTAGGGATCGTCATCCACCTGTCCATAGAATCATTCATGGCCAGTGACATCGACGTGAAGAAGCACGACCCGTCAGCAGGTACGTCTAGCGTTTCAAACTGCCAGTCCTCCATCTTACACTCGTGTGCCATAAATATATAAATGTGCCCAGGACGCGGGACCTTGTGATGTTTTAAAATATGGTTCTAATTTATTTCGGACAACACGGAACCGAACCGAACCAACATGACGCGATATGCAGGTGGGAAGTACAGGCTCGGTAAACACATTGCCAAGTCCATGACGGAATATGAGGAGAAGTACGATTCTGTACACAACGTCTCGCGGAAACGTCCGTATCTGGAACCGTTTGTGGGCATGTGTGGGGTTATGCGTCACGTCCAAGGGGACAGGAAGAGAATAGGGTGTGACCTGAACCTCGATGTTATCGCCATGTGGAAATCCCTACAGGAAGGGTGGGAACCCCCCGTGGAGGTCAGCGAGGAGGAGTACATCCGATTACGCGACGACGTCCCAGAGGGGGACCCCTCTCGAGGTATCGTGGCTCACGGTGCGAGCTGGGGGGGATACTTCTTCAGCAAGTACATGCCTGATATATACCCCGGGTGTCGAAGAAACGTGATGAAGTTCTTTCCTCTCGTTCGGGATGTAGATTTCAGGGAGGGTGGGTGTTACACCAAGTTCATGGGCGTCAAGGGGCATACCATTTACTGCGACAGCCCTTATGCAAATTCCATAGGTGCCACGGGGAAGAAATCAAGGTTCCTCAATCAGTTCGACCACGAGGAGTTCTGGGATAACATGCGCATCTTGTGCAGGAAAAACCTGGTGTTTATTTCAGAGGGTACCGCCCCGGACGACTTCAAGATCATCTGGGAGAAGGAGACTCTTTCGAGGATGGCAGGTAAGGGCGTGGAGAAGCGCAGGGTACGGAACGAGCGTCTTTACGTTCACGAGAGCCAGTTTTTGCTTTGAGACCTTAACCCATCAGGGCAGATATGGTGTCGAACTTCTGACTCTTACTGATCTCTCTCGATATTTCTCCGTAGTCGAGCTCTCCCCATATCCTCTCCATGTCCAGCTGTAAACTAGTGGTTACTTTGTCAAACAGCCTCACGAACCCTGCGTGCTCGTGGTCACAGTTCTTGGGACCGGCGTCCTTGCACGCATCGAACACGGTAGCCAGGCTAGAGAATACATCCTTTTCCATGTCGTTGAGCTTGTAAACAAGGTAGAACTTCTTTACCAGCGAGAGAACAACCGTTGCGAAACCAGCCGCGAACGCCGCCACGTGGTGTATCTTGAACTTGTCCGATGGGAGAACGACCCTCCACAGGATAAAGAAGAGGACGAATGGGATGGTGAAGAACTTGACGTACTGGTTCACCATGTTGGTCCCCGCGAATTCCGTAAACATTCTCTGGCGTCTCAGCATCGTGACGGTAGCGAACGCAATCCCGAATACGACAAAGGCTATGAAAGGAGCCGCTGTACCCATCATGCTGATGCTGTCGGACTTGTCCTCTTCCTCCTTCTGGTCGTTCAAGTATTTCAACACCTTCATTGACCCCCACGCCGTGGCCCCTGCACCTGCTGATATCCCGGCAACTCCCAGTAGAGCCATCATGTTGGAGCTGTACCCAGCTACGTACGAATCGGCTGAATCTATCAAGACTTTCTCAAACCTCTTGGATAGAGCACGCTTGGCGACATTCTTTCCTGCGCCGACAACAGAACCCCCCGATGCCAGCGTGGATACCGTCTCCACTGCACCCATCCCGCTGGAATCCATCATGCCCTTGAGAAAGTCCATGGTTTACGTCCTTCTCTTACTAGGCAAGACAATATAATAATTAGTAATTCATCTACTTTTTGTTATTTCCCACGCTTAAAGAATGATACATTTCGTCCGGAACCCTGATAGGTGTCTTCAACAACCCAGTGTCTCCCGAAAAAAGCTCCTTGATCGCGGGGTACTTTTCCAAGACTTTCTCGACGATAACCACTTCTTCATGGTAGAACTCCCTGCTCTTTCTTTTTCCTGGCATGGTTGGGGAATACAGTTGTGAATCGCTTGTGGGGATGATTGCTGAAAGCAACGAACCAAAATGGGTTATAAAATGGGTTCCAAAAAGAACCTTGTTTATTTTTTCTTGCTGAATACGAACTGACCGTCACTGGAAACCGTCTTCTCGTCATCTTCGGTTTCCTTGTTTTTCATCAAGAACCTCTCTTGTATAGAGAGATACCTATCGTAATGGTAGCCCCAGAACTCTTTGGAACCCAATTTGAATTTCCTGTTGGGAGTCGCCTTGTACCAGTTGACGATGTCGTTAACGTCACCAGACTGGATCTTGTTGTTTAGAACCATGCACCCGTAATTCTGTGTACACGCGTCGAATGCGTTCTTGAAGTGAGATGGTTTCTGGAAAACACCGAAGAAATTCATGTAGAGGTTCCTCATCACGTTGTTATTGGTCTCTTTGAAACATACGACATAGTCACAGTTACTCCTTAGGTCGGGTTTCAATTGCATAACATGCTGAGCCGCAAGAAGCACGATGATGTCGTAGTGTCTACCATTCATGAATATGAACTTCACGATCTCGCTGTTCAGGGTTCCTTTGTTGTAACCGATGTCATCGAGAACGATAACAATCCTCAGATCAGTGTCTACCGAGATCTGTCCGAGCTCTTTCTTTATTATGAGGTCCTTCTGGTCCTGAACTATGTTCTCCAGCCTATTCTCTACGTCGGATTCGTCAAATATGAATGTGTCGGGTATGTGCTTACAGAAGAACCTGTTGCTCTCTTCTGTGGCAGAGAAGACGCAGGCCCTCGGTACTTTCTGTTTGGTCAGGTAGTACAGTATCTCTGCCATCAAAACACTCTTGCCCGTATTCCTCTTGCCTATCACCACGCAATTGAACGTCTCCTGTGTAACCTTCTTCAGTTCGAACTTCTTCAAGTTGACGTGGACTACTTTACCGTCGGAGGACATTGTTTCTCGTATTCTCTGTTTTCATTAACGATATATTTTATTTTATTTACGACATATCATACGTAGATCCGAGGAACCTGTACTAAATCATGATTGTCGACGTAGACATGGCTTTACACCACTATAAATTCATGGTACGTTACTACACCGACCCAGGGGGCAGTTCACGAGAGAAAAATGAATACCGTGCCTTGATGACGAAATCGATCGTATCTGAAATCAAGATTATGGTCTTGGATGACAAATGCAGCAACACATACCACAGTGTTTTGTCAATGTATATTACATCAAGCGTTCTAAAAGACTTTGTCAGGGGTTTGTTCAGCACCAAAGAGATGCTGACGCCTTCGATAGTATGTCTCGCATGGAGCCAGGGAAACATGGATATTATACAGAATTGCATTGGGCTGGGCGTCGACACTGAACCCCAGAGGAATATATCTTGCTCCATACGATCCGACTGCTGTAGAACCGTTGACGTGTGCGTGGGGATGGGGGCGTCGCTCGCCCTGCCTCTAATGCCTTATAGGCATTGCAGGAGCGTCAAGATGGTGAAACACTTGTCGGGAAATTATAATTGTAAGCTCCACGACATGTCGAGGAAATTACATGGGAACCTCCTTGTCAGCGCGGAATATGTATTTCTAGGGGGTCACATAGAAGAGATGGGTGCTCTCAATGCGACCCTGAGATCCCGAGGAAATGAGGAGCGGTCTCTTCCAATAAAAAAGGCGTACATCAGGTCAAAAAGAGAGGGGTTCGTCGAGCCTCTGGAAGGTATAGGGAGGTGTCTATTTTTACCCGGGTTCCTGGTTCGAAACATCACGGAGTATGTTTAATGGCATGGAACCATGAAATTTTTGGTTCCAATACCCGTCTAGGAACCAATTCGAGTTTTGACGCCCGCGTCAACACTACTCAAGCCACCCCCCCCCCACGCCGAGATGAATTTTGAGCAGGTTTCGTTTACGTTCGCCGAAGAAGTTTACGACTATGTCTGTTACGAGCACAAGTACGTCTCTATCGTTGTGATGCTGGCGCTGAATATACTGGTGACAGTATGGAGCTGTTGTTATCCTCGGTCAGATAAAAAGAGCAACGAGCAGGAGGGGAAACGAGACTTGACCAAGAAGATCATCATGAGCAAGGACGAGCAATCCAGGGTGATTGCCATATCCCAGACTGGATACTGCCTGATGAGATGCTTCAAGTGCCAAGATATCGCCGTTCACGGATCATCCAAATACGGGTTTCCTATTTCTTGCAAGTTTCATAGAGTAGAATGAGCGTCGTCGAAGGTCGGTGGTTGGGACTAGGTACCCAACACGAAGCGCACATGTCATTGCGCCCAGTTGCGCGCAAAGAGATGAAAGCAAGTAAAGTTTCCCGTGTCCCTCGGCCTCGGGTGTTGTTGAGACTTCATCCTGTTGGGGTCAGCTGATTGAATTCATTGTATTGGAACCTATAAATTCCTAGTAAACGCGAGTCATCAGCTCGCATTGATTACGTCCCTGCCTGTGGACACCCTCTCCCGTCGCGTTGAATGCAAGTCGAGACTATTCCAACCAATACTAACCTATACTAACCAATACTAACCAATACACCCTCCCCATCACACCTATACACCCACTCAAAACACTTCCGGGTTGGCCCACTTTAGTCATTCCAAGACACAAACTGCTTCATGTAGTCCGGGAACTCGGGTTCGTTCATGATCTCAGGACCATCCAACTTAGAAACCAAACTGTAAAACATGTAGCAGATGCTCAACTGGTTCTCTGGTCTGAAATCAGGCGAACATAGTTCCTGTAGCTTGATCTTGAGCTGGTTCTCTCGATCTGGTCTATCGATCCTGACTTGTTCTGAACCCACGTGGTACTTTCCGTTTGGGTTATATCTGAGCCAGCATATAGGGAGGGTTCCATATACCTTTGTCAGGGCACACTGGACGTCCGCCATCCGGCTTAATTCACACGAAAGGTTGTACCATAGATGAGCTTCTTCGTCCACCTCTAATATCAATATCGCGTTGACACAGTTGACTATGGTGAAGTCCAGCCTAGAGAAGAACCGATTCGTGTCCGATACACAGTTGGTTCTGGATGCGTTTATGGTCACCTCGAGGTCGGCCGTGTACCCCCATTCCTTGAGTACGGTAGAGACACGGTTCTCTTGCTTTTTCCTACGGATCTGACCCTCTATTGTGTGGGTAGTATTGTGTCTTTTCAACGCATCCTGTCGTACGCACTTGAATTCACACCCCGGGAAGTCGCACGAGAACAAAGGTTCGCCATGTATAAGCTTGTGTTTGTGCATATTACCTGGGTCTGAACTACTATAAGTACATCCACCTATTCCACAAATAAGTGGTTTCAAGTCGTCATGCGTTCTTTGGTGGATTTCCAGTCCTTCCATCTGTATAGACGTGAAACCACACCCAGGGTGGTTGCATGCGTGTAGTCGTGTATTGGTATGGGTATACATATGTCTTTTCAGATGTGAAGACCTGGAGAAAGATTTACCACACATCGGAATGATACATGGGAATTTTTTAACCTTGTTATGGGTATCAATATGAGTTTGTAAATTGTACTTTGATGCACTTGTAAAATCGCACTCTGGGAAGGTACATGGAAACAATTTGCCGACTATTACCCCAGATCTACTCTTTCTTTTACACATATTTCTTATACTACAAACAACATAATATTTCACATACTCCAAACTCACCCTTTGAAACTTCTGGGTTGGCACATTGGAATTCATTGAGGTACATACACTCGGGCATGTGTCTCAATAGTAACTGCGAGTATATATTGGCCCTTAATATCTGTAAGATAAATATGAATTCATCGTGGTTCTTTTGACCATTTACTTTTCTACTGCACTGGATGACACAATTGCGACGATAATGAATACGTTTTTCGATACATCTACCAAGGGCATCCTTCATGATACTCATTTCTCTGGAGGTGATATTATCCAGTTTCTTCCTGGAAAACAATTGTTTAATACCAACACTGTCCGGTAAATCATCGTAGTACTTGGGCTTTGGTTTTCCGAGTTCCAGTAGTTCCATCTCTTTCATTTTGTTGATGAAATAAAATTTGTTAATATCCAACATCTCCGTTTCTGTAGCGAGTCTGTTCGGCGAGTACCTCGGTAAATTGATACTGGTCGTCACTTTGTAAAAGCAGAAAAATTTACTCGAGTCGCCCGACGATATCCCAAGGCTATCCGCAAACTTTTCAATAGCATGGTCGATTCGTAGACATCCTTGTGGGTCTGTGTGGTACCTAGACATTTCTTCACATCGAAGCTTCTTCATGAACATCTTTCTATTATGTTCTGTCTCTTCCCAACAATCCCTGATCTTTGGAAAAAACATGTCGGATGTTATGATCTTATTCTTCTCTCTTTGAGTCAGTTTTGGCATGTTTTCTTATATACATGTATTATACCGCAATATTATTTTAACTAATCCCCCTTTCTCTGTCCAACTCCGGGTTGGCACATATACGAGTGTCTTGGTTCGGGTGGTTATTGCATACTTTTTGTTATTCTAGATTAGGTGTTGATGATGAAAGAGGGTGTGTATATTATCAACTCCAAATCGTACCAATTTATTGTTTCTATAACCAAGACTGTTTTCGACCAGGATGATTTTACATTAGAGATGACAATATCGCCCCTACCTGAACGTAAAGAAGACATAGTCCCCGGTATTTTAGGCGAGCATTGTCTCAAGGTATCTGTTAATTTCGAGGAAGGTTCTATAGATGCGACAATGGATGAACTTGAGTACAATGAGTTCTGTTCTACTAAAACACGAATGGAAAAGAACATTGGGACTTTCGAGATGGTAATGTCAACACTCCATTTCTGTAAGCACCTATTTGGGGTAACCCAGTTCCGGGTACATGATGCTTCATATTTTAACTGCGTATCTGTGAAAAGAAATATAAATATGAGACCTCATAGTCTACTTGTACATGGGAAGGCGTTTTACGAAAGAAGATTCGGTGCCGTTCCCAGCTCTAATGAGAGGAGTCTTGATTGGGAACGGTCGAAGACATTGTTACGGGCTGATGTCGAGAAAGAATTCGTCGATACGCTGGTTCGAATCCTACGACGTTCCAATAGGATTACCAGGCAACACATGAATGAATTTCTAGATATATTATCGAGCTCGGATGGGCTGTCTTGGAACGGCCTTTTCCGTAGGATAAACGACTTGAAACCCTATGGATGTGGGTTCTTTGACGTTACAATGGAAGATCTATCTGACAAGTTCAAGATACCAGTGATTCAGGAGTGGACTATCACCCTGTCCGACGAGGAACACCTGTATGGGCACGAAAAGATTTAGTCCTTGCTGATGCACTTGTTGTATAAACACACCAATGCTATGAATATATATATACGTAGTTGTTATCATGAGAAAAAATGTCCAAAGTTGTCGTACTCGGAGGTGCCGCCGCGGTAACGCTAGTAGTTATATTCCTTTTTTATCGACAACTAAGTAAAGGTACCACGCAGACACACGCGGAAATGAATCACCCAGGCCTGTCACCCGTAGATGCCGCCAAGTTGGACCACGAGGAGTTTATCAGAGGCTTTTATAGAGAGCTGATAAAACTCAGGATAGAAATGATGAGCTCCATTCCTGATGTGGAAAAGATGCGTGTCGCCGGAGAACGCTATGATAATTACATGATTGACGTCAACCTCGAGATTACAAACAAGCAGAGGATAATCCACGAAGACTTTGGCGTAGTGATGCTCCCACCCAGTCGCGAGTGGGATGTAGAGACAATGCCCTTGGAAAAAGTCGACGACATAGTTTTCGAATGGAGCTCCATGTGTCCTAAAGACGGGATTATCAAGCAATGTATTACTGACGCCAGAAGGGAGAGAGGAGACTATGGGTAGATTACATCCGAGATTTGGGGTTGGATCTAACCACACGGTCCTCCATTCGTTATTATGAAACGTCGCAATGCTAATGAACTCCATCACGTGTATAATCCGGTAATATACTTTAAATCACCACTATGTCACGATGCTAATGCCTTTTCTTGAAACAGGTCCCATTCTCCCTTTTGTTTCTCTCGTCTTTCCTCTACTGGTGTAGCTTTACGGGCAATTTGTCTAAGCTCGGATCTTCGTTCCTTTTGCTTGCTGAGTATTTCTTCCTTGTTATCCATGTAGTGCTTTTTTCTCTTTTCCTTTCGTTGTCTGATGAGTTCCTCTGACGCTTCTTTTTTCCCATGGAGGAGTCTGTCCACAGCACTCTCAATAGACTTGAGCTTTTTCACTGAATCAGTACTTGATAAAAGTTCACTCAACCTGGCAAGTTTTTCAGGTAACCTCTCCTGGATCTCTTTCTTTTCCCCTTCACTTCGTTCTCTCGCTACATCTTTAATGAGGACCATGGTTGTTGTGGTATGATAGTGGTTCCGATAATACCCATTGTTATTATTATTTATTGGGAAAATACGTACAAGTTCTATATAACCAACTGGTTCTCTGTTTTACAAACGGGACAATCTTCCGAACCCTTGTTTAGGATACACTCAGAACAACACACCGCCCCACATGTCCAACAAGAAGTATGAACGACTCTAGAAACAGGTTCCAAGCAGACACAACAGTTGTCACAGTACTCTCTTGTGAATATCCGATACCAATCCTTACACGTCTTCACATCACCTACCTCGACCGTGAACACAAACATATCCCATACACAGAAACATTGATGCCTGTTAATATCATGCTCAACTTTGTACCCCCTGTACTCCGACTGTCTTCTTGCGTCTTCTTCTACGAGGGAACGTACATCATTCGTGTTCGAGAACACATATATGGTGGTCTTGTCAAGGGTTGATTCCATGCGGACCGAATCGTATCGTCTGTTAATGTTTTTTTGAAAGTATTCACACCCAATTGTCATTTCTTTGATCTTCAAACCGGCCTTGCCAGCTGCTTCATTGAATGCCTCCATGATAACAGTTATATATTGAACAATATTTTATTTTTTATATACATCTCACAACTCAAAAAAGTGTCTCAAAATAGGCATTTTTCTACTATTAACTCAGTTGTCTGCCTTATTTGAGACACCTGATTACTCTAAAAAATTTCCCAATGATTCGCAGACTATTGTATTTCACGACCAGGATAGAGGTGTATTTCGCGACGCGCAAATCATCCGAGTACAGACGACTTATCTGACGACGAGCTTCCTTCAGGTTCAAGTCTTCCAGGTTCTTTTCAATGAAAGCATTGAATTCGTCCCGGGCCGATATTTGTTCAGTGAAGAACCTGCTTCCACCGTCATCCACAAGATCGTACACCTTTTCATCCTTCTGAACAAAATACACACGAACCTTGAGCTTGTTCCTGCGGACCTGTTTTGATTTCAGGCGTAGTCCGGCATAATCAATCATGTACTTGGCCACAATTGATTTAATGCTCTCACCCCGTCTCCTGGTTCCTCGTGAGATAATGTTCATCTCGTTGATCAGTTTAAACACCTCTGGTGTTTCTGTTTCTGAATCAAATACGATGGTAGATGTGTAATCATGTAGACCCAAGAACCCCAGCGCTTTCATTAAGCGTTCCAGTAGTTCCAGCACTAAAAAATCCTGTTTCTCAAAGTCACAGTACGACGAACTTGCCATGGAAGCTTCGTACATGGACCGCATCTCCTGTATCGTGAGGCACTCGAGAGCAATAGCATTCACAACCGGGCGCTTGTGCTTCTCGAAGAACATGATTTTTGGTCCTGACAACGGCACATCGAAGTGTTTCTGGACGGCGTATTTCCTCATACACAAGAGTTCGGTCTGTGTAGCTGTGTCAAGCATACTCTTGACAAGTGTTTCCCTCTCCCATTCGTCGTTAAGATCCGTGACGTCTACAGAGTCGAGGTCCCGGCATGTCGCGTCCCGCACATCCTGAATCATATTTTTCAGATTGACCTTTGGTTCAAGAACGTGAGAAGGCATTGGATGGTTCTTCCAAGTATACCCCTTCTTCCGAATAATGTGAATAAAGTGCATGTACCAAAAATTTACCTTCAGGTTCTCCTCCACGATATTGTACACCCATATCTTGGTCAGGAGGCTTGGTGTCCACTTTATTCCATCCGGACAGTACTCCTTCAAGATAGAACCCATGTATTCTCTCTGTACAGAATTGGTGAGTGACGTGATGAGTGACCGTCTCTCCATAACCTTTTCCATCTCCACCTCAAATAGCCTTTGGAAGTCAAAGTTCTTAGGCAGCGGTTCGTAGTATGTACTTCCTGGAAGCATGACAAATATGTCTTTTGATAACAAGGTCCGGAACCTCCCAACCGATTGTAGCGAGTCCCTAGGGCAACTACACATGATACTGGGGAAAAGATACCCACTATCTATCTCCCCACTGTAGTCCAGACCGCATGTGATACACGAAGTGTAGCAGATGAACTGCTTCTTGTCCCAGTGTGTAGTTATATCGTTGAGCTCGTGTTGGTTCGGAGAATCGGCGAAGTAACCTGTTACCTTGTCCTTACCAATCATCTCCTCCACCGTCTTCATCGTGGACTTGAGTACCGCGGAAGACCCGAAGCAGGCAACAATGCGTTTCCCCTCTTTCAGTTCACGGTACATTTGCTCAAATATGGTCTCGCGGTGCATAAAGGTAAACTGTCTCTGTAGAAAGGGCTTCTCTAGTCGGATGGTTCTAACTGATTCCTCACCAAAGACATCGCTGATGAATGTGTCCGCTGCGCCGTCCAAGTCGGTGTCGGCACACATAATAAGTGTCTGTTTCGACCGTTTACAGATGGCCACCAGGGTATCGAAGTGGGCACACAAGTTTGATTTGTTCGTCTCGTAACAGGTGGCGGACTTGAGAATACTCCTGAATTCATCCAGCGTAACAATATCGGGAAGCTTGGTCAGCTTATTGAGTGACTCGTACTCGCAGATCCACCTGTGTGCGTTCTTCGTCTTGAGGTATATCTCGAACCCAAATAGTTTGAGTCGATCCACCATTGTCTTGGCCACGGATACGCGGGAAGAAAGACCCAAAACACTTGCGTCCGACTTGACCTCCAAGCGCTTCTCGTATTGGTAGGTCTTCCCCGTACCCATCCCTGCCCTGATGTCGATGCACTTTGTGTCATCATCCTTGTACGAAGGTACCCTGTTGTCCTCTGTAACACAGTACTCCAATTTACGAGAAGGGGCAAGTACCTTTGGGATCATTAGGCGCGAGCTAGGCATATCTGGTACCAAGCAATTATACGTGTATAGTTCGTCTTCCACATATGTAAGTACACTGCCGTTACTGGTGTGGTGGTGGAGACATGACAGACAATACCGGTGATTGCCGTCCAACCTGTATTGATGATACCCGTCTCCATCGTATCCCATATACTTTACCTTTATATCCTGATCGCGTCCATATTCTTCTAGGAAGTGCTCTTGTATCTTCTTCTCGAAGTATTCGGTCCTCGAAGCAGACTGTAATATAGTCCCGCCTTCATTTTTGGATGTCGTTTCCTTTGGGACCCGTGGTTTCACTTGTTTTTTGACTGGCTCAAGTTTCGAGAACATCTTGTTGTGGAACTGTTCACGAGGGATGTTCTTGGTGATGAACCTGTCTTCAATGGAAGCATGCTTGGAGCGTTCGCACAGGGTAAATCCCTTTGACGTACTGTCTTTCTGGGAGCCTTCTGTCCTCATCCCCCGCTTGTGGTGGTAAACACACATGTCCAAGACATCCTTCTCCTCACCGAAGTCTATGTTGAGACCCAACGAGTTTACCTTTTCAGACAGCAATTTGTTGAAACCCACGGCGAACGCTTTTGCAGAGGCTGTCTCGGTGAATAGTATATCGTTACATAGTGCATGGAACGATGTCTTCATCTTGTCTACCTTTATGTCTGACCCCTTCTCGACCTTTCTTTTCCCTATTCGGTGATCTTCCATGAACACGATTTTACTTGTGTCCTGTCCCATTGACTCATACACCTCCGTGAACGCGTCCAATATAGCGTTCTGTATATTCAGATGCTCCCCTGGTGATATATTTGGGTCAGAATACCCCTCTATATCACAATAGAAACAGATGGCCGTATTGTCTGTGATGTACTCGTAAAGCATGAACGGTACCCTCTTCTTTTTACATTCTACCTTATACTCGAAAAACCATCTCACATAGTCAGAATGATGCATGAAATAAGAGTGCTCCTTAGCGCCGTATTTGAAGAAAATTTGCGCATTTTTTGATTCTTCGGGTATATGGTCGAATTTGTAATAAAATTTTTTCCCGTGACGAATATTGAAATTCGAACCCATTGATGTTCTTTACAAGTGGATGAGAAAATAAATCGTGAGAATTGGACAAGGTAAAACCACATTTATGTTCAGATTTTTTCAAAATTTAGAGGTCCGATATTTTAGGCTCAGGTGGGTGGATTTGAATATCTATCATCCCGAGTATCGACCCGAACCGGAACAAATATTTTCGAAAGGGAACAAAGTATTTCCGAAAGGGAACAAAATATTTTCGAAAGGGAACAAATATTTACCAACCGTAACAAAAATCGTCGAAGGGGTATATTTTTGGGATGATTCCGTGTCTCAAAATAGGCACCATTATAGACTAATACTACAAAAATGCCTTTTTTGAGACACCATTTTCATCACGCAGTCACAGCCCCTTGTCTAGCCCGATCTCTTATTTCCTTCCTTTTTCTCCGTTTTTTTTCATTCAATTCTTCCCTGTTTCTCTTATACACTATGCGACTCCTCTCCCTGTTTTTTCTCGCGGCTTCTTCTGATTGTTTGTTCCCTCCTGTACGCAACTTGTTTATGTTGAATTCTATCGACTTCAGTTTTCGCAAATCTTGTGTTTCCAGCACCATTTCTTTCAGATCATCAATAGCTGCCGATATTCTTGTCTGGTATGATGTTACTTCAGCCTTTCCTACGTCTTTAACAAGAACAGCCATCGTCAGAATGAACTGTAAAAATGCCGTATAATTGTACCCAATATTATTTTTTAACAATAGAACACGATACGCCCCTTTACCCTGTCATATTATATTCGTCTGATGTAAAAGAACCCATATCTAAGAACCATGGGCACCACGGAGACTCTATGCTTAGTTTCTACACCTCATGGTAGAAAATGGTTTCGACGTACACTACAAGATACTTATAGCAAGGGATATTCGTGCAGAGTACATGAAGCTCATAAAACAACCTCCCATCACAGATAAGGCTGTTTTTGCTTACACAACCCGTGCGGACATCATTGATCTATGTAGAGAAGAAGAATCCCGGATGAAGAACCTGGCACCAGATTCCAGGGATATTAACCCGGAAGATGTGGAAGCAGTGTTTGTGTGGAACCAAGCCGTTGGTTTTGTGTACAAGACTCCTGTCTCGGAAGAGAGATGGACCAGATATTTTAAGATGGACCCCAAAGGATCATGATTGATATGTACTGAGCCAGGGAAGAGGTCTCGGATCTGTGCTAACTGTGGGAACATTGTTTGCATTGAGTGTAACAATAGATTGGAATCATCAAAATGCCCCGGATGTACGATTGAGATATGTTGAATGGTTTGCGGTTGAATATCTATATTTATTATATTGACTTATGATATCATAGATTAATAATGTATAAGACGTGTGTGGTTATCGCCTGTAACAAGAAGCCTGTATATGGGTTTCCTGGTGAAGAAGCACTACATTGCCCACCTCACAAAGAGAAAGGAGAGGTCGATCTTTTGAGTAAGCTTTGTGAATACCCAGGGTGTCCAAAGCAACCATCATTTTCCCAACAAGGGGAGAAGAAAAAGAGATGTTTCAATCATCGAATTGAAGGAGACATAAACGTTGTTAAAAAAAAATGTGAATATCCTGGGTGCCCAAAACAACCATCATTTTCCCAACAAGGGGAGAAGAAAAAGAGATGTTACAACCATCGAATTGAAGGAGACGTGAACGTTGTTAGTAAAAAATGTGAATATCCAGGGTGCCAAGTACAACCAGGTTTCGGGAAACCCGGAGGAACCAGGGTGAGATGCTCAGAGCATAAACTCAAGAGTGATGTTTGTAGGCAGTTATGTGAACACCCTGGTTGTAAAACTCAACCTAGTTTCGCATATCCTGGGGAGACTAGGAAAAGATGCTCCGCACATAAGCTCGAAGGCGACGTGAATGTTATCAATATCTCATGTGAATCCTCTGGGTGTACAACGATTCCCAACTTTGCACAACCCGGTGAAGTGGCTAAGAGATGTTCCGCGCATAGAATCAAAGGAGATATAAATGTTAAAGACAAGTCATGTGAATCACCTGGGTGTCTAAAACATCCCATCTTCGCTCAGCCTGGTGAAAAAGGGAAGAGATGTGGTTCTCATAGATTCGAAGGCGATGTGGATGTAACACATATACCATGTGAATACCCCGGGTGCCTTATCCGACCTGCTTATGCACAACCCGGTGAGAATGTAAAAAGATGCTCTGGTCATAAACTTGATGGTGATATCAATATGATCAATGTTTCGTGTGAAAAACCCGGGTGTACAATTGTACCCAGCTTCGCACAACTAGGGGAGAAGAGAAAACGATGCTTCAATCATAAACTAGATGGTGACGTCAATGTCAATATGGGTTCTTGCGAGGTTCATATGTGCATAGGTCAGCCACGCTTCGGTGCACCAGGAGGGCATAAGATAAGATGCTTCGGGCATAAAAAGGAATATGATGTGGATTTGGTACGTAAAAGATGTTCATCCGAGGCATGTCTCGTATATGACAATATATATGACCGCGGTATGGCAATATATGTGAATCCCGAGACAGGCTCTAGAGACATGTGCTACACCTGTCATCGTGCGGAATACCCCGGGAAGCATAAACGTGTCACTGTCTCCAAAGAACACTTCATCCTCGCCGAGATCCAGAGACAGATTCCAGAGCTAGAACCTCACTTTCTTGTGTGGGATTGTAAACTCCCGAGTCAGAACTGCAATATGGACAAGCCTGATATGGCGTGGAAAATTAAGGATACTCTGATTCATGTGGAGGTTGATGAAAACGGCAAGAATCACGAGGATAACACCGAACGGGTTGTTGCCATCCACGCTGCTTCCAACCTTTCAAATCATAAATTAACTAGGTTCAATCCTGACAAGTCGACGAACGGTTCCCCATCATGCTTTGAGGAAACACAACTAAGAAATGGTGACCGAGCTTACAAGCGCAATCTTCCTGAATGGAGGAGGAGGATCCCTGTGTTGGTCAAGCACCTCCGAGACGATTATGAAAACGCCATGGAGAATGTGAACGTAACGACCAAGAAGCGCAAGTTATTTTTTTACGATTGATTACTTTAATACTGAATTGAATATACCTTATTAATCACATCTTTCTACACTCTTTAATTACTCGAGAAATCTCTGACATTTCAGGGTGATCGCGTCTGATGACACTACCTATGTCTCCGCTACCTACATGGGTAATCGAGTCTCCCGCGTATTTTCCCTTAGTCACTCCCGGAGCGTTAAGGTATAATACACCCCAGGCCCATTTCTGACCCTCTAGGCATGCATCAAGTACAGCCTTTTGGTTCGTCTTCCATTCGTCAGATCGTGTACACTTCCACGCGTAGCACGAAAAACACTGGTTCCCAAATCGGTCCATGTCGTGCTGCGTGGTCTCCTTTGAACACCCTGAGCACACCTTGATACACCCCTTGCATGCATACTTCATAGAGCCCATAACAGATTCATATTGTACATAAAATCTCCTTTTGTTTTGCTTCCCACAAGAAGAACACGTCTCTCGACGGTTCGCGTACATAGCCTTGTACCGTGAAGCACCATCAGTCCCCATCATGGCATCTCTTCTCTGTTGGTTCATCTTCCTTGTTTTCTCGCTAGCCTTCCGCACCTTCTTGATCTGTTTAGCGATCTTCCGGGCCTTCATTTCCTCGGCCCATTGGACCTTGAACTCCTGGATTCGAGACTTGTTGTTCCACATGAAATTATAGACGATCCGCGCCTTGATCTTCCTCTTGAGCATTTTAATCACAAAGATAGCCCTCCTCCCCTTGAGCCATGTAGGTGCATCGGGGATGGGCCTCATCTTCTTCACCGCCTCTGTTGCCTCTTCTATAAACTCACACTGTAAAAAGTTGCACAAGAAGCACATATTGAATTTTTTGTGTCTCTTTCGGGAGTTAGGCATGGAGCAGTGGGGACATTCGACAAAACATGATGGGCTAGAGCACACGTACAGGTCGTTGAGCCCGAACCTCTCTCGTGATTCAGAAGAAAACATCTGGTGGAAGTCACTCCCCTTCTTCTTGCAAGAACAGCACTTGTGTGGTTCGATGATGCCTTCCACGACCTCAAGCGCCTCGTTGATGATCGAGTTTGAAATCTCTTCGGTCACAGTGTGTTCGTGTTCGGTACCTGCTTCCTCAATGTCGGGTACCCCCGGATCCTCTGGCTCATTCTCGATCGATGATTCTACGACTTCCACGGGTTCTACTATTGAATCGATTGGGATGAGTTCGGAAAGCACCTGGTCAACGGACTCATCAGAAATGTTCATCGGTTCTACTTTTGAAATTTGGTCCTGGTTTTCATCCATCGAACCATTTGGTGAAACCTCTTCAGGTTCTACTTTTGAAATCTGGTCCTGATTTTCATCCATCGAACCATTTGGTGAAACCTCTTCAGGTTCTACTTTTGAAATCTGGTCCTGATTTTCATCGATAGAACCATTTGATGTTGCTTGTTCAGGTTCTACTTTTGAAATCTGGTCCTGATTTTCATCGATAGAACCATTTGATGTTGCTTGTTCAGGTTCGATTGATGAATCACGAGTATCTTTTTCACCAGTAGAACCTAGAGACTCTGCTTGTTCCCGGTGTCCATCATTGTTCCCGACACAAGAAGACTTTCTCTTGTGGATGAAATGCTTGGGAGTCTTACTCCCAGCCCTCAGGCTTAACTCTTTCTCGCATATGACACATTTAAATACATCTGTGCCCTTAGATGACGCCTTGGCACTGACGTGGTTCTCCCCGACAAGGGCTAGTTGGATTCCAAATTTAACCATTATGGTTCAAAGTTTTACGCGTTACATACATACATACATTATAAAAAAACAGAACCACCGGGCGCGAACCATCAAAGGAAATTATCAACACACAACTTTATACAAATAAGTATTCCACAGCCCATCACAAACATGGAATCCCTCCAAGAGCTCTCGTGTAGGTGTTACATTGAGAACTGCAAGGTCGGGACAAGAGTACCGTACGACATACCGGGGACTACGACATCATGGGTCACTGCATGGATGGAAACGAGTGGTCTCGACGGAGACGAGGATGTGAAACGACTTGTGGTAGACTGTCTCACTCATGGGACGGCAACTAGACTCAGGGCATACTACCCGTTCAGGAGGAGAGTAGACACCCTCTGCGACTCGATGGGTATCAACCGAGAGCCCCACACTAGGTCGAACCTATCTGATGTTGTGATCATGGCGGATAAAGAGTTCGTGTGGAGGAAAAAGAAAGTTACCAGGTCCATGCTCGAGTCCTGGGAATATTTTAGGACTATAGAGCCATTTGAATCGGACTGAAGAGTCAGTATCTCCTTGTGACTCTCCTTCCAACCAATTCATCCTGTGTATTGTAAAAGTGATTTAGATTCGCCTGTTGATAACGTCTGTCGCCTGTTGTATAAAGAGTATTCAAGTCCCTCTTTTCTGCGGGTCTATACTCGGACCCGTACTTGAAAACATTATGCCTCCCAGTCTTCCTTGTGGGCACTACTCTCGGCTCGTATTCGCTGGGATTCACCCTGTTTCTTCCTATGGAATGGTCGTGCTTCGACTTAAAGTATACAGATTTACCCGGGTACCCACTCGAGCCTATGGCTATCCCCAAGACACTGGGGTCAAATTCGACACTGTCACTCAGCGTGAGGTAGCTTCCGTCGGGGTAGACATCCCTCCCGAAACTATCGGGCTCGAGCTTGAGGTGCAGCTGCGTGCTCCTACTGACTTTATTGTACGTCTTCTGGAAAGCCTTGGACCCAGTAACGACGTGTTTGTTTCTTCTTCTGAACTCGGCGACAAGGATCTTGACGAAATCTTGCCTGATCTGGTCGGGGAGTTTCATGCCGGAGGCACCGGTCGCGTCGTTACCGTTCGTTACCAGCATCTGAATGTCAGGCCTCTTGGATATGATTTTGGCAATGGGACCCAGGCAGTTCTTCTGGATATGGGACCTTCCGTCGGTAGTGTTGTTCTTGTCATTGAAATCTCTGCGGGCGACACCAATGATGCGATCAAGGCATTTTGTTACGTGCCTAAGGAGACCGTTCACGCTCACAGCGTCGGAAACATGTGAGATACACTCGAAGCACCTTTCCGTATTGTTGTCGAATTCAGACGCGTGTTTCGGTATATCCAGTGTCATGGGCACTTCCCTTCGTGGCACGCGGCTTGGACCTCGGGTAGCCTTGGTTACAAGGGGCCTCTTCGGAACGGGTTCTTTCCCCTTGACGAACATGTTCCCTTGACATGATTAGGAAAAACATTTTTTTTGCGTAATATATCCAACATCGTCTACCAACCAGAAAAAAATATCACGACATGGTATATTTGGAAAGACAATGACTTCCTCAGGATTTTCAGCCTTCACCCAAATTACGTGCCATCATCCCGAAACGCGTACACGGGATGCAAAACGTGTCAGGTCTTCCGAATGTACCAGGGACACCAAGACTTGCATTACTCTTTTTGGGGGATATAAAGTTTTCCTACTTTTTCCAAGGAAACCCTAGATCTCTCGTGGACGTCCTTGTATGCTGCAAACGTCATGAGAGCATGCTTCATCTTCCACGGGTCCCTTCTAAGCGCAAATGTGACCGCCTCTTCGTCGAGGGATCCCTTGAATCGTGCGGTCTCGGAAATATTCCTGGTCAGGTCCCGGATGTAGACGCGTGCCATGCTTTCCAACGCGTCTATGGTCTCCTCGGGAGTCCCGTCGTCCCCTCCGTGGGCGTACACAAGCTCGCGGATCTGGTCCCTAAAACCCATGGTGCAGACAGATTGTGACCTGGTGGGTACTTGTTGAAATGGGGACACCTTTGGAACCAAACGGTTCTAAACCAAAAGATCCACTACTTCAAGAACCGGTATCGAGCGGGTTCTATGTGAAGTGTGATAACGCTTCGGAAAACCTCGCCTCTTTTCGGCATTCGGCCTCCATGGGCGACACCGAAGAAAAGTTCGAAGAGTACGGCTTGTTTGCTATAATCATCCAATGGATCAGCACCCAATTGTCCAATATCTTCACCGATATCATCCAGTAGAGTCTTTTGCATCTCGTCCGTGAAAAAAAGGTCGATTCTCTTGTTGGCACTGTAGTGCCCGTCTTTGATACCATCCAGTATGGGGTGGTCGCTGACGTATTGACCGATCTCTGAAATTGAAAAGCCAAACACTATCAGGAGAACAGGGGGCCTATCCGGATTATTCTTCATCCTCTTGCTCGATCTCTCGCTTTCTGCGCTGGTGTTTCCGTCACTCTCCATGTTGTGGGGACATGTACGCCTACACGTGATTCCATACTTTTCAAAAAACAAATTGTTAATCGACAACCACACCACTTCATTGTTATTGGTTCTTTATTATTGGTTCTGGTCCATTGTACTCAGAAACTCAGAGTAAATTCGTACTCTGTCGAGGGGAGGAGGTCTCTCAGCACCAGGCTCGTTGATTGGGTGCTGGTGGTGGAAACGACAATGTTGTTTCGTCTAGCGGTCAGTGTGTACATCGTACCGGGTGAAAGGGCGTCCCATTCCAACTCCACGCTCGAGCTACCCCATGACGTGATACTTAGAGATATATCTGGTACCGCGGTGGCAGGGCCGTCATTGTACATTCCTAGGACGGACGCGGAGTCCAGGGCGTTATCGTAAAATCTCATGTCTAACATCCTTCCGACGAAGTGGTCTCCGTCCTCCTGGTACCAACCCACGTACAGGTCGTGTCCTGTAGCCGTGGCCACGTTCTTCGTGTTGGATACAGCCAGGTCCCCGTTAATGTATATCTGAGACCTGTTCCCGTAGTCGTTGAATACCACGGCTACGTGGTTCCACTGGTTAGTGGCTATGACACCTGCCCCCGTACGGGTAGGCAGGATGTTGAAGAGAAGTATCTCGATCGGGCCAGATCCACCGGCGTAGTTAACCGCGTACCTCTTTCCGAAAGACCCGTTCGACACTCTGTTGCCGTACGTTACCAGGCCTCCCGCAGAACCCTCGGGTTTCATCCACAAAGACAGCGTGCGCGATTTACCGGAGGCCATGCCGGTGGGTATGTCTACCGAATCCAGTCTCAGGTGTGACTTGCCGTTGAAGTAGGCAACCTTTCCATAGACAGGGTCCGTCACCGACGTCACGCCATAATTGACGAGGTCTTTATTATTGGCTGAAGAGTCCCTTCCTATGTTGGCACCGTCTTCGGTGAACTTGTACCAGCGTGCTTTCGATGCCATTCGTACCGCGTCTACTATAAACGTATATTATAAACACCTACATTTTATTAACCTCATAATCCTGCTCTGTATTCCAAGACGGAGTCGCTTGTACCAACCCATCCCCTTGCCCAATTCCGAGGCAAGTACTACCATCCCCTCATCTTCTCTCAGGGGCAAGAAGCACGTTCGGCACGTCTCTTGCCCATAATTCTCCAAGTTTGTGCCGCAAAACGCACAGTGGTAGTGGGTGCTCCGTCTCAGCATTGGCGATCTGGGTGCGGTAAGGTTGTCCCACGAGATCATTTAAGGTTATATAATATTTACATGAAACATATTATTCTTGCATACATCACGACCCCATGTCTGGTTCGTCGGTCATTCTCAGCACCGCGACGGTTACTACCGATGCCCAGGCCACATTGACCTTCAACTCTGCGCGGTACACCGATGTCACTTTCACCTTAACGAACCCGTCCGCCAGCCAGGGTATCTACCGCATCGTTACGGGTAACATGGACTACACGGACCTAGTTCCTCGCACGCTCGAGGTCGCATTTGAGCCCAACGAGACAAAGAGCATTGTGGCCGCCTTCCTCCCGTCCGGAAACAAGTACAACTTCTTTCTTCAGAGGAAGGAGTTTGATTCGTGGGTGAAACAGGGGAGTGTTCGGACCGCCTCCGTGTACGAGATAAAGGACGTTAACGTTTCTACCTCCTCCAGTGCGGCCGTAGTCAGCTGGACCAGGGCCTTCTCCACGAGTCACACCGTTCGCCTGTACGACACGTCTAACAACTCGACCCAGATCGAGCAAGTGACGGCGGACCTGAACACGAGCACCAACAAGTACGAGGCCGTCTTCTCGGGATTGTCAAACACCATCAACTACCGGATCTCTATTCAGACGGTGGAAAAGAGCTATCATGTCAATAACGGATACTTCAACCAGTGGAAGGCTGTCGGTTATGCCTTATTCACCCCGTCGGACAAGGCGAACCTCGAAATAGACTCCGTTTACGCCTCGTATACCGAGCTATCGTGGGACGACGGGGACGTGGGTCAATACGAAGAAGACGAAGAGGCGGAATTCAAGCTGTATAGGAGGCCAACCGACAACAGCGTCCCCTGGGTCGTCTTATTGGACTGGACCCCAGACACGACCAGGAAGTTCACCGACACCGGTCTTACACCCGGGGTCGAGTACAGGTACGACCTTAACCGAAAGGGTGTTGACGGCGACGAGGTTTTACAAGACACTAAATACGTCACCACAAAGTCGTCTCGTGTCACGATCGGAGAGATTGGGTCCAAGACACTGGGTTTCAGCTGGACACCGGTGTACGACGGTGTTACATACTTTTTCGTGGTTAACGGCAGGACGCACACTACCAGCGGTACCAGCACGTGGAGGCAGGATCTCTCCCCGGACACGGGGTACACGTTGGAACTGTATGTGTCTGAGCAGGGAGAGCGCGTCCTGTTGTCAAGTCTTACCCAGAGGACCGACAAGTCCAGCTTCATCTCCCTAGACCTGGTTAAGCACACGGAGGTATCCTACGATCTCCACAACATGTCCTCCCAGGACTCGACAACCTTCTACGTCGCCAACGAGAACGAATATATCCGGTCCATCGACTTCTCCACGGGCCAGGAGATAACCAACCTGTCGTTGAGGGGATTCAGGCCGGGGAGCACACACAACCTGTCTCTCTTCCGCAAGGAGAACGGCGTGTGGGTCAAGCAGGAGGCAGGGGGTGGTCTCCTGGAGCACCTCGCCGTCACGACCAAGGAAGTTTCCGCGTCTACTTCCGTGGCTTCGCGCTCATCGATGATTCAATGGGACGAGGGGTACTCTGGGGCTAGCTATGGGATTACCCTGTTCGACATTGTCCCAGACGGCGACAGAAGTGCCGCCGTCCAGACCCTTGTCAGCAACGACATCACCAATACCGGGGGACTGCGCAGCGCCATCATCACCGGCCTTGACATGGCTACCCAGTACTGGGGAGTTATAACCGCGACGGAATCGAATACATCAAACGTCCCCGAGGATATCGCTGTCGGTATGTTCACGTTTACCACATCCGCGGGAGCCACACTCATTACCGGAGAGGTCAAGGCCTCCAGCGTGTTTTTGGAATGGGATGCCGGTGACGTGGAGGAAGCCGATGGGGTAGCCGAATTTAAATTGAGAAAACAGGAAGTCTCGGTGGGGACATGGACCGACGCCACGTCTTGGCTCCCTCATGACACCACAAGCTTCGCCAAGATCACTGGGCTGAAGGCGGGTACCGCCTACAAGTTCGAGCTGGTTCGAATGGGCCTGGGTGGTAACGCGGTGTCGCAGGCTACGGTGGACGCAACCACAAAGACGTCGACGCTCACAATCTCGGGAACGGCAAGTTCGAGCATTCAAGTTGGATGGACCGAGATATACCCCGGTGCTTCGTACCTTCTCATGTACACCGTTGAGAACGGGACACCCGAGACGTTCGGTGGGGGTCCGATCTCGCAAACAAGTGCTCTCTTGGACGGACTAGAATCCAGCACGAAATACGTGGTTGAATTGTACTGTATCGAAGACAATGTAGTGGTTGGTCTCCAAACTCAAAAACTGGGATCTGCTGCTTCAGCCGAAACCGGAACAAGTAAGGTTGTAGTCGCGGGAGCCGCGATTGTGGGAGTTGCAGCCGTTGGTCTCATAGTGTACAAAATGAAATTTGCAGCCAAGACCAAGGCAC
The DNA here is from genome assembly GCA_937991965.1 of uncultured Verrucomicrobiales bacterium. GTDB lineage: Bacteria > Verrucomicrobiota > Verrucomicrobiia > Verrucomicrobiales > Akkermansiaceae > WTJZ01. The sequence goes on from CALKLP010000290.1 coordinate 45,928, forward strand.
TGGTTTAAGCCTCATATCATGAATAGACCCATGGTCCTGTAGAACATGATATGTCCTGGGGAATAAATGTCTTGAGTCGTATACGAATGTTTTTTTTCCAGTATATAATACCTTAAAATCTTCTCGACAGGTTAGAAAGTCTTTCTACGTCTCGCTTGTATACGATGCGTTTCCAGTTGAATCTAGCCTGGTTACATGTCACGATCGTGCATTTTTTCTTCCCTCGGCTCATGGCCGTATACAGGCCGTTTCTACCAAAAAACGCACAGTTTGGTATCCCGTGGACAATAACAAATGGTACCTCGCTCCCCTGGAATGCATGGATACTCGATGCAAATCCCAATGCAAGTGCGTCCTTTAGCCTCCCCGTAATCTTGATTTCTATCGGATCTTCTGGTATCGAATCT
>CALKLP010000291.1 GCA_937991965.1 uncultured Verrucomicrobiales bacterium
ATGGAGTAGCCGTGGTAATCGACGCAAGTATGCTCTTGCTGCAGCAATATGAATGATCCCCCAAACACGAAATCGGGGTCGGGTAAGAGAACTCGACAATGGAATCAGACTTTGCCGCAGGTTTCGTCTGCCTCCGGCAAGGTCTGCAACCGCCAAGATCTCCCCCTGTGCAACGTTTCAGATTAACCCTACACACGTCACGGAGCTCTTGGAAACCTGCTGCTCAAGGTATCGCCCAAATTGATGCATACGCGTGTGGGGAAGTATATCCCGCTGTTATATAAAGTCCAATACCTCAACTTAAACAATAGTTGTTACCAGGGGAGTGCTTATCGTTGTCGGGTACGGTAAAATTACACCCTCCATCGAACTTCGTGTCTCGTTATCACGGTCATATGTGCATTCTGTGGTTGACGAGCATATTCCGACGTTGTGGCTGCAGTCCTCGTTGGAAGAGAAGGGTTCTACATTTTGGCAGGAAGGAGTATACACCCTTTCAAAATAGAATTACATAAAGGTTTCGTCCACAAAGAGGATTCAACCGGTATCTCACGCATCCACGTCGAATACAAATATTCCGATACCATCACCATTGAAAGATTGTGGAACATTCGTTAAATGCCTCCAATGTGAATTCTGCTGAAGTATATGCTAGGTGTTCGGTGTATGTAAGGTTGGTACGATGAGCGACCGGAGGGGAAGAAAGAAAAAGGAAAATAATCACAAAGGGCGGGTAAAAATTCGCGTGGAGAGAAGGGGCAAGATTGAGAAAGCAAAGGAAACAGCATGGTCGTAGCCGCCACGCCGGCTGTAATTAGCGGACGCAAAACGGACAATAGCGTGTGTTTCACAGTTATCAACTGTACGATGTAAGGAGACGTATGCTACGACGAGAGTGTTGTACCTAGGGCTTCATACTCGGGATTAGGCCCTTCCATCGTTTGGGCTGCCCAAAGATCTGAATATCGGATTGTTGGTGTTCGAACGGTTTTCTATTGGTGACTAGGAGTTTCCATGATACATCGAGTTTTCAAGTTATCTTCCGAATGCGACATGTACATATGGGGATGAATTCACGGAGGGGGGGGAGCGGGGGGGAGGGGGCGATCCGCCACACCGACCTTAGCTGTTGCGGCACGAAGCTTGTTCCGATACACGCTAGACTGGGACCATAATCAGGAATGGCCCGCAAGAAACCGGGGCAACGAACCATATGGTAGTTTGAAGTCCGGCAACAGATTACTTAAATTGATGAGATCCATAAATTTCCACAAAAATCTGAAATGCCTTGCATACACCATCAACACCATGTCTTAGTTTTTAGCGGCCGGAGTCTCCTGTGGTTGGATAGTACACGGTTGTTTGTGGAATAACCGCCATAGGTAGCTAACGCAAAATATAACCATGCGTGATTTCGTGACATTGACCTTACGTACCTCCCACTCTACGCTCGAAGGGGGGCAGGGACAAGACCAAATGCTTAGAGCTGACCCGCACAGATTCCCGTTGAAGTACCCGAACGCGCGCAAGTCACCTATCACTCCATCCGGCAGATACGTCGTATGCGCCGACCGCCCGTCATTACAAAAGTTATCGTTGTGTTTACCGGGGCATTTCTCTCAATTGATAGTTCCTATCGTTCTTGTACTTGCAACTCTAAGTCGTACATATGCGCCATACCAACACACGCTCGTCGCCCTGTTCCCTTTATGCATTTCATATACAGGCACGATTACCAGGCGTAAGGTAAACAACATAGCACTCCTTTTGACCTTATCACGTCAGTTGAATGCTAACTGACCTTTTATGGGTTTGCAGCATGCACGCTATTCCTGCTCACGGTCCTCGCACCATACTGCCTCTGCTAGCACACATCACAGCCTGCAACACCCTCCTTGATATCGCTTGCCACACAACTCTCTTCGATATCTATCCATGATCCTCTGAAATGCCCGTCGTCTGTATTTCTTGCTGACAGCAGATTGTATCCCCTCTCTCGACAACGCCGCGGGCGATCTATAGATAGTACAGGCCACGGCCCCACCACTTGTTTTTATAGCATAGTTTCCGTGGAACGCCCATTGCAGACAACTAGCTCATTTATATTGATGGTAATCATGCTGTTAACGCATTGCTGTGACAGCTCCTCCCCGTTGACACTGACTCCCTCATTAGGACCGGGAGGGCAAATAAGAAATGAACGGTGTCTGAAACACGTCCAAGCTATTGGCTTGATGGCTTGGGTGGAGTCCATCTTTGCGTGCTTTCTGCCCCTCCGCGTAACCCACGACTCCCTAGAACAGGGTAAAATTCGTTCGAAACTGTTACGTCCTGGTTGAACGTCTCACGATCAAGAAGTAGGTTTGACCCACTGTATGACCTACCCCAATCTCATTCCGATTTTTTCGTACGCACGAAGCTCATAATCTACATCGTCCCTGTGTTCCCGATTCAAGATTCAGGCCTCGTACTTTTTTTTTAGTCTGTAGATCTCGTACTTTGCTTTTAGGCTGCCAAGCCATGTTTTATCACCTTTTGATGGAACGGCGGAGCGATCGTAGAAACAACTCATGGCTGATTTGCAAAAAGCCCGCTGGTTCAACATCCGTTCACACCCAAGTCAGTGGCCATTCTACTCTACTTACATGCCGTGTACGACGTCCTCCAGGTCGTTGTGGTCGGTGACCAACCGACTGCCCACGATAACTTGACGTACCTGTACTCTTCTTTGTTACCTGTTACCTCGCTTCTCATTGTTGAACTTGTCTCTCTACGCCCACTCGAACAATTTGAATCACGGATTATATTTCGCTCCACGAAGTAAACATGTCTTGGTTGCCTCTTGGGACTTCTGTTAACATCTTGCATCACGCCTGATGCCAACTGTGAACCTCTCGTGTCTACGCGCACACCCCTACTACGCCACGCCCCGCATTGAGTCCCGTGCGTGACCACTGCTGAAACTTCATCATCCCACCACAGGTACGTACTCCATATCCTCAATCCATTGTCAGTGTTGCGCATATCCATTCGGGCACAGTCGCGCCGTTGATGCCAAATACTGTGGCGCGCTCCGGGTAAATGTCCTCAATCACCGGGAAGGAATTTAGCATTTACGCTGGCAACTTTGCGCTAGCTTCTTTGAAGGACCGACCCCTCCTTACAACACTGTCACACTCTGGCTTTAACCTGTTTACAAACACAGCAACCCATTATATAACGGCCTGCCGTTTACTAACCGTGTATCGGTCCACAACGAAACCTGTACCCCTTTTTTGTGCCACTGCTGAGGCTTGTGTCGGCACTTTACATGACGGTGTAAGTGTTTCGCAATCGCCTTGTATCAGAACGACACAGGCTTTCAGGCCTTGCTCCGGCCGGTGATACAAGGTCCCCAAAACGGAACACCCATCATCGCACACCGCCCGGCGACGGCGCCTTGGCCATTGCAGCTGGCGTAAATGCGAAGTAACATAGCATTGTGTTTGTCCTTAAATTTGTATATAATGTGACGTAACGACGCCGTTACCGTCGTCTTCGCCTCTGCGAAATATGCTAGATACCCGAACGTAGATCGCCTCCTTAAAATATCTATTCAGAGACTACGCCGAGATATTGGTCCTTGCCTCTGGCCAAGCTGCCAACGTTAGAAACAACTTCACACAACCTTAACTGGAACATATCTCAACGGAGAACACGTCCCGATTAAACGGCGTACGCTTCTTCGCCTAGGTATGTGACCCATAGAGACACAGGCGCTTTTGCCTATTTCTCAGACAAAAACAGGAGTGGAAACGTCGGTTTACACGTCCCGAGTGTAGTCGATTTGACATTGAACCGCAGACAAAATTTTGCGCGGACCCTTACAACAAATGTTACATGCAACGGAGCACAGGCTTCAACAAGAAAATTCGATTGGCATCGTAAGGGGAGACCCAGGCCCTTTCCTGCGCGAAAACAACCGAGCAATAAGCCGTAAGGTCGATATTAACTTGATCGTGGCTTTGCCACCTCACACAATCGGCCACCTACCGCGCCCCGAACAATTTCCGGCACAGACGAAAGAGGGCGGCTTGGCTCGTACCATAAACGAATCGGTTAGTACATACCTGGTACAAGCGCATGAATGTTCGCTCTTTCTGATGTGTTCAGCGCAAAATGTAACACGGGCACCTGTTGGACAGTGCCCCTTCTCTCGAATGCACCAGCTAAACACAATGAACATGTGTGCGGAATCGCCGGTTGGGTACAAAACACAGTCCGACACATTAACGCTGGCCTCTGCCTGTAGGTATGACACTGGAAGCTAATCCCGACAAAGCATGCATTGAATCACGATCTTGCGGACGATTCAAGCTTAGGAAACGACGCGAGCTTCATCACACATCTCTTCGGCACAAAATCACGAAGCAGCCTGTGCCGCGTGCCTCTGTCAACGAAATCTTCTCTCGCAAACCGCCTTTTGACAGCCTACGCTAGATGCCTCCACTGCCAAGCAATAAAGCTAATGAAACGGGGCATCCTCCCCCGTTTATTGGCCACATGAATAAGGCAGAACCTCGTCCCATTACACTGTCGACTTCCTGCCCCCGTACACAAAACACATGCTTACAAATACTCGTTCGGTATAGATCCTAAACTGGCACCTTGGCCCCAACACCTACCGGAATAACTCTATAATGAACCCCTCCTGGCACAACGCTGTATTTGTATCGTGCGTTCCTCTAAAAAAGCAAACAATATATGTCATCATAATATAGAGCGCGTCTCCACACCCATCCATTCGGCACACCAATACGTGGGTCCCTTGCACCAGCACCTCC
>CALKLP010000292.1 GCA_937991965.1 uncultured Verrucomicrobiales bacterium
CTATGTAAAAATACCACCGTGCTTGAGTTTTAAAACAGATACTATTTACGGATAAAATTATTTAATTACGAATCTATATGATCCCACAATACGTTAAAGACGACTATCATGCACGCTGTCGTCACACGTTTCGATCAGATGCTACTGACGTCTACCATGACATTTATTGGATATTATAACCATAAGAGAGCACTGGAAGAGGTCAACCACGACACAACTCTCACAAAGGTGGAAACAGACAAGTGGCACGAGAATCACCGCCAAATTCGTACAAAGTACTGGAAGGAGATGGGTAACTCGGCACAAGACGAACTCCGCATTGGGTTGGTTCGTCGTATAAACGACAGCTGTAAGCTTTTGAACGTTACGGGTGACCCAGACCCAGAGACAGATGGTATCAAGATAGACAGGTGCAGGCAGCTTCTTCACGATGAAGAAGCATTCTCTGAATTTTTTGATTGGGCTTCCCCGATTGCATGGGAGACACTACCTTACATGAATAGGTTTTAAGTTTAGAACTGGGGATAAATGTAATTTAAAATATTAATACAATCATTTCCAACTGACGACAGAACGCATCACCTCCGGGAATGCCGAATCATACATGATCTCTGGCCCCATATCTTCGGACATGAGGTCGTAAAATAAATAGTGGATGGATACTTCGTTCTCAGGCACAAAGTCGGGAGAACATAGTTCTTCCAATTTGGCTTTCAAAACTAGCTCCCTCTTCTCCCGACTGATCTTGACTTCTTCGAAATCCACGTGGTACTTGCCGTTGGGGTTGTATCTTATCCAGTATATCGGTTTGGTGATACCAGCCTTTAGGAGAGAGGCTCTAATGTCTGCCATACGTGAGAATTCACAGGACAGATTGTACCATTGGTGTTGATCTTCATCGACTTCTAGGAGGAGGACAGCGCTCGTACAATTGATGATGTTGTAATCTAGTCTAGAGTAGTGGCGGTTGGTATCGGTGAGACAGTTTCCTCGGGAGGCGTTGATGGTAACTTCTGGGTCGTATTGATAATCCCAATGGGTGAGCATCTTGGTTACTCGCTTCTCTTGCTTCTTGTGTCTAATTTGTCCTTCGGGGGTATGGGTTTTCTTGTGACGATTGAAGCGATCAATGTTCGTCGTCTCGTAATCACAACTAGGAAACTCGCATGAGTGTATCCTACTTTCATCGTGTACCAGCATATGACGAGCGAGATGAGACGAACTAATCGTTTTGTACTCACATGAAGAACACTGGTACTTGTAATCTTTCGTATGCATACGCATATGTGTATGTAGGTGATTCTTGTATGCAGTTTTGTAATCACAGCGTTCTTCCGGACAGATGAACTTTAACTCGCGCCCGGTGTGTCCTAGCATATGTCTCTTCAAACAGGCATTTGTCTTGGTTCGGAAGTCACAGTTGTCCCAATCACATGCAAAGGGTAACTCTTCTGAATGAGTAACCATGTGTTGTTTAAGGTTACCCTGTAATTTCGAGGTGAAATCACATCCCGGGAATGTACACTCATAATGTTTATTGTCACTGTGTACGCATCGGTGGTGTGTTTCCAGTTGACCCCTGGTAGTAGTAGTGAAGTCGCATCCGTCTTCCTCGCAAGGGAAGGGGAGAACCTCCAGATGTCTCAACATATGAGTTTGTAGATTTAAGGGAGAATTGGTACTATAGTCACATCCCGGATGGTTGCAGTGGATATTACTCTCCAAGTGGGTCATCTTGTGCAACAGTAGGGTGTTATGTCTTATACAAGAGAATTCACACCCGGGGAAATCACAAGCATGGGGTTTAACCCCAGAATGGATCTTTAGATGTGTATTGAGAACAGACTGTGTTCTTCCCCTGAATTGGCATCCTTCATGTATACATGGGAAGTTCCTCTCGTCAGAATGAGTCTTCTTGTGGGATCTCATACTCGAAATGGATATGAACTTCTTGTCGCACCCAGGGTGCTCACATGATACGTCTTTCTGTTGCGTATGAGTCAATATATGTATTTTGAGCGAATACTTCCTATTCGTTCGATAGTCACAGTTTTCATGCTCGCATACATGAATTTTATCCGCGTCGGAAACATTTCCATGTTTCCTTTTCTTCGTCATCGTATCCAATAAACGAAGCAGATATTTTTTGTGTTGTATTTTGCGCGCACTTTTCATGTACGCAATGTATATCGAATAATGCATTAATTTTCTCACACCACTTCACACTACCAAACGCATAAACCATTCAACTCTCAGTTACCAACCGCCCTAGCTACAGCGTACCCCCGAGTACATTCATCTGAGTGAAAAGGGTACTTGCACGTGTCGCTACATGTGTACCAGAACTCGTGACTGCATATCACGCACGTCATGTGATCGCATTGACCTCCATGTTCTATGGGCACCTTACAGTTGGGGCAAGGCTTGGTCTTGTCGTTCAACAGAGCTTGGCTGCTAGGGTCAACTTCTCCCGCAAGTAAATAAGCTAGGTCAAATTGTTTTTTCTCGATCTCGGCCAGTTTTTTCTTGGTAAGCACTCCCTCTGCGTCTTTGGCAGAAATGAGGCTCCAGCAGGATGGCTCCATGCACGGCACCCGGTCGAAGTAGACGGTCCCCTTGCTCGCTAGTGTCTTGGTGATGTAGTCCCTCGTACAGCTTTTACAGGTGTGGTGCTCTCCCGATCCACACGTGACTCCTGATGTCCTAAATTTACCCATACAAATCATGCACTCT
>CALKLP010000293.1 GCA_937991965.1 uncultured Verrucomicrobiales bacterium
AGATGGATAATAAGATGATATCAGCTGGCTGGTAGTGTCTACCTCTCTGGCAGATTTTGATTTCAGGTGGTGCGTTTTAACAAGAGGGATCGGAGGCGGGGGGCGGGGGGGGGCGAGCATTTCGATATGTGCGCGGAAACTATGAACCCTTGAAGGGGACGAATCTGACGGTTGCAGCAAGAAGGCACCCCTTTATATCACCCGCTTGGTAATGATCATTTTTGTAGAAGGTTTGATGTTACATATATTATGCAACCCAGTTCTTAGGTGTAGTAAACAACGTGCCGTACTACCTTGCGCCTCTCCTGCTGCAGGAAGAGCTCACCGGGCATGGAGGAACGAGCAGCGAAAGCAACAACGCGCGGCAACCGCAACGGCAGCGACGGAAGAGACACACACGCTTGGATAAAGGGCGTGGGAGTTCTCGCGGCGAGTACACCCGTAGCGCGCACGCAAACCACTGTCCCGCATCACTTCGGACTTTTGTTTTTTTTTATGATTCATTTTTCAGCTGCCCGCAAGTGCAAGGAATGGCGGGGGCCTAAACGGGTGTCCTGCTGTTCAACTCCCACCTGTGCCATCGGACAACGCCATAGAGGGCAAGCGAAACTGGAGGGAGCCATGGTGAGAGCAACTAGACAGGCACACTCCAGGGTAGCGCGCTTCCCTGGGTGTGCCGTTGACTAAACGATCAGCGGATAACGGTCAAAACAGTATAGTCTACATCATCAGCAGCAATTCTACTGTGTTGTAATATGGGATCAACTCGCAAAAAGGTTGAAAGAAAAAACAATATTCAAGTGAAATTGAAGAAACAAAAACAAAGGAAAAGACGAGAAAAGAAGATCTTGCAAGCGAAGCCATTGGGGATCTACGCAAGACGCGTGCAAGGTAGGCACCGTGCCCACCTCACAGCAGCAATACACCGTGCCCTTCTATCTAACTGCTGCTGGACGGGCTGGGTACACAAGGTCACTAAAGGGTGCGAGCAGGCATGCCAGAGCGCGTAGTCAACGGTAGCTCCCAGGAACGTGCGCTAAAGTCGCGCGCACCCGCTCTGAAAAAGTAGAACAACGAAATGAGTGACGCGCTCGGAGCACGAAGATTCAGCAGCAAAAGAAGCAGCAAACAGAACTACGACGAGAAACCCAAAACTAGAGAGAGATACACCGAGTGATCCCCTGCGAGGGCAAGCGCGTATCTGGGATGGACACTATGTCGCGAACCGTGCCTTAGTGCAACGAGCTCTAGAGTCGAGGCGAAACAGACGAGGATATCTAGCCTACTGGCATCGCAGGGTCCACACGTGGGCTATGTCTGTTACACGCTTCAGTTATTGGTAATGACTGACCTCCGATGGACCGATACGACCGAGTCCAGAGGGCGCTTGCACGTGCCTCGGGGAAAGAGAGCAAGACCCCTGTGAAGGTGATCAAGGTATGAATTCTCCCAAAAATGTAGTGTGTAGATGGTAACTTGATTGCTTATCCGCAGGGTTTATGAACGTGAACCCAAGGAATTTCGTCCGGGTGGGGTAGCCACACCCGACTTAGGGAGGGGACGTAGATAGCTCGGCCCCTACTATAACGAAAACGCCTCTGTCATAGTAACTCTTGAAGTGAAGTCAAGTTGTTGCAGAACCGTATCACTACTACTCCCCCCGCCAAGATTAAAAAATTGCACGAAAATGCCACCCAAAATCAAATATCGTGCCTACTTCTCGCTTGTCTCCCTAAGCTTCCGCACGCGTTCGCGGCAAGGTAAGCAGGGGGAACAAAATACTAGGGACGTTGAAGCGTATCCTCGTATAAAGCGCTCGAAGAAAGAAAAAAAAAACACGAGATATTGAAGTGTCGCGATTCCGATACTGGGGCCGACAGGATAAAAAAAAAAATTCAGACGCATTACCTTGGATTTTTCATGCATTATTTTAAATATATATATATATATTCAAGGTTGCGTTCTGTAGGGTACGTACAAAATATACCCTTCAAAGAACTTCTGTAAGTTTTGTAGGACATTCATACCTGTACCCGAAACGTCTAGAAGTTAAAACGACGTTCGTACCCCTACCCAAAATTTCTGGATGTTTTGTACGCCCGTGCCACGATACCCGGGGTACGATTTCAGCGTGTTTGGTACCCGCTAGGAACTTCTGTGAGTTATGTACACCTGTGGCACAATACCCGGAAATTCTGAGAGTTTTGTATGGCTTCCGTACCTGTACCCGGAACGTCTGGAAGTTCCGTAAGATCCCCATACCCGTACCCGGAACTTCTGTGACTTCTGTGATAGTGTGGGGCAATACCCGGAGTACGGGTATGTCCTTGTTACAATACCCGGGGAGCTCTGTATTCATTCAGGTTTAATCATTTGAGTGCATTACCAGGTATGCATTACGACGCGTTATCTTGTCAGCCACACATACTGAACACCGAACAACAGTGCGTATCTTACGATCATAGCACGTTTGTCCTGTTACTCATGTTTTTTTCGTTTCTTCTAGAGGGGCACGTATTTGAAAGCGAAGGACACTTTTGAGTCGAAAATGTATATTAATATTTAATCGAAATGAGTTCGATACGCAGATGGTGAAACATAAAAACTAGTCTCATACAGGGAAGCCACGTATTGCGTATAATGTCAATGCTTTCTCTGGGCGGAATAATGCAAATCTCGCTATAATATCACGATAAACTGATGTATTATTTCCAAAAATGTCACATTTATCCCCTCGAAATAATGTATAGTTTCCAGGCACATATCGAGCTGCCCCCCCCGCCCCCCCGCCCCCAATAATATACTGGTGCCAAAACCGTCAGATTTATCCCCTCGAAAGGATTTATAGCTTACAT
>CALKLP010000294.1 GCA_937991965.1 uncultured Verrucomicrobiales bacterium
AACACGAGGGGGGTGCGCTGTTGGACGTTATAGGGTTTTTCAGATTTAGACGAGATAGGAAACCACAGAGAAGGGCGACTATGTTCCATGCAATACGGGAAGCGAGACAAGTAGAGCTGGAGCTTGGAAGGCGTCCGGACAGCAGGGCCGGCTAGATAAAACCGAATTTTCGCGTGGGAGAATATTAGCTCACCTCATAACTCCCCCGAGATAATAAAAATACAGCTAACTGTTGGCCTTGGACACGTACTATTTTTTGATTAGTGGATATCTGGGGCTTCTCTCCTGCGCTTAATTTGATCTGAGTGAGATTTTGTTTTATTTTGAAATACCTGGTAGTAGATAGGCCGTTTCGGCCGCTGGCAGGGTTATCTCCGAGCTCTGCTTGTGCTAGATTCCGACACAGATCCCCGGCGAACCTTTTACATGTTTGTCGGTTCTTTGGGGAAAACACGCACACACATGACTGTAGACACGACACCAGCAGGTACAGAGTGCAGTAATTCCGTCGTCAAGCGAAGGAGGTTCTGACCTCGTCGGGTGGCGAAAACAAACACGCGCCACGTAGTGGAGTTGGGGAGGGGAGCAGTGCGTTGAGATCCTGGATCTGAGTTGCGGCGAGAGGAGGAAAATGTTTGAAGCCATGGCGAGATAAATGGAAGCACAAAATAAATGACATTAGTCTAATGGAAAACCCGGAAGATCTTTGGTTTTGGGTTCGGGATTGAATCGCGTACTGTAAGCAGTACAAGTTCGAAGGATGGTCCAAGTCTGGGTGGGTTTCAAGAATATTTTCATGACGACGAAGAGCTGAGTCCCACTACTCAGTCGTTCAGTGGGAGTGCCAGAAAAAAGAGCACATATTATTTTAGGCTCTCTCTGCAGTTTCTGCATTGATTGGAGGGGCACTGAAACCTACAAGCGTAGCAAGTACACGTGAGACATACAACGGGATTGGTTGATTGGAACACATAGAGGAACACCGTCGTGTACGATAAAATGGTGGAGCAGATACTTAGAACTCTATTAATGCGCTGTTACTGTACCACAAACAGCGGTACTATAGTGCACGCATCCTTCGTTCGGGAGTGAGGTCGACCATGGCCCAATCTAACCCGCTAGCATTGTTCCCCTTGCAGTACGCAACACGTGCTTTGATGTGCACTGTCTGCAGACAACACGGCCCTGCAAGGGGTGATAAAATGCCGTAAACGGTATACTAATCGTTGCTCCTTGAAAACCGAAAAACTTACCGGCACCAACCGCAAGATTGTTAAGCATCTCCCCATGCACCTTTTCTGTTACGAGTACTGTTTGTAATGCAATAGCCGTCCCTACATCACTTTCCGAGTGAGGTATTACCTGGTGGCCGAGCTGAACACGCGGGGTGCGCCGCGAAGTTCTCTCTGAACCAACGCCCTTAAAGCACTACACCATTTTGATTTTTAGCTTCGGAGGCACACGTGCGCGCACGCAAATGTCCACGGTTTCGGACCACCTGCGCCTACCAGCTGGTGATCAAAGCCCGTCTGCAAAATCGGGGCTTTAATAATTAGGTTAGTTGTATACGTCACCTTTTAAGCATATAGTCGACGTTGGCTTCAAAAGTGAACTCCATCCCTCGGGGATTCTCGCCCAGGAAATATCCATCTTTTGCCCCGGTTCGACAAACGTAGTCGTTGCTGGCAGACGCTAGTTCGTCGTTGCCGGCTTCACTTGGCCGAGGGGTCACCGTTTCGATAGCTATGTCTTCAACAATTTAAAACTGGTACACAGCTCGCGATAAAAGCATGGAAGCACCGGGAACGGATATAGCAGGCACCTATGACCATGGTTGTTCTGAGTTCTACCGAGGGTAAAGAAGAGTGTACGTAGCCGTGGCGGACCGTCGCACTACATCGTAATACTATCATGGAGGTTGAGCAGGGAGTCGTTGAGTAGCACCCCCTCTCTCTGTCAGAGGGGAATCTTTTAGAACTATGTAGGGGTATATCTGGAAAATATTTTATATTTATACCTGGTCCGACGACCTGATCTACGGTAAACACTCTTTGGTGCAATGTCCCATTAGGTATCGACGCTCTCCCGGCCGGGCGAAGTTACATGCCACAATGGGGGGGGTGTACGTTGTTGGTCTTATAATGGTGCGCTATGGCAGTCTTCATGCCGTGTCTATGGCGTGCTGCCATCGGCTTTTATATCGCTGTCATGGCACCGCCATGGACTCCTGGGGCATTGTGATGACAACATCATGGCGATTCCATGGGAGTTAATACATGCCGGGAACCCATGACATTTCATGGGCGTACATGAACTTTCACCAACTGCCACGTCATTCATTGAAACTCTTGATGGTATTGCCATAAAAATTCCATGGTAATATCATGGGAACTCCGATGGTACTGCCATGGAACTGCCATCGCCGTGCTATGGCAGTCCTAACCTTACATATGGCCCCAACCCCAACCCTAAACCGATGGCAGTATGTCCTTGTGGTGCACCATCGCGCCGTCATTGCGCGTGCCATGGCACGT
>CALKLP010000295.1 GCA_937991965.1 uncultured Verrucomicrobiales bacterium
AAGATGTCCAACTCAACTAGAAACAACAGGGATGCTTGGATGACGGCGTCGGCTAACTCTCCGCAGTATCACCAGGAGAGAACGCTGCGAGCGTGTGATGACTTGAATCTGTGCCTTCTGCAAAACCTCCCGATCCACGCTCTGACGGAGGTTCATCTGCGTTTGATTGTGATGAAGGTACATGCACCTGCTGCGATTGTTAAGTTTATGGTTCAGGACCGACAGATCTGCCCGTCGGAAGCTCTAGATGTCGCTGCGGGACCGCGGATGGTTAAGCTTCTGCTTTCTCTCGGGGCCGACCCTGGCAAGTTTACTTTCTTCAAAAGTGATTTTTTCGACATGTCGAGTTTCCACCCCGTAGCTGACGACAGCAAGTACGCACAACACTTTCGCCGGGCGGAAAACTTGTTTCCTGCCTTAGGTCTGCGTGTGTTAGCTGGTGCTGTGCTCCCCCCGCTTGTACGGGAATGGTTTGACCGCGTCACAGGGAAGTGGGGTGATAAGTTCATTCGAGACCACGGCTCCACGAATATGGGCATGTGTTACGAAACGTTTACGAGTCAATTCTTGGCACAAGATACGGCAGAACGTATCTATGACAGTTCTGACAGTGAGGACGAATTCGAGTATAGGTCTTATTGGCCGCCCATCTCGCGCTCTTCTTTTGCGGCGTTCCTTGCCAAATATGCTAGCTACACGAAGTATCTCCCAATCAAGCTGTATGTTCAGAGCGTGCGGTCATCGCATGAAGCCGTCGACAAGTCTGTGAAGATGATGTTGCACGCCGGGGCATCTGCGGAAGAGGTGGATACTTTTGTCATAGGAGCAGAAGCGAAGATGCGAGGGAATAAGGCCAGTAAAGCAAAAAAGATCAGGGGGAAAGTGAAGAAGAACAGCCTGCACGCATTGGTGCACAGTTTCCTCGACCTGCATGAGGATGGTGTTTGTGACTTAGTGCTGTCTTTTTTTTAGTTGAACGTGTCATCTGGATGCCAAACGCTTGACTGGAAAAAATACATCGGGCCCAAATAAAATGTCTGGCATATATGCACGATGATCGAAGCTGTACTCTCCGCAACAGGAGGACCACCTGAGCTACGCAAACTCATGCGAACTATGCTGATCCACATTTTTGGCGACGACCTACGAGTAAGAATAAATGCGAATTTTTACCGAGCGCTATTCTCCGCCATAGAGGAAAAAAAAGCCTCGTCTCCCATGTTGTCGTTGCTTCTGTCCCAAATCGATGCGTACATAGGTGGGGAGTCGGACGGGGCGAACATCGTTGGATTCGTAGATTATGTTTTTGTTGAACGCGGGTTCAAAGAAGAAGTAGCCACGTCTTCGGCCTTGCGTGATGCGCTGAATGACTTAACCAAAAAACCCTCGTCCTCGTTCAAGTACGCTATGCCGGACTATGACAGCGACGACGAAGAACCCGACATGAACCAGCCATACGGCCACAAAAAACGTCTGCGCATGTATGGATTCCTACTGCTAGCGCTTGCTTTCCTTGCTGTCGGGGCTATAGTGCCAAGCAGGAGAAAAAAAGAGAATGCCGTCAATGCCAAGCCATGGCCTCTAAATCCGAATTTACAGCTAGACTTCACCCCCCTGTGGGTAAATCACGAGCCCGACAGATTCATGAAACAGGCTGTCAGATCACATGCAGAGAGAGATTTAGACAAACGCTGGGAAAACAGAGACAACGAACGTTTTCAGGCATACAGGGAAGTGCACGAGTCCGATGAAATGTCCTTTCGCGTTGACGTCGTCTCGGAGAATCCGGAGCTAGACACCAAACTACACAACCAGTCGATCAAATGGGCAAACTACCTTCGGAAAGTTATCGACCCGGTTTACTTGTGGGATTCCAGTGTAAAATTAAACATAGTCCTTTCGGAACAATACAGCGGTGGTACAGGCCGCGCCATAGGCCAGTACGATCTCAGATCTAAGCGAATTTGGGTTCGCTACGACGCAGATGAACCCCAACTAATGCTAGATGTAATCGCCCACGAGATTGCACACAGGACTCACCTAGATGCGACCAGCCCGGCTGTGCGTTGCCGAACCGGGTTTTGTTTAGATGACACGAGGCGCAGAGAGTACTGGTCCGCTACCAATCGGCAGAATGTGTACCTTGTTTTGGACGAGGCCAAGCGTGTTTTATTTTTAGGTGCAAAAAGTAAAACAATGTCTCCCGCGGAGGCCCGATTGTTTATGAAGATGCACTTGGACACGCGTATAAAAGAAGCCTACAGCGCTGCCTCGCATCTCGAAGTGTACTCAGAGTACTTGGATGCATACGCATTTACCCACTACAACGAGTTCTGGGCCGAGGCCAGTGTTGCGTACATCATCGGCACGTACTCTGATTTTCCCTCGCGCGACCAAATTAGAATCGGCGACCCGAAGCTATTTTCACTTCTAGAAGAAGTATATTCCGGGGTACCTGTGTGAAATCACTCGAATAGGCACCTGATAGAAATAAATTTGTACAAAGATATATAAAATGAATAGTCTTGGCCACAGAGCATACGACCCGCGCGATGCTTCTGGTAAAGTGCGTTGCGGAATAGTAGGCCGTTTGATGGAGGAAGACGGTAACTACAGGCCAGGTGTTGATTTAGTAGGTATCATTAACCGAAACACATGTATTGAAATCGACTTCAGAGGCCCCGCATACGTCGATCTACCAGCTTATTTTCAATTCAAAGTGGCTTGTGCCGCCTGTGGTCGCATGTCTATGAGTTGCGAGTGTGTTACAGTCTTCAAAGGGGTTGGAGTGGACCACCTAAAATTCATAAGCCGAAGTCACAGGCCCATGCTCCCGGGAGACACCCAAGTGCCTCATGTGCGGTTCGGAGTCGTCAGAATAGAGTTCGATCATAATTTCGATACATCCCTGCAGAATAAAGTTATCCACTGGCCACCTACTCTGCGTCACATCAAGTTCGGGAGTAGTTTTAATCAAGACATTCACCACACAACGTGGCCTGAAAACTTGCAGACTATCACTTTCGGTGATATGTTCAACAGAGGGTTTGCAACGACGACGTGGCCGAACAGTCTGCATACAATGACCTTCGGTTTTTACTTCGACCGTCCATATTCGGCGTGGTCATTACCCCCTAATCTCAAGACCCTAACCTTCGGTGTAGCATTCAACCAACCTATAGCCGGCTTCGCCTGGCCGAGCAGTATACAGAACATTACCTTTCGCAATTGGTTTAACCAACCTATAACCGGTGTCGCCTGGCCAAACACTCTGCAGAGCATCACCTTCGGGGATACGTTCGACCAACCTATAGCCGGCGTCACCTGGCCGAACAGTATACACAGCATGACCTTTAAAAGTAGCTTCAACCAACCTATAGCCGGCGTCGCCTGGCCCAGCAATTTGAAAAACATAACATTCGGTTATAGGTTCAACGGCTCACTAGATCGCGTAGCGTGGCCAAACGGCCTAGAGACTGTATCATTTCTCGGTCGGTTCAACCAACCTATTCAGAATGTTGTCTGGCCGCAAGGTCTACGGAAGATCACGTTTGGGGACGGCTTCAACCAGCCGATTGCTGGAGTGGCTTGGCCGCCAGGCTTACAAGAAATCACGTTTGGAATGAGATTCCGGCAACCAATTTCGGGCGTATCTTGGCCCATCGAACTACGGCGTCTTGACCTCGGTTATCACTATAACCTCGATCTACGTGGAATCGTTTGGCCAAGAGGACTACAATCGTTAACGAAGGACGGGGTGCCTATACCAATTGCGTAGTCGGACGTCAGGTACAACAAATCCCGGAAATCGAGGCTTTTTATCTTCGATATGGAGTAATAGATGAATTCCGTCGAAAAAGAACACGTAATTGAGTTTATCGATGGTTTGTCTGCCGCGAGACGCCAACCTACGATACTACCAGGGTCTCTACGCGAGCAAGTGTACAAGAGGATGCTAGAAACAGTTGTACAGGGGCTGTTGGATGAAGAAGTTTTCCCCGAGCGTCCAGCCGGGTCTTTGCGAAAGCTTGCCTATGACAAGCTGGTGTACCAGTTAAACGACGAACAGATGGTTAACAATTTCGTACACCATTTGTCCTTTGCACCAGAGATGATTGAGCGCACGGCAAGGTCACTTCGTGAACTAGCTTGGGCTAAACTTGTTGGCGAAATGAGAAAAATAGGTTGCAAATACGAGTTTATGCGATTTGTTGACCCCTCTAAGCCAAGGGTTTTGGTGGTTGTTGACTTGGAAGTTTTGGTGTTGACTCGAAGACCCACAAGTCAGATGTTTGTAGACTTCCCTCATTATAATGATGAAAACAGACAAATGCCGGTTGATGTTAATGTTGATACCTATTATACGATAGACAGGGTTGAAAAGGGGGCCTCTTCAATATTCGACTTCCAGCACTACGTCGCTGCGTGCATTACCCCACTCAACCGCCATCCATTTCCAGGGAATTATGAGGGGAAAAACGTGCAAATGATCGTGTTGATTGACCGCGAAGGGGCTGCTACAGCTGGACCTCGTATGGTGCACTTTGTTGTCGCATTCGACGACTGATGGAATGTGCACCTAGTGTTGGCATGCGCGCTAGTACTTACAGTAGACACTTAAAATTTAAAATGTGAAGCATTTTTTGTACCCGTAAGGGGGATAATATTTCGACCCCCCTCGCGGGGTCTCATCTAGCCCCTACGGATGGGCGTAAAAAGGGGGATGTTTCGATCCCCGTGGGGGTCTGATCTAGCCCCTTCAGCACTTCAATAATTTTATCAAACAACCAGAAAGGCCTTCCCCAAATGGTGTCAACAACCCTCATGATGATAGCGTCCTTTGTCAGGAGTTCCTTGCACGTACTGTGTCGCAGTATGGTCTGAACCTCAGGTAGAACCTCGATATCATCAATTTTCGGGACAGGCGCCATGGGCGCACGGGTGTATACCCTGTCGCCGTCAACTGTCACTGGTACGTAGTGGTCAACGTATACGTCAGCGTCTACGGGCGCCCCACTGAAAACTACCACTCCATCTACAATCTCCATGTGCTGATGGAACTTGCGAGCTAAATGCCTCGGCATCACACCTTCGACGTATGCTCTTTGCCAATACGGGTAGTATGAGCCATCCTTTGGATCCTTTAACACTTCTTTTTTTCCCATCTGGGAATCTGTGGTTAAAAGACCCCTGCTGTTGATTTCAGATAAACGCGGTCTTGCCTGTTTCATCGTCTCATCTTCTTCGGAATCTCCAACTCGCTCAGTTATCAGCATCTTCATAGCACTCACTTTCCCCAACGCTTGTACGGGGGACAATCCTGCTACATCGAAAGTTTCGCCTTCAAAGCTACCAAAGCAACGATTTATATGTTCTTGTTTGAGAGACATATAGATACTACTCCTGTAGGAAACAAAAAAACGATAAAAATGCCCGCTAAGGGGGATATTTCGATCCCCGTGGGGGTCTGATCTAGCCCCTTCAGCACTTCAATAATTTTATCAAACAACCAGAAAGGCCTTCCCCA
>CALKLP010000296.1 GCA_937991965.1 uncultured Verrucomicrobiales bacterium
TTGTAAGGTTATGGACAGGGACGAGAACGGAGCAAGGAACATTCTCTTGAAGAGTTGTATGGAGAACGAGATGTCTGTCTCTTGGCTAGAAAATAAGCGCTCTTCGGAGCTTTGGGGCCTGCCCCTGGGTACTTAGATACCTTGCAGCGGGGTAGTTGGTGATGCATGGAAGGGCGATGGCGATTGGAACAGAGCAACAGGTGAAAGCCTAATCTCTACCGCGAAATATTTCCCGAGAAGTGTAGATGACCCAACCCACCCTGTAATTAAAATAGCTAATTGGGAATTCTGTAAGGATTGTCAGTTTTTTATTAGGCGACGTGCATATTTGGACCTCAAGGGATTATTCGAGTGTTGGTCGGATAGAACATTTGGAATACCTGCGTGTATATCTTGGTCAAGAAACGACTTGGTCAATAATAGACATCAACGAATTTTTTTATCGAGCTAAGTTCATACATATCTATACAGCATGTCTCGCAAAGTCCAACGTATCGCTGCTAAGCGCTTTCGGAGCGCCGAAGAGCGAAAAGACATTCCGAGTATATTAGATGATGACGACCTAGTGGTAGAGATTGCTTCATACAATAAGAAACCTCTTTCGTGGAACAAACATTATCATGAAACGTTTAATTGCACCCCGACAAATACAAGCTACAAGATTTTGCGTGAACCAGGACCAGGACCTCCTTGTCCGTTGTTGGAAGCAAAGCTCCTAGACCCAGAGAATCCAAACTGTTGCACCTCTAGAGTTGGTCCAAATACTCACCAGGAGTCGTTGGACTTTTTCAAGGCTCTCAAAAACATATTTGTCCTCGTGCCTCCCCAACACAGAATACTAGGCAACTATCCTCCCAATCTACGAAGACTTCTTCAGTGGCTGATGAGTCCTACGAACACGTCAGAAATTTCTACTGCTCCTGTTTCAAATCCCATGGTGCTGAACACAGAGCATGAACGTTTTCTTGATTTGGTAAAATTCGCAATGATGTCAAGATCCCACATAAGATTTAGGGCTGTACAAAACACCGGCCCACCCCCTAATGCCGCCGTGACAATCGACCCCTTTTTCACCGGCGGCCAGAATCCTTTTTTGTTGCTTGACGACCGCATTTCACTCTTTGACGACCTCATTCGGATCAACAATGAAACCGGAACAACTTGGCAAGTAGTTGTCGAAAATTATACACCCCCGGCGTCGGTACTCCCCTTGCCTCCTATTCGAGCCAATAATTTTGGATACGGGGGGGAAAGTCCGATGTACGCCGCGAATTTCGATGATATGGTCGCTTTGTTGGACACCTGTGACAACAACGGGTGGAATCCTAGTTGGGTAACTGTTAGTCACCGCGTCGTCACCAGACCAAACGTCACGGTCATCCAACAGTTTACCTCACTTTTCGCAGCGTTAAGGCGACGCAATAGACGCCATCTCTCGTTTAGCATTGACACCCCCGCAGGCGCCGCACCCATCAACGTACCCCCAGGGTACGGACCTATTGATTTCCAACCAGGACAGTTCACACAACTTGTGACTGCGCTCATGGGATCTGTGAATGGATCTAATTTAACTGCAATTGTTCATGATGTTCATTATTTTTTCGATTTCCCTTCATACGTACCTCCCTTCGGGATGGTATTTCTCGAGATCGACCGCAATGCTCCTCACCAAATTGTCATGGACGTGGGATATCCTGCTCAACCTCAACAGGATTTTGAGATCGGGGGTTGAAATTCAACTACAAAAGTATATTTGGAAGAATACCTTGAGTGCACTTTGCGGTGGAGAATGAGCATTGGGAGAATTTGTCGGATAGAACATTTGGAATACCTTGCGTATGTATCATGGTGAAGAAACGACATTGAAGAATACTTGACGACTTGGAAGAATACCTCGTGATTTGTCGAGAACGAACTTTTGGAATACCTTGCGTGTGATCTTGGTGAAGAAACGACGTTGAAAAGTACTTGACGATTAGTCAGAATACGTCGTGATTTTTCGAGAACGAACATTTGGAATACCTTTCGTATGCATCTCAGTGAAGGAAGACGATTTGGAATACTTGACTTGGGAAACTCGATCATGTGCATCAAGTGTGCATCAACCCAAATTCCTCGTGGTCCACATGAACGACAGAGAAGACATAAGAATGCTAAAACCTCGTGAATTAATTATGTGAGAGGAAAAGATTGAACCCCACGGCAAAAACCTCGCCTGAGAATCGGCGCCGCGAGACTCATATCCAAAAAACCTCTCGGGAGACGAAAAACGAATACTCAAACACAAAAGGTAAAACTGCACTCTTCACCACTACTTGTATTTTCCTTCCAAAAACCTAGCCATCGTCGCCTTATACACCGGATTCTTTCGGGCTTCCCGCATAGCTTCCGATTGCTTGAGCTGCATACAACTTTTCATCAAGTCTACCTTAGCGACTTCCGTGCCGATGGTCTTCCGCGCGTACCTAAACAATGCACCCTTGACCACGCGAGAAGTCGCCTCCCTACTACGCCTCACAGGGCGCACTACAACAGCAGGGGTATCAGGCTGGGAAGACGTAGTAGGCGTAGCTGGCGTAGCTGGCGTAGCTGGCGTAGCTGGCGTAGTTGGCGTAGTTGGCGTAGCACGCACAGCAGGCAGAGGCCAAAGGAACGACAGGGAGTGGACGGCGTCTTCCTGTCGCAGCAGGCGGTGAATGGAGTCTAGTCGCTGCACATGCTTCTCCTCCGTTTCCTCTTGCCTCAGCTTGGCAACCATGTCCAAAACAGTGCCATCGTTTTGAAGAATTCCGTCCGATTCTTCGTAGTACACCGATTCAGTCGTTTTTGCACCAGCGTCCATCAGCCGCCGCGTCAACCTGGAAGAGGTGCAACCGTGCTTGTAGCCTTCAACGGCTTTCATCAGTGCGTTGTTGATGACATGCAAAACCTTGACAGGATAGTTCTTCAGTAGGAACTTGACGGAATTCTCTTGGAAGTTGGAGTTGTCCATGGCCTCCAGTAAGGCTGCACATAAGTCCCACATACAGGACACGTTGAACTCCACCAAAAGCTGCATGACTTCGACGTGACCCGTGGCGGCAGCAAGGCACAGTGCTTCTCGACCTTCGCTCTTTCCTCCACATCTTTCAATGTCGGTGTGTGAAAGCATCCAGTTGACAACGTCGTAGTGTCCTTCCACTGAAGCAATTTCAAGCGCGACACGTCCCGTTTCATCAGGATTCTCCAATTTTGCTCCGGCGCCAACAAGCATTGCAAAAGCGTCCACCTCTCCACTGAATGCTGCGTAGTGCAGGGCCGTCTTCTTCTGTCCAGAATCAACCGTTGCTCCCCCTTCCACCAATATCTTCATCATCTCATAGTCCCTATTTATGGCAGCGCGGACGAGAGGTGTAATACCCAACTTGTCTTCTATTTCAAGAGATGCTCCAGCCCTTAGTAAAAGCTCAACCATCTCAGCATGTTGAGAACTCACAGCGAGCATGAGTGCCGTACGGCCGTTGTTGTTCTGAGCATCGAGTGATGCCCCGGCTTGGACAAGTAGCTCGGCAATTCGCAAATGATTTTGGAAGCAGCTCATCAGAAGAGGTGTCCACCCTTCTACGGGTTCGTCGATGTTAAACGCATCCGACGTTATCAGATTCTGGGCCGCGCGGAAGTTGCCGTATCTACAGGCAGTGTGTAGGTCGGTCATGGTGAGGAGTGATAAAAGGGAGAAAGTGGGGGTGAGTGAAGGGGTGGGGGTGAGGGATGCCAACAAGAATATTTCCTCCTTATATCTTAAAACATATTTGGAATATAATTGAAATTCGTTAAATCTTAGATCTAGAAATATATTTGGAAGTCGTTGACTTCAACCGTGAAGTACGGTGGTACTTCTGCACTTTCAAAAATTGGATCAAGTTTAAACGCGTGTGCACTGATGTGGCAGAGTTCGTTTCGGATCATTTACGTTTTGTGCGGTCTTCGAAGGACTCGTCGATTTGTCCAGAGCAACGTGTCCCACGGAACATATTCGGGGTACTCGAAGGATTCCTTTTGTTTGTCCCACCCAAAATGTTTGGGGTACTCAAAGGATTCGTGTCGTCGTCCCCAGAAACTGTTTGGGGTACTCGAAGGATTCGTGGATTTGTCCTCGAGGGATTAGTCGAGTCGTCCAACCAACATGTTTG
>CALKLP010000297.1 GCA_937991965.1 uncultured Verrucomicrobiales bacterium
ATCTGCAGGAGTATGGACATGCCCGCAGATGATGCCATCACACCCCTTTTTCTGGGCATGATCTCGGAGCAGGTCTTGGTAGCGATCCACGAAGGCGACAGCAGATTTCACCCGCGCTTTCACTTGGCGCGAAATCGAATAATACCCCTTCCCTTGCCACGCGCGGATACGATTATACACTCGGTTGACCCGTAACAGCAGGTCATAACCCAGAGAGGCGATGAAGGCGATCCACTTAAAGTTCGTAGAGATGCTATCAAAGCCGTCGCCATGCACGACCAAATACTTCTTCCCGTCCAGCCCTGTATGTATGGTCTCCTTGATGAGCTTAAAGTTACCAAAGGTAATCGGCAGGAAACGATCGAGAATATCATCATGATTTCCGCGCAAATAGATGACCTCGATCTGCTCCTCTTCGATCTTCTTGAGAATCACGCGTAAGAATCGGGTGTGGAGCTTCTTCCACTCATACCCACTGCGCAGCGCCCAACCATCGATGATATCGCCATTTAGATACAGCTTCTCGCAGTTCGTATGCTTCAGGAAGTCAACCACCTCCTTTACCTTACTCCCCTCGCCGCCGAGGTGAATATCAGAGATAAAGATGCTGCGGTATTGGAGAATGTGCGGCTTTTTCTTAGAGACGTTCCGTTCATTAATGGAGCGTAAGGAGAGATTCTTCATGTTCGCCTCGAAGGAGGTAATCACGCGCCCCCAAGACAACTCTTCCGCAGAGCGGCGCGCCGCTAGCTTCAGCGCTTCCTGGTCAGGGTTTCTGGCGATCTTGCGCGCGGCTTCGACAAAGGCTACTGCATCACCCAGTGGGGCTTTATATCCATTTTCGCCCTCGATCACGAAACGCTTGGGAGCGGCATAGTCGTAACTCAGGGTCACATTCCCACTGCCCAGCGCTTCCATCACCACATTTCCATACGTCTCCGTCTCACTCGCGAACAGGAGGACATCACAAGAGGCGTAATGCGCGGCGAGATCCTCCCCCGTTTGCATCCCCGCGAAGATTACCTCCGGGAACTTCTTCGCCAACGACTCACGCTCTGGGCCATCTCCTACGATCACCATCTTCGTGTTCGGTTGGATTTCACGCATCGCGCGATAGGCTTCCATTGATACCGGAATGTTTTTCTCTGTCGAAACCCGCCCCACGTAAAGACACACGAGATCATCAGGAGCCGCCCCCCACTCACGACGGAGAGCGTCCGAGCGTTTCTCAGGAGTAAAGAGCTTCGTATCCACCCCTCTACCAAGTAGGCGAACTTCTTCAAACCCCTCCTTCTTCAAGCGATCCACCACCTCAGGAGAGGGCGCGAAGGTGCAGCTCGCCTTACTGTGCATCTTCTTCAGAAAGGCCAAGGCTGCTGGCTTAAACCCCTGTAACTTATAGGTTTCCAGATACTGATCAAAATTCGTATGAAACCCTGCCGCCACCGGAATCCCGAGGGTCTGCGCCGCCTGAATCGCGGAATACCCCAGCGGTGTTTCTGTGGCGACATACACCACATCAGGTCGCTTTTTCTTCCATTGGTTAAAGAGTTTAAAACGCCCCGGAAGCCCCATCCGCACCTCCTTGTATCCCGGTAACGGTATGGAAGGCAAAGGTGTTTCTCCGGTCTGCTTTGGGCGGTCTGCGGTATGATATACGTGCACGAGGTGACCGCGCTCTCTCAACCCATCTACAAACCGGCCAAGCGTCATCGCCACCCCGTTAATATCGGGTGGAAATGTATCCGTAACAAACTCTATACGCATAACTTCTCCCATGATTTATCGAATACTAGCACACGCGCGAGCTTCCATATAACGTTTTCTTCATTAATTAACTTTGTATAAATCACTATTCTCCTCTAACATCAATTTCAAGAAATGAAGAGGCTCTTCCATCAGTTCAGCTTGATCCTTCTTGCGTGTATTTGCGCGAGCTGCTCCCTCAGTACGTCATCAGACTCAGGGTGGAAACTCCCTGTCGCTAAGGAAGTAAAAGCAATGGGATACGGAAACTGGATCGTCCTCGCTGACGCCTCCTTCCCTTACCAAGATAAAAACGGATTTCGCACTATCACCATCCCCGCGGATGTCCCCTTTGCTCTTGATCACGTCCTCAACACTATCGAGGAAACCCAGCACGTTAAGCCTACCTTTTTCCTCACCAGAGAGCTCCGTTCTGTTCCGAATCACAAGGCTCCAGGGATAACCTTTCATCGCGCAGACATCAGTAACGCACTCCACGGCTATCTCCCTCTCGAACTTGAAGAAGCTTTACTGAGAGATCTCATCACTGAAAGCGCGAAAACTTATACCGTCCTGATCATTAAGACGAGAACCGCCCTCCCTTACACTTCTGTTTTTATCGATCTTGATAGTGGATATTGGGATAATACATCTGAGCAAGCACTGCGAAAGCAAGTCGAGCTAGAAAACGATAAAGCGGCCCTGTAATACCAATGAGAAAAGTTATTGCTTCTCTGACAGGGATCGGATCTATAGAGTGAAAGAAATGAGTGAATTAGATTTAGGAGACCAACCGCTGATCCCAATGATGGAAAAATGGGGACTAGTGAACGAGGACTTAGTAAGTGCCTCGACCGAGCAACTAACCTTTAAGCAAGTGCAACGCGCACGCGCAGGCCGACGCTTGACGCTCAAGATGATGCAAAAAGTCCTCCGTGCCTACAATGTCGCAATCTGGAAAAAACTCTCAAAGGTGCAGAAGGAGAAATTCGTAGAATACCTGCAGCACGGACCACTCTTTAATTATGCGAAAGGATATGACGAGAATTGGGCTGACCCCAACGAGGCGCTCATCGCGGAGCTAACCGGCGAGGATGAGTAAGCCCGTCACGATCGTAGGAGCAGGCCTCGCGGGCTGCACGCTCGCTTGGCAGTGTCACCTGCGCGGCGTCCCCTTCCTCCTGATCGAAGACCAACCCACAGCAGCGGGCTCTCTCGCAGCTGCTGGCATGCTAGCTCCTGTTACGGGCAAGGCCTTTAACCCCTCTTGGCGGATCGATGAATTCTACCAACCCGCGCGCGAATTTTATGCGCAGGTGGAGCAGGTCTTAGGGACTCAACTCTGGTATGATTACCCCGTGGTTCGCTTATTTTTCGATACCAAGGACCGGGCGAAATTCGAGAAAAAACGAACGAGCAACCTTGAACCCTGGATCGCCGAAGTCTGTAACGAGGTGCCAAATGCCATTGCCGATGATGGTGCCGTAATTTGGCAAGGATCAGGCAGGGTGAATGTCGCCGATTTCGTGAGACGCTCGCGCGCTTTTTTCCAAGCGCATCAGAGTTACGAGGAAACCAGCATCCCAAGCTCTGCTAAAACCATCATTTTCACCACAGGAGCACGCGGATTGGTTGATCAAAATCCAGTGAATCTCCCCCACCGCTCTGCCAAAGGAGAAATTCTGACCGTAAAAATCCCCGGCCTCCGCCAAGACCAAATCATCAGCCGAGGCACCTGGATCGTCCCCACCGGGAAGCATGACGAAACCTTCCTCTGCGGTGCGAATTACGACTGGGACGACCTGAGTAATACTCCAACCGCATCAGGGCGTGAAACGGTAGAAAGCGGCCTCACAAGCTTAACTCCGTTACCCTACGAAGTCCTCGACCATGTCGCAGGCGTTCGCCCTATCGTGAGACGCAGCGAGCCTGTAATGGGCCGAAGCGCGGAGGGACACGCATACCTCAACGGTCTCGGCTCAAAAGGCACGCTCTACGCTCCGAAAGCGGCGGAATACCTTCTCGAACATCTCCTCACAGGCGACGAAATCCCTCTTTATTTACAAGCCATGTGAGGGGAGCGCGGGCGTATCGCTCGCTTCTCAGTCAAACATGAAATTTCCCAAAAGCAGATTTCACTCATAGGATTCATCTTTTGAAGGCAACTACCTCCCCTTGTAATCTATTATGCGGGCGGGACGCCTGCGCTCCCTTACTGCTCCTTTCCTAGGCCTGCCATGATTTGGTTTAGAGCGGCAAAGACTTCGGGTTCCATACCTCGGTCTGGTTTGCCTTTGGCGCAGGAATCAAACCATTTAGCAAGGGGCTTTCGCTCGCTTGATTTTAGGGTTCGCGTGATGCTGTTGCCATCGTGCTGAATCGTAACCTGATCCCGCTTAGCGTGGGCGCGGTTGAGGATTTGGCTGTAGAAGTTCAAACAACTATCGAGTAAGATCCAGGCAAAGTTATCATTCTTAGGGGGCCCGACCGAAAGCGAAGTTCCATCACCCGTCTCCATCTTTAATCCGCCACCGATAGACATCCCGAAGTCGGGTAACTCGCCGCCCTTAAAGAACGCAGCTGCGGCTCCACTGACCGCTCCAAGCAACGTACCCCAGCCATGCGTAAACCCTCCCGTTCCAATATCAACGAGAAGTCCTCCAGCGGCACCGGTAGCGCCACCTGCCATCGCGAGCTGCGCACGGTTTAAGCCCCATTTCTCCCAAGTTTCCTCGGCGAATAAGTCCAGCGAGTCATAGTTGCTCGAATTCTGCTCCACGGAGACTAAGTGATGACGGTAGAGCTTCATAATCTTGCTGTGTGCCTTCTCCTCCATCTTGACGATTTTTGCAGAATACTCCTCGCTGAGTTGCTTGAGCTTCCGCTCCTTGCGGGACTCCACGCTCATGTCGCGTTCTGTGATCGGCACCGTGGCACGATGCGTTAAAGCCTTTTCCAGGAAGGAGATAATTGCCTCGGCCGATTCCTCGCGGCGCTGATCCCACTCCAACTCTAGGTATTCGAGCACTGTTTCAATCGCTTGGGAGTGTGCCTCATCGATTTCTAGGAGCGAGCGAATCAGTCTCACGCGTTCCTCATACTTGGCGGTGTGGGCATTAAAGGTGCGAACGAGGTTAAAGTAAGAACCGAGCTTTGTCTTCCAATCCTGCAGAAACTCATCACTCTCCCCCTTACGGTTAAGGAGTGCGAGCCGAGGTTGACCCGTCCAACGGAGGATCTCCATCTCAGCGATGAACGCCTCGCGCAGGGGTTTACTGGGATCGATGACATACAGGAGGCCTGAACCCTCCAGCATGGGACCGAGCAAACGGCATTCGTCCTCGAACTCACCGCTTCCTTGGTACTTCACCACGAATTTCTTCAGCGTCTCGAGCTCCACTTTCTTGCCTTCAGGGGCGAGTTCTTGAATCGCCTTCATGGCTTCGATCGGACGCGAAAACCCAGGAGTATCAATGAAGCGAATCCACTCCTGTTTATCAAAGCTGACCGGAAACTCTTGGCATTCGGTCGTCTCGCCCGGTGTTGCAGAGATCCGGAGAAGCTGATCATCATCTACCTCTAGCAGAGTCGCTAGCACCGAAGACTTCCCGGCATTCACCTTCCCGACAACTGCGAACTTAGGCGGGTCTTGTGTCAATTTCTCCATCATATCAATTTGCTTGGGTTATAGGCGATCACTTCCGTTTCTGGATCGTTAAGGTCAACCACGAAGTTCTGCCACTGCTGAAACTCCTCTTCCTCAGGAGATTGTGTCACTCCCGCTTTCGGTAAGCCCAGCACTAGATAAAAGATTTCGCGATCATCCACCGCTGCGCGGATTTTGGTATGCAAGGGCGTAAGCTGCTTGGGCGAAAGATTCCAGCCCTCTACTAACATCACGACCCCACGTTTTGCCTTCTGTAGTGAGGCCAGCGCCTCCTCCTTCTGATCCTCACTGAGGACACCTGCAGTGTAGCGTTGGGTTGGGTTTACGCGTATTTGCTGCAGTAAGAAAGGACGCACTTCGTCTGTTGTGGCTTCGGTGCCTCCAACATCGATCAAGACCACCCCGTCGCTCGGATCACTCACCGTCACTGATGCATTCACCCGTGGCGTCAGCTTTCGCCAGAGTTCACGGTGACGCTTTTCCATAAAGGTCAGGCGGCCTAGCTCCCGCTTCTCCATCACATACGCAAAGCCTGTCATAATCAAACGAGGCAAGAGCGCCCACACCGCCATACAAGCGAGCAGAAAGGTGTACCACGGTTTCGATTCTCCCTCTGCATTGAGCTGCCCGACTTGGAGCTGAGTCTGGAGCATTTGAGCCTGCGTCGGCACCCAATCAGGCTGTATCGCGCGCCATGGTGTCGATAAAACATTCGTTACTCGTTCCAATTGCGGCAAGCCAAAGTCATCGATCGTGGTTGCCCAGAAAAAGTTAATTTCTAGAAAGAGTAGAATGGCATAAAACCCCATGATAATCCCAATATTAAACGCGACAGCCCCCCATTGCGTGATGCGGGCGATGCGCCAACTGAGGATTGAGCGGTAGGCTGCACCCGCGCGGTAGAGTTCATTCCAACCACGCGCCCCTTCTTTCCCCGCCATTCTTTTGACTACCTGCCCCGTAATCTCCTCGAGAAAGGTGAATTTGCGGGAATTATTCCGAATCACCACCCAGCTGATAATAGCGAGAATGAGAAAGCACCATTGCGCGCCGATAGGGATCGCCAGGAGCTTCCAGACATTGTAGGCCTTCCCCTCTGTCACGCCTACTCGTTCGACCAGCCCAGCCATCAGTGCTATACCTAGGGCTAAAGACAGAATCACGATCACAAACTGGATCAAACCGAGCGATAAATTCAGCCGATGCCCTGCTTCGTCCTTGGATTCCGTATCGCGCTGGTAGCGTATTGCAGACTGATACCAAGCGCGGATTCCTGAGCGGCGCT
The DNA here is from genome assembly GCA_937991965.1 of uncultured Verrucomicrobiales bacterium. Lineage (GTDB taxonomy): Bacteria > Verrucomicrobiota > Verrucomicrobiia > Verrucomicrobiales > Akkermansiaceae > WTJZ01. Next base: position 6,699 of record CALKLP010000297.1, read on the forward strand.
GCTCCGACTCAGATGCTGCCCCTGCAGACTGTATGGCGTCCGCCACCTCAGCACGTTCCTCCTCCCTGACGTCCACCGTATTCAGTAAGACCTCAAGATTCGCTAACTCTGCTAATGTCCATGACTTTGCCATATTCGTTCTGTATTTTTGACAACCTAAATCACCATGGCGTCACTTGGAAAGAGAGAAAGCATTTTCATTTCAGACCTTTTTTGATTCCCTCATCGAGGTAATTAATAATTTTTCGTAATTTTTTTGACGTAATGCCAAGAGTATGTGTCATATAAATCTGTATGAAGAAAATTACATCATTACTCGGATTAGGAATCATCGCTACTTCAGCACATGCTGCCACTCTAGCAGATGGCTGGGCTGGAAGCGCTGACTTCGGACTTACCCTCACAAGCGGTAACAGCGACACAACCCTTATCTCGGCTGGATTAAACCTCGCTAAAGACACAGGAAGCATTCAGCAGCTCGCTGGACTTGCTTACACCTTCGGTGAAACTTCGGGCGACACAACCAACGACGTTCTCTCTGCGTTCTATACCTGGAACAAGCTTGCGACGGAAACAACTTACTACGGATTCCGCTTTGAAGGACTTCGTGACGACATCGCACTCATCGACTACCGTCTCCAAGCCACTGCTCTATACGGAGTTCACCTTGTGAAAAACGATACCACCACCTTCTCTATCGAAGCTGGTCCAGGTTACTCCTTTCAGTCTCTTGACGGTGTTGATACAGACGGAGTTCACGTCTACTTAGGACAACGTGCAACGCACAAGTTCTCCGAAAACACCCTCATCAGCCAAAGCCTTGCAGCCTACGCTCCTGTAGAGGACTTCGATGCCTACAACTTCGTTTTCACTCTCGCGGTAGAAACGATGATGAGTGACACTCTCAGCCTTCGCGTCGCGATCGAGGACACATACACCAATGCTCCAGCAGCAGGTGCAAAAGAAAACGACCTGAAGCTTATCTCAGGAGTTTCTTACAAGTTCTAAGCGCTGAATAGCTGTTTAAACGAATCATTGCTCACCTCCCTCGGGATGTGAGCATTTTTTGTATCTAAGGTGTGATTAAATTTGACCGCTAAGACACAAAGATAAATTAGCATACGAGAGTATTAGCACAGCTTGCTCCTGTTATGCGTTTTGTATTTTTTCGACATACTCTTGATAAAGGTCACAGCCAACATCAAGGTCTAATTCCTTTAGATTTTCCATAAGAAGAACCAACTTACCCCCATTACAAAAACTTAGCGTCTTTGCGCCTTCGCGGTTTTTACCTTTTGAGAATTAAGGTTCACAGAGCCTCAACACATTCTCGGATTAAGTCAGGCCCCTTGTACACGAA
>CALKLP010000298.1 GCA_937991965.1 uncultured Verrucomicrobiales bacterium
GCCATCATTGGAATTTTCGCCTGGTTCTCTAAAAACCAAAAACCTTCAGAAGACAGAAATAATAACTCCTCGAAATCAGAGCGAGTAGAGAACGGCTTCAGTGTTTTTCTCAACTGCAGCCTCGCAAATGATAAATATAACGACGGTGATAGCTTTTTCGTAAAAACTAGTGACTTTGAGAAAGTTTATCGACTCTACTATGTAGACACCCCTGAGTCTCGAGACAAACCCTATGACGATCACCGCCGTCGTGTGGAAGACCAAGGACGCGAAATGGGAGGCTTAAACTACCATCAGACCTTAGAAGTTGGCAAAAAAGCTAAAACTTTCACCACAAACCTCCTCAAGAAAAATAATTTCGATATCTATACCAAACACGAACCCGTCTATGACAGCTCCCGCGAGTACGCCTTTGTAAGAGTCAATTACAATGGTCAGCAGCAATGGCTTCATGAAATCCTCATCAAAGAAGGCCTAGCACGAGTTCACACAAAAGGAATCACCCCCCCCACCGGTGAATCTTACAAAAAGCACAAAGCATACTTAATCTCTCTTACCAAATAATAATACACGTTACGATTTCATGGCATCTAAGAAAAAACGAAGAATCAACGAACCCAAGTATATGTTCACTGGGCTCTGTTACCTGATCAGATACCCCCTCTTACTCGCTGGAGTAGCAACATTACTTTTCGGGACAACCAACCCGAATGAACATATTTACCCGATCGCTATTGGCCTACTAACTGCCTTCGTTATCTGCTTCTTCTCGTTCTTTATTAATTCTAAATCGGTATCTTGCCGTTTATGTCGCGCGCAATTTTTTAGCAAACTAAGATGTGTCAGGAAGTCTGACGTCCCTTCTATTCTTGGAAACGTTCGTGCCCCGCTAGCAATCTCTATGATAACGCGCAAGTCTTCAATCCAGTGTCCATACTGTGGAGAAAAGCACCCTTACTTTGGCAAACGCTAAAGTGAGCCTTCACGAAACCACTTCGCGTACTCCTTTGCGAAGTAGGTCAGAATCACATCTGCGCCAGCACGTTTGATCCCGACTAAACTTTCGATCACGACCTTCTTCTCATCGATCCAGCCGTCTTTGGCCCCAGCCTTAATCATGAGGTATTCGCCGCTCACTTGATACGCGGCTACGGGCAATGCAGTATTCTCACGAACCAAGGAAATCATATCGAGATAAGGACCCGCTGGCTTCACCATCACGTAATCTGCGCCTTCCGCCTCATCTAATTCGAGTTCACGTAGCGCCTCCCTTCTGTTTTCCGGCTCCATCTGATAGGTTTTCTTGTCTCCGGCTTTTGGTGCCGAGTCCAACGCACCGCGAAAAGGTCCATAATACGCGGAGGCATACTTCACGGTATAACTCATTATCGACACCATCGGGTAACCAGCTTCGTCCAAGGCATCACGAATCGCATCCACGCGTCCATCCATCATATCACTCGGAGCCACAATATCTGCACCAGCAACCGCATGGGACACCGCTTGCTTACAGAGCACCTCTACCGTCTCATCGTTCAGAATTTCTAGCTCTCCAGTCTCAGTTGTCACTACTAAGCCGTCATGCCCCTCCGAATTATACGGATCTAGCGCCACATCAGTAACCACTTGCAGCATCGGGATCTCAGACTTCAACTTTTGGATCGCCCGCGGAATCAAGCCTTCTGGATTATAACACTCCTCCGCTCCTTGAGTTTTCAGCTCTGCCGAAATCGCAGGAAAAAGAACAACCGCGGGAACTCCCAGCGCATGCGCCTCACGCGCCTCCTGCACAAGTCCATCCAGTGACCAACGCATACAGCCCGGCATAGAATCAATCGCCTCATCCCCTTCCCCATCATGCAGGAAAAGTGGGTAAATAAAGTCTGCAGGAGTAACGAGCGTTTCTCTAACGAGTGAACGGACAGCAGGGTTTTTACGATTACGGCGCGGACGGATCATATACGAGCAACTCTGCAGAATCCACGCCAATCTGGCAACATATTTCCCAATTTCTAAGCCCCTCCCAATAAACAGACAGCACAACCGAACTAACTCAAAAAAAATACCATTCTTAGCTTGCATCTTAAAAATCTATCCCTTAGAAAATCCATCCCTTTCTGTCGGGGGGTAGCTCAGCTTGGTAGAGCGCTGGTTTTGGGTACCAGATGTCGCAGGTTCGAATCCTGTCCTCCCGACCATTTCATTTTAATGAAATCATTCTCTCTGCGTTAGCAGACCTCAGGATGAGAACGTAGTTCGATTACGAGCGCAGCGAGAAAAGCCAACAAAGCGAAGCTCCAGGCAATCCTGTCCTCCCGGCCATTTCATTTTCCTGATCTTCACACAATTATCCGTGTTGATCCTCGTTAAAAGAGAGGTAAGCTTTATCTATGCATTTAGATTTTGCCCAAACCGAACCAAAAGACCGTTACAAAGTCCTCACGGCCCTTGTTGTCCCCCGTCCTATTGCATGGGTTAGCAGTATAAGCCCTGAGGGAATAACGAACTTAGCGCCCTTTTCCTTTTTCAGTGTCATGGGGAGTCGCCCGCCCATTGTGGCGTTTGCGCCTGGGAATAAATCGCCTAACATCCCAAAGGATACCGCACGGAATATTCTCGAGACTCGGGAATATGTTATCAACTTAGTCGATGAAACTACCGCCTCACACATGGTCGAAAGCGCAAAACCGCATGACGCTGACATCTCTGAAATCGACCTCACTCACCTCACCGCAATCCCAAGCCTCGCTGTTTGCGCACCCCGCATTGCTGAAGCCCCAGTGAGTATGGAGTGTAAGCACCTACAAGAAATTAAGATTGGGGAAAACCGCATGGTGATTGGAGAAATTTTGCATCTCCACATTAAGGACGGCATTCTTGATCCAGAAACCCTTCATCTAAACCCCGAAGCCAATTATGCTCCCCTTGGCCGAATGGCGTCCCCAGACAACTACTGCCGCACAATAGACCAATTCCGACTATAAAAGCGCCTTAAGGATCTAGAGTAATCAAGCCATCGACAACTTGTCCTCAAAAGTGCGTCATTTTGTCTCATTGTGACTCGTTATTGATAGCCAGAAATCTCAGAATCTCTCTCTAAGAATTCATTTCCCTTTATTCTATAAGGGGTGAAAGCCTTTATCACTATCCATGGCATACCGTCTGCAAACAAGGAGGTAATTATAAACTAAAATCAATTATATGGCTAAAATATTAGGAATCGACTTAGGAACAACAAACTCATGTATGTCCGTGATGGAAGGCGGCGAGGCTGTTGTATTAGAAAACTCAGAAGGAGCACGCACTACCCCATCCGTAGTGGCATTCACGAAGTCTGGCGAAGAACTCGTCGGACAAGCAGCGAAGCGCCAAGCGGTCACGAACTCCAAGAACACGATCTATTCTGCAAAACGTTACATTGGACGTAAGTTTGATGAACTCACGGATGCAGACAAGAGAGTCCCTTATGACATCGTTAAAGCAAAGAATGGTGATGCGCACATTCAGGTTGAAGTCAACGGCGAGAAGAAAACGTATTCTCCGCAAGAGATCGCGGCAAAAGTTCTTGGCAAGCTCAAGGCAGACGCAGAATCAAAGCTCGGTGAAACAATCACAGAAGCGGTGATCACCGTTCCTGCATACTTCAACGACTCCCAACGTAACGCGACCAAAGTTGCGGGTGAAATCGCAGGCCTTAAAGTTCAGCGTATTATTAACGAGCCAACTGCAGCAGCTCTTGCTTACGGCCTTGATAAGAAGTCTGAAGAGAAAATTGCAGTCTATGACCTTGGTGGTGGAACCTTCGATATCTCTGTTCTTGAAATCGACGACGGCGTCTTCGAGGTTCTTGCAACAGACGGTGACACGATGCTTGGTGGTGATGACTGGGATAATGCCCTCATCGATCACATCATCGCAGAATTCAAATCCGCAGAAGGCATCGACCTCACCGGACAAGCGGATGCTCTCCAGCGTATTAAGGAAGAAGCAGAGAAAGCGAAGATCGCCCTCTCTTCCTCCAGTTCATATGACGTGAACCTTCCGTTCATCACTGCTGATGCCACGGGACCGAAGCACATCCAACTCAGCATCACCCGTAACAAGCTTGAGCAACTCACAGACTCCCTCTTCGCTCGCACGAAGAAGCCAGTTCTCGATTGTATGAAAGAAGCCGGTGTCACCTCCTCCGACATTGACGAGCTCGTTCTCGTAGGTGGAATGACCCGTATGCCAAAGGTGCAAGAAACGGCGAATGAGCTCGCTGGCAAGAAGGCTCACCAAGGCGTAAACCCAGATGAGGTTGTCGCGATCGGTGCCGCCATTCAAGGAGGTGTTCTCCAAGGAGATGTCGAAGGCGTTCTTCTTCTCGACGTAGCTCCTCTCTCCCTCTGTATCGAAACAGAAGGCTCCCGTGCGACTGCAATGATCGAGCGTAATACCACGATCCCCGTAAAGCGTTCACAGGTCTTCTCTACTGCGGTTGACAATCAGCCAGCAGTTGACATCAGAATCTGTCAAGGTGAACGTCCGATGTTTGCGGATAACAAGCTTCTCGGAAACTTCCGTCTCGATGGCATCGACTCCGCCCCCCGCGGCATGCCTCAGATCGAAGTCACCTTCGACATCGATGCAAACGGAATCCTCCACGTCTCGGCGAAGGACAAGCAGAACAACAAGGAGCAGAAAATCTCCATCGAAGGTTCAAGCGGTCTCTCCGACGAGGAAATCGAAAAAGCGAAGCGTGAAGCAGAAGAGAATGCGGAAGCAGACAAAAAGCGCGCGGAAGAAACCGACATTAAAAATAAGGCCGAAAACCTCGTTTATAACGTCGAGAAGCAAATCTCTGAGCTTCCGGAAGAAGCACCAGCAGAACTTAAGGCTGAGCTCCAAGGAAAAGTTGATGCACTTAAAGACGCACAGACCGCTGGCGACCTAGACGACATCAAGGCGAAGACTGACGAGCTCGAAGCAATGCTAGGACAACTCGCACAGGCTGCGCAAGCTGCCGGTGGTGGAATGCCTGATATGCCAGACATGGCAGGTGCAGCTCCAGCAGACGAAGCCTCAGATGAGCCACGCAAGGCAAAAGGCCAAGTCGTAGACGCTGAAGTAGTCGACGAGGAAAAAAGCTAAAGGGAGCGCGGGCGTCCCGCCCGCTTTCACCTTTTAACCAATAAACTTTGAGCATCGCTCATTAAACATCTGGAGTTGCGGGCAAGATGCCCGCGCTCCCCTAACTTAACCAAACAACCAATAAAACAACATGGCAAATATACAACCAATCGGACAGCGCGTTCTCGTAAAGCGCCTTGAAGCAGAAGCAGTAAGCTCAGGAGGCATCGTCCTTCCTGATTCCGCCCTCGAAAAACCACAAGAAGCAACGGTCATCGCCCTCGGTACTGGTGGAAAAGACGAGCACGGAAACGACTTCTCTTTTTCCGTAGCAGTAGGAGACAAAGTCCTCATCGGAAAATACGGCGGCACAGACGTAACAGTCGACGGGGAAGAACTTCTTCTCCTCTCAGAGTCCGACATCCTCGGCATCATTAAGTAACAACACACACAATCTAACTAAACACTATTATGGCAAAACAATTAATCTTTGACGAAAAAGCACGTCAGGCCCTTCTCCGCGGCGTAGAGCAACTCGCTCGCGCTGTAAAAGCAACTCTCGGACCGTCCGGACGTAACGTCATCCTCGACAAAACCTTCGGTTCCCCAACCATCACCAAAGACGGTGTGACCGTTGCTAAAGAAATCGAACTCGAATGCCCATTCGAGAACATGGGTGCACAACTCATCAAGGAAGTTTCCAGCAAAACCAACGACATCGCTGGTGACGGAACCACAACCGCAACAGTTCTTGCAGAAGCGATCTACAAAGAAGGTCTTCGCAACGTAACCGCGGGTGCAAACCCAATCAGCCTCCAACGTGGTATCATGAAAGCGACCGAAGCAATCGTTGCTCAACTCGCGGTGATCTCTAAGGAAGTTTCTGATTCCAAAGAAATCGAGCAAGTCGCTACTGTTTCTGCTAACTGGGACACCGAAATCGGAAGCATCATTGCAGAAGCAATGGACAAAGTAGGTAAAGACGGAACGATCACCGTTGAAGAAGCGAAAGGCATCGAAACAACACTAGACGTGGTAGAAGGGATGCAGTTCGACAAGGGATACCTCTCCCCATACTTCTCTACCGACCAAGAGTCCATGGAAGCGAACCTCGAGAACGCTAAGATCCTCATCTTTGAGAAGAAGATCAGCAGCCTTAAGGACCTTCTCCCTATCCTTGAGAAAGTCGCTAAGTCTGGCAGCCCATTCCTAATCATCGCAGAAGATGTAGAGGGTGAAGCACTCGCAGCCCTCGTGGTCAACAAGCTCCGTGGCACGCTCAATGTAGCTGCTGTTAAGGCTCCTGGCTTTGGTGACCGTCGTAAGGCCATGCTCGAAGACATCGCCATCCTCACCGGTGGTAAGTGCGTCAGCGAAGACCTAGGCATCAAGCTCGAAAACCTCGAACTCGAAGACCTTGGAACTGCTAAGCGTGTTGTGATCTCTAAGGAGAGCACCACGATCATCGAAGGTGAAGGAACAAGCGAAGGCATCACAGGCCGCGTAAACCAAATCCGCAAGCAGATTGAGGAAACCTCATCTGACTACGATCGTGAGAAACTCCAAGAGCGTCTTGCGAAGCTCGCTGGTGGTGTTGCTGTCATCAATGTTGGTGCTGCTACAGAAACCGAGATGAAGGAGAAGAAAGATCGTGTTGACGATGCTCTTCACGCGACTCGTGCTGCGGTTGAAGAAGGAATCGTTCCTGGTGGTGGCACCGCGCTTATCCTTGCACAGTCTGTCCTCGATACGCTTGACGTTACAGGTGACGAAGAAACAGGTGCTGGCATCGTGAAATCAGCGATCGAAGCTCCCCTCCGTCAGCTTGCGGCAAATGCAGGGATCGAAGGCGCGCTCATCGTTGAGAACGTGAAGACATCTGGTAAAGGTTACAACGTCGCGACTGGTGAATACCAAGACCTCGTTGCTGCTGGTGTAGTAGATCCTACTAAGGTAACCCGCTCTGCTCTCCAGAACGCGGCGTCTATCTCAGGACTCCTCCTCACTACAGAAGCACTCATCACCGACATTCCAGCTCCTGCAGGTGCTGGTGACGACCATGGTCACGACCACGGCGGTATGGGCGGAATGATGTAATTTACCCCTGACGGCTTTACGCTGTTAGATATATACGGACTGATTTGCTCTAGGTAGATCAGTCCGTTTTTTTGGCTATTGAATAAATTTTACAACAACACCGTCCTATCTACATATGAAACAACCCTCCCTTAAATCTACCTTACTGCTTTGTGCCGGAGCGACAGGGGCTCTCTTCTTCTCCTCATGTGTAGTCACAGACTACCCGAGCGTGTATCGTAGTCCTGGTTACCAATCCACGAACTATCAAACTGTGGCTACTGTCCCCACAGGTCTAATCCGCACTTCTAGCTCCTATTGGTTCTACGACCCATTCCGCCGTAGTTATTATGATACCAGAAACAGAGCGTATTACAACTACCTCACAAGTCGATATTACACAAACCCTCCCACTCGCTACAGCTCGAGAGGGTACCCTTCTAACTGGAATGGCCATGGCGTATGCCCCCTCCCAAACAATCTTACTCGATACAATAACACCAGAGTAACACGTCACACCAATGTGAACGGAAAAACAGTCGTCAACAAAGTGCACCGACCTGTGGCAAAACCAAATGTCAAACCTTTACCGAAGGTTCAACGAGTAAGAAATACGAAGGTGAAAATGAATAATGCCATTAATAACATCTCGAATTCATCCACCCCTAGAAACTCTATTAATACACCTCAGCGGAGTAATTCTAGCTTCGAATCCATAAGGCAAATTGCGCACCAGAGAAAATCCTCTTCCGGTAGCACTACTAGCAATCGTAGTTGGCCTTGGAAGCGATAATAGATCTTACAATCACCCAAATAAATGACGAGACCTGAAATTCAGGTCTCGTCTTTATAAACCAATTGGGAGTTAAATTACTCCGTAATAAGGTGCTTCGGAAGATCTTCGACTCTTTCGCAGCCGATTTGCTCCATGTTTTGTTGCAGCTGCTTCTTAAGCATCTCGAAGGTGTGGTGACCACCGTATTTACCAAGAGCCATTACACCATACATTGGGGTTCTCCCCATGAAAGTGAAGTCTGCACCACAGGCAAGTGATGAGGCGACATCGGCACCATTGCGGATTCCACTGTCCATCATGATTTTCAGCTTTCCTTTGAACTCAGGAACAAGTTGCTTGAGCGGCTCGATCGTCGATTGTCCACGGTCAAGCTGACGTCCACCGTGATTCGATACGATCATTCCATCAAGCCCATGTTTAACCGCGATCTCTGCATCCTCAGGATTTACAATTCCTTTCACCACGAGGTTCCCTTTCCATTTATCACGGATCGGAGCAATCTTGGCCTCAGTCAAACGACCAGAGAAGGTCTTGTTCATGAATAACCCGAGATGCTTCATGCTTAACCCTTTCGGGATGTAAGGTTTCATCGTTTTAAATTCAGGCATTCCTCCTGCTCCTAGTTGGCTAAAGGACCAAGTTGGGTTCAGAGTAGTCTGCACCATATTCTTGATCGTCATCTTAGGTGGAATGGACAGACCATTCTTAATCTCCTTCGGGCGATACGCGAAGGTTGGCGTATCCGCGAGGATGACGAGGGTACGACATCCAGCATCCCAGGCGCGTTCGAGAAGCTTATCACGAAGCTCGTCTTGTGCGGGGTGATAGAGCTGGAACCAAAAGTCTCCTTCGGTAATCTCTGCCACTTGCTCAATAGAAGCGGTTCCGACCGTGGAAAGAGTAAATGGGATATTGTGATCCTTCGCGGCTTGCGCGAGGATTTCACATGACTTAGGCCACATTAATCCCTGTAAACCTACTGGAGCAACTCCGAAGGGTGAACTGTATGTTTTACCAAAAAGCTCGGTATCCTGAGAAGCGCCTTTGTAATCACGAAGATACCATGGCTTCAGCTGCACACTGCGTAAGTCATCAGCGTTACGGCTCAGGTTAACTTCTGAGAAACAACCTCCAGCGAGGTAGTCGAAAGCAAAGCCAGGAACGCGCGACTTAGCCTTGCGTTTAAGATGCTCTACTGACGGATATTGGGGATTAAAGTGTTCTTGTTCTGACATGTGTTTTGTCTATGTGTGCTTGTTACTTCGTTACAATCGCTTTTTTTGCCGCTTCTGCAAGAGGTACTTCACCTTTTGTGGAGCGAAGACGAATTGTCTTTGAATCCGTATTGTGAATTGCTTTCACAAAACGCACCGTTTTACTACGTACACGCATGAGAACTGAGTGAGTAGTCACAAATTTCCCTTCGGTTTCAATGCCGTCTAGGAGTGGTGATTCGCTAATTCCGGTAGCACAGAAAATGATGCTCTTTCCTTTTGCAAGATCTTTAGAGAGGTAGACTTTATCAAGACGATCACCCCAACCAGCTTCGATAAGCTCTGCTTTTTCTTTTTCATCACTTGGCCAAATACGGGACATGAGACCACCTCCGAGACAACGAAGAGCAGCTGCAGACAGAACACCTTCTGGAGAACCGCCGATTCCAGCGTAGAGGTCAACTCCACTTCCTGGCATCGCAGGTGCAAGAGCAGCCGCGATATCACCGTCAGCAATCATGCGAAGCTTCGCACCACAGGCACGTACGGCATCAATGTGCTTCTTATTACGAGGGCGATCAAGAACCATAACAGTCATGTTTCCAACGTCTTTTCCGAGGATTTCTGCACAACACTCGATTACTTTTTCAAGAGGCTCATCGAGAGAAAGTGGGAGATCAGGGTTCTCCATCCATGCAAGACGGACAGCCTCTGGGTAAGCAAGCTTGTCCATGTAGAATGCAGGAATGTCTTCGAGTGCCGCTTGGCCGCTATCGTCTGGAATAGCAGCTGCGATACATGCAATCGAGTTCGGCATTCCTTTTGAGAGGTTAGTAGTGCCATCAACAGGGTCAAGAGCAACATCAAAGCGAGGAGCATCATCTTTCCAGTTCCCTACTTTTTCACCGAGGAAGAGACCAGGAGCTTCGTCCTTGATTCCTTCACCGATCGTGATTTCACCTTTCATATCCATGAGGTCGAACATACCGCGAATCGCGTCACACGCAGCGGCATCGCCAAGCTCTTTCTCTCCTTTTCCAAGCCACGAGTGGGCGGCAAGGGCGGCTCCTTCGGTTGCGCGGAGGAATTCGAATTCGATCGTTCTTTCTGGGTCAGTTAACATAATATTTATTAGGTGATGTGTTTATTGGTTTATGATTAATTTAAAGCGTTCAAGCTGTTTCGCCCACTCTTCTGTATCTTGTGGTTGATAGTGCACGATGTCATTACTGCGTAGGATCAGGTCTCGCCCTGCCTTAATGTCTGGTAAGTCTCCGAGAGCGACCATCTGCGTAATAAGATTTCCGCAAGAAGTCGCCTCAATAGGACCTGCGACAACTTCACGACCGATGGCATCGGCCGCATTTTGGGTAAGCATTTGATTCTGGATTCCTCCGCCTCCCATATAAACTTTTCCGAGTTCTTTCCCAAGGTTTTTCTTCACGAGTTCGCCAAGTTGGTCGAAGGTTAGGCGATATTTAAGAGCCACACTCTCACTGGCAATACGGAGAATTGTGCCCTTTTTATCTGGGACAGCTTGCCCTGTTTTGCGACAATACTCTTGGATCTTATCAGGCATATTTCCTGGAGTAGAGAAAACAGGGTCATCAGGATCAACAAAAGCGGTAAACGGTTCCGCCTCGGTCGCCAGCTGAGCCAGAGCTCCATATCCAAAGTCCTTCCCTTCCTCATCACGCCAGTGACGACGGCATTCTTGGATCATCCAGAGACCAGAAATATTTTTTAGGAAGCGGATACTGTTATTCACCCCTGTTTCATTGGCAAAACCTGCTTCTTGTGCATCAGGAGTGAGAATGGGCTCGTCAATCTCGACTCCCATAATAGACCACGTCCCCGAGCTAATCCATACGTCGACCGCATCCTTATCCTCAGAAGAAGCTCCGATCGGAATACCGGCCACAGCAGCAGCAGTGTCGTGCTGTGGAGCATTGACAACTTTAATCCCACTTTTGCCGATCTTTCCTTCTATATCTTTACGAGTCGTGCCCAAAATCGTTCCTGGGTCATTGATCTTACCAAAAACTCCGCGTGGAATTCCCAGTGCATCGATCACATCCCATGCCCAATCCTTAGTCGCTGGACTATAGAGCTGACTGGTCGAAGCGATGGTTCTCTCGTTAGCTTTCTCCCCCGTCAACCAATACGCGATCAGGTCTGAAATAAAGAGCAGGCGATCCGCCTCGTTGAGAGCACGGGATTTCTGCTGAGCCTGCGCCAGAAGATGTAAACTCGTGTTGTAGAAGGCTGGGCTAATACCGGTATGAGCGTAGATCTCCTCCGTTTTCATGAGACTGCCTGCCTTTTCTTCCATTCCTTCAGAACGAGTATCACGATATTGATAGGGCATTCCAAGGAGATTCCCGTTCTTACTAATTAAGGCATAGTCACAGCCCCAAGTATCAATACCAATCGACTGTACTGCATCACCATACTTATCTACCCCAGCACGAATGCCGGTAACGATATTACGATACAACCCAATGATATCCCAAAAATAGCCCCCAGGCAGCTCAACATTATTATTATCGAAGCGGTGCAATTCCTCTAGCTCGAGGTACTCACGTTCGGAATGTCCTTCGCTGAAATCTGACTTACCTGCAATGACGCGTCCAGAACCTGCGCCTAAATCAACCGAGAGATATACTTTCATAGAGGAATAAATTATTAATGAATCGTTGTTTGTGTAAGGATCCCTGCCTCTTCATACCCCTCGAGTTCCGAGAGGGCAATGGCATCATCCGTAATGAGTAAATCAAGTGCATCTGGAAATATGAAGGAGAATTTAGCTTTAAATCCAATTTTCGTATGATCCGCTAGTGCACACTTCCAATTTGCAGACTTGAGTAAACTCTTTTTGAGGCGCGCACGCTCTTCATTCGCCTCTGTCCCACCCTGCGTGAGATCGATCCCCTTGCAGGAAAAGAAAAAGCGATCAACTGTGAGAAACTGCATAACTTGCTCTGCGATATACCCTCCGAAGGAATAGCTCATGTCATCATACAAACCGCCTAAGAGATAAAGCTTCACGTTCTTCATCGCGCTTACCCGCTTAGAAACCAATAATGACGTTGTCACGATCGAAAACTCAAAGTCTGAGGGTAAAAAGTCAATCATCGCGAGTGCGGTGGAGCTCTCATCAATAAAAATCGTTTCCGCTTCCTTAATATGGGAACAGGCGATCCGGCCAATCTGCTTTTTCTCTTTCACAGAGCGGTTCTCGCGCTTGTGGTGCTGCACATCCTCGACACTATCCTTGATGCTCATCGCACCGCCATGAGTCCGCACAACACTGCTTGCTTTTTGCAGAACATCCAGATCTCGCCGAATTGTCTCTTCCGTACAATTCAGCAGCTCCGCGAGATAAGAAGTCTTCACCGTTCCTTGACGGTCAACCAACTTCACAATCTCATTCTGTCGCTCTCTGGGTAGCATAGCTCCCCAATCCGTGACGCCTAAACCCTTATATGTCTAGGAAAAAATATGATTACCAGAAACAAACAAACAAAAACAAACAGAAAACAACATCTCGCTCCCGAAAACCTTCATAAACCTTGGGGATTGCACCAACGAAACGAGAACCAGCCTAAAACCCCTTACTACCATATTCCACCGTGTTTTCAAAGGTGCGTTCCTCCGTATCTGGTATCTCTTGGTGGATAGTTTTCTTGCCAGTGGAAAAGTCTTTTTCTATCACCACCGCATCATAGAGTTCACCTGTAGCAGTATAAGCCTTATATGTCATTTTGTTCCCATCGATGCCGATGACTTGAAAGAATTGAGTGTTTGCTCCCACTCGAGCTGCCGTAAAGCCTTCCGCCTTATACTTCGCCATGTGTTCGGGTTCTGGAGGACCTTGCTTAGGGCCACTGACTGAAACAACATACAGCGTTTGCAATTCATCTCCCTCAGCATCAGGAGCAGAACGCACAGGCACCTGACCACGCAGATATCCATGATCATGCCCTTGGAAGACACAGTCCACTTTATACTTCTCGATAATTCCTCGCCACTCCTCACGCTCGGACTCTGGCAAGGCATGGGTCGCGCGGAAACGTGGACTGTAAATGGGGTAATGGAAGGTCACAAAGCGCCAATTAAATCCAGGCTTCTGAAGCTCCTTCTCCATATACGCCGTCTGCTCCGCTGTGCGTTTCATGGAGTTTAGCACAATGATCTGCACGTCCTGATATTCTACGGAGTAAACTGTTTCATGCAGGTCCTCAGAAAGCCCCTCTGGCACAGGAACTGTGAATTGAGGCTGCCAAAGCATCGACATCTTTCGCTGACTTTCCTCCGCTCCTCCGTTATGCTTATACTCGTGATTCCCGATCACCGGAATCCCGGTCCACTGTGCATGGAGATAACTCCCGGCCTCGAACCAACCGGCCCACTCCGTATCTGAATTCGCCTTATTGATCAGATCTCCTGCATGGAGGGCAAAGGTCGACTGCGGCGCAGTCTGGTGCGCCATCCGAATGACGCGCGCCCAACGACTATAAACATCATTCTGCGCATCACCAAAGTAGACAAAACTGAACGGCTTCGCGGTCGAAGCGGCGGTCTTAAACTGAACCCACTCTGACCAACGCTCTCCCCCATCACCTACTCGGTAGGCGTGCAGGGAGTCTGGCTTCAGATCCGCGAGAATAGCAGAATGATAATGCACCTTGCCTTGGTTTGCACCTTGCCCTCCATCCAGGCTCACCAGCTCCGTCGTCGCCAGAATCCGTTTCGCGAACTGATCAAAACCCGGCTCCCCCAGCGCAGGAGCGATTTCTACATAAGCCTTCTCCACGCTCGTATCTGTCCGCCACGTAACCGCCCGTTGCGTGGCTGCATCACCATGAAAGGTCAGAAAAATGCGGTCAGGATCGCGGCTCGCAACCTCCCAATGACGAAAATCGTGAGAATGATCATGAGCGGGGTCAGCGCACACGGCTTGGAACCCACCCAGCAGCACCGCGAAACTTAAGAGTAGAGAGAAAGATTGAGATTGCATGAAGAGTTCATAAAAAATCGCCACCCAAGCCACAAGCCAATTCAGCCCGATTCTTTATCTACGGCTTTCAACGATACATAATCCTGAAAGCTAAACTCTCTCAACACCTGTAACGAATCAGATGCAGCAGGCAACAGGTAGATCGTTGGATGTCTGACCCCGTTAAAGAAGGTCGTTTTCACCATCGTGTAGTGCGCCATGTCGTTAAAGCAGATGCGCTCCCCGATCTGTAATGGGGTGCTGTAGGAATAGTCCCCAATCTGATCTCCTGCGAGGCAAGTATTACCCGTGAGGCGGTAAGTGTGAGCCCCTTTCTCTTCTCCTTTCTCTTGCCCGGCTACCCGAAATGCTTCAGGACGATAGGGCATTTCTAGAACATCGGGCATATGGGCAGTGGCAGAGAGGTCTAGAATCGCGTTATTTACTCCCCCGCTCTCGTGGAGGTCCAAGATCGTTCCGACCAAGATCCCACTATGGATCGTGACCGCCTCGCCAGGTTCTAGGTAAACCTCTAGGGCGTAGTCTAGGCGCAGTCTCTGAACCAGTGAAATTAATCCCTCTCGGTCGTATTCATCCTTCGTAATCCAGTGCCCACCACCGAGATTAAGATAGGTGATTTGAGGCTGCGCGAGAAGCCACCCGAAATGCTCCTCCACCGCCTGCACGGTTCGCGCCAAGTCATCAAAACCTTGCTCGCAAAGAGTGTGGAAATGTAGTCCCGAAATCCCCTCTAGCGATTCCGCCCGCTTGAGATGATCCGCCGTCGTGCCCAGCCGAGATCCTGGAGCACATGGATCGTAGAGCGGCGTCTCCCCCGTCGAGAACTCAGGGTTAATCCGTAAACCAAAACGGATCTCACGATTTCGCTCTTTCTGGAATTGGAGACACTGCTCACGGTAGCGTTTCCACTGCGTCAGGGAATTAAAGTCCAAGTGGTCAGACAACGGTAAAAGCTCTGTAATATCAGCAGAACTGTATGCAGGAGCGCAGGTGATTACTTCTGCCTCTGCGGGGAAGTTTTCTCGCGCGAGGCGGGCTTCCCACACGCCTGAGGCACAGGCGCCGTGCAGAAACCTTCCTAAGATCGGATACAACTGCGGTTGGGCAAAGGCCTTCTGAGCGAGAACGATTTTCGCTCCTGATTGTTGCGCGACAGACTGCAGGATTCCGGCGTTTTTCATAAGTGCACCTTCATCAATAATAAAGGCAGGTGAATCCACCTGCTGCGCGGCGGAGAAGAGTCGATCTGAGGGATCTGGAGGATCAGAGAACATTCGATAATTCAGGGAACTTTTCTTTCCACTCCACAAGCGCGGCCTTGATATCCTCTGCTTTACGATTAGGTCCTAACTCCCAGACTAATGGCATTTCGGGAGTAAAAGAGGGCATAAGATCCTCATAAGGTATCTCGCCTTGGAATGGAACGCGGTGATCACGAGTTGGCCATTGGACATCGTGTAAATGCCCACCATATAAATACGGCTCCATCTTACCGAGCCATTCTCCGTGGTCGAGCAACCCCAGATTATGCTTCCGGTGCACGTGCCCAAAGTCATGCCAATACTGCACATGCTCGCTATCTTCAAAATGCTTCATCATGACCTCCATCTCGGATTCAGTGGGCACTTGCTCGTAGTGGGAGCGTGACTCGACAGCAAGCACGAGTCCGTATTCCTTCGCCTTCTCCTCTAGTAACTGGAGGTAATGCATGGCGCGGAGCATATAAAACTTAGCCGTTTTTTCTCGCACCTTCTTGAATTTCTCGAGTCGCTTCTGGAACTTTCGATCCTCTTGTTTGCCTTCCTTGAGCATTTTTTCGAGCGGTTTTGTCCACTTATCTTTCGGCATCTTATGGTTCGTTCCCATATGCAGGACGACATACTTCGCCTCGAACCGCGCTGCTTCCTCTAAGGTTTTGAGCGAATTTTTATAAGCTCGCACCCGGTCGAGTTCCTTGAAGTGCGTAAACTCATAGGCATCGGGAGCGTCCATCATAATCTCGGTCGGAGAGGGAAAGAAATTATGCACCCCTGAGCACTTAAACATCTTGTTGTCAAAGGCGCGCTCTAACCCCGGCATTCTAGTAATAGTCATCCCGTGACTCAACTCAATGTGATGAAAGCCGAGCTCTAGAATTTCCGTTATGAGATCCTCACCATCCGTGTGGCGACTGGTATTCCAACATGTAGAAAAAGCGAGCATGATAAAAACTATTTACTACCCTGTGAGATTTTTAAAGGGATTTTATACGATAAAGGCGCAATAATCAAAACAATCTCCCCTTTCGGAGGGGTCTTGGTGAAATATTCGTTCAGCTCTGCCGCAGTACCTCGGTGGAATGTTTCAAACAGCTTGGAGAGCTCCCGCGCGACACACACTGGATGCTCTGGCGCCACCTCTGCCAGCAGAGAAAGCGCGGTAGGCAAGCGATGCGGCGACTCAAAAAACAAGGTGGTGTGCTCAGCCACAGTAGCCTTTAGCATGAGCGTCTGCTTCTTGCCCTTTTTCATTGGCAAGAATCCGCCAAAGAGGAAATGATGCGCCGGAAACCCTGAACCCACAAGGGCCGTCAAGACCGCGCTCGCTCCCGGCAAGACGGTGTAATGTATCCCCTCCGTCAAACACGTCTGGATGAGCCGCTGCCCTGGATCGGAAATCGCTGGCATCCCTGCATCACTGACCACCGCTAAGGTGAGCCCCTCTGACTGAACCTTGGAAACTAGCTCTGGGATTTTGCGCTCCTCGGACTGCGCATTAAAGCTCATCAGCGGCTTAGAAATCTCTAGATGATTGAGCAACCGCTTAGTGTGCCGGGTATCCTCACACGCAATCAGGTCACAACGTGATAAGATCTCGACTGCCCTATGCGTAATATCACCTAAGTTCCCGATGGGAGTGGGGACAAAATAGATTTGTGGTTCTGCTCGTTCCTCCGCCAAAACTTAGAAAAAATTAGAGATTTGAGAAACCACCTTTCGAGAAACCCGACTTAGTGCATCTGGAAATGCGTTATCGCGAGCGGTAGTGAGCCGCTGATCGGTAAGAAAAAAGCGTGTATCTTCCCTCGCCTTTCCGGACTTCAGCGCTTTACCCGAACTATTTTCGATCACCTGCCAGTTCACACTCACATTCATTTGCAGCTCTTCTGGGCGAAGGCCATCCGTAACCGCTGCACGAATCCGGGTATAATCGACTTCTCGAATTGATGATCTCAGGATCGCATCCGCTTGAGACTTTGAGCCCAAGCGATACGTCGTATCTTGAATGAGGGCGTCGGTTAAATTGTTCGTCAACTTAGCTTCTAAACGCGGGTATTGGGTGAAGTTTTTAGGAATCTCGATGTATATCGATTTCACACCTGTCATTTCTGCGGGCTTATTAGCACCCAACTGATAGCCACAACTCCATGTGAACAATGAAGCGATGACTAAAGCAACAATTCTGACGGGAGAGTTCCTCATTAACTAAGACTAAAGATTAGAGAGTGCTAAGGCGTTCTTGAGCGCGATTATAATAATCAGATCCTTTAACCGCTTTTGAGAGCACCTCCTCGTAGTAATATTTTGCAGAAGAAACAGTACCCTTCTTATCGTAAAACTCCGCTATCTCATAGGTGCGCTGCACGTCTAAACCATCGATTTGTGAGAGGAGTGATCTCGCCTCTTTCGCTTGTGTCGAGGAAGGGTATTGCTGAATCAGATCCTTCATCGTGCTCTTCGCCTGCTGGAGGTTGCTGCTGTTCTGATTTCCGCTCTCAGAGAATCCAGCAAGCACCTTACCTGCTCGTAAATTCGCTTCTGGAGCGAGTGGGTGGTTAGGATAGGTATCAACGAGTTTAAAGTATGCTGTAGCGGCATTCGCGAGCTTCTCCTTACTCTCAGAAAACGTTCCAATCGCGAACTGAGAGCGAGCGGCTAAATCAGAGGCCGGGGCATTATCACGCACATTCTCCAGTAATCCAACCACTTCATTATACTCAGGCTCCGTTTTCAGGCCGAGGAAGGAGTCCTTCAAATCACCACGGGCAGCCATAAACGCGATTGCAGACTGGCGTTCGAGCGCCGACTTATAGTTTTTGCCGTTGCGATATGTCGTAATATAATACTGGTAGGAATTAAAGGCATTGCGTGGCTCACTCAAATCTTCCCAATACTTGGCCGCTTTATAACTAGAATCCGCAGATTGGCTAAAAGATGGATACTTAAGGGCCAGGTCGTCATAAATCTTGGCTGCATCCTTTTTATCTCCTTTCTGCTCTTGCGCTTGCGCTTTGTTAAATAGCTCCTGAGCCTTAGGTGCATCCTCATTATATTCCTGACGGAGCTGGGCTTGAGTAAGATCTCGCGTGCACGAGAACACTCCTGCACTGAGTAGTGAAATGCAAAGTATAGAATAGATTTTCATGATAATAAGAGCGTTTATGTGAATGATTTTATTGCGTATTTTTACCTCTTTGTAACTATTGGTAGATTATGGCAAGAGAATACTGGAGTTGGATCAATGGTCAATATGCAAATGATTCCCATATCAGCGCATCCAGTGGAGCCGTCTTACATGGATACGGAGCCTTCGAGACCATCTACTATGGAGCAGGGAAAATCCACTTTCTCAGAGAACACTTAGATCGCCTAAATCAAGCTGCAGAATTTTACAGCCTCCATCATCAGACTTCCGCGAATGAAATAGAAAGCGCCATTACAGGTCTTATTACGCGAAACCAGCTCCCCGAAGCCAGAGTGCGCCTTACCCTTACAGCTAGAGAAAACGACTACTCCGCGACACACAAACCCAGCGACTTAACCATTAACGCACAGCCATATGAGAGAAAAGACAGGTCCATCGCACTCATCACCGCTCCTGCGCAACAACTCGGCTGCCCCCTCCGAAAACATAAGTCCACCAGCTACGCGAGTTACATCCTAGCCAAGCAATACGCACTGCAGCTTGGAGCAGATGACACCCTTTTACGGGACTATCTCGGGAATTACATTGAGTGCTCCTCGAGTAACATTTTCCTCGCAAAAGACGGAGCTTGGTTCACGCCCGATCTCAGTGAATACGGTTTAGCAGGAATCCAGCGGCAAGTTATTCTTGAGGCCATGGATAAACTCCAAATCCCCCACTCCGTTGTGCCTATTAACGCGTTAGATTACGATTACGGATTCATTTCAAACAGCCTCATCGGAATTCAAGCCATCGAACGAATTGACTCACAGGAACTCCTTACAAATCAGGTCACTTATCTAAAACAGCTCCGTGAAATAGAGCTCATGACATCCTAGTGGTGTGCCCAAGTCAGTGCACAGGGGCAATCCGCTTGAACGCACCACCAGAACTTCTTCTTCCTTAAGAAAAAATTAAGCTCATTCAAATTTTGACGCCCCCCCTTTATTTATGAGGGAAAGAGAGCATTACC
>CALKLP010000299.1 GCA_937991965.1 uncultured Verrucomicrobiales bacterium
TATTTGTAGAGGGCATCATATACCATTATTGTCGCAACTACGGGCCCGTTAAGGAAGAGTTCTGTCCTCATGTTCTTCGTGTTCTGATCAATGGTTTTTTGCCACTGGTTCGAACCTTTCTTGTAATTGTCCGGGTCAATACATAGAGATCGGATCGAGTTCTTCTGGATAAAGGTTCGGAACCCTTTTTTCTTGGAAGGGTCACACTTGGCAATTTTGGTAGTACTTGCCTGAACATATGGGTAGTCTTCTTCACTCGCAATTCCCTCCTGAGCGATGTATTTATAACTTTGCTCCGGTATTCCGCCGATTTCACACCCCGTGTCGTCCTTGTTGTTGAAACATGAGACAAGTTCCTGGTAAGACAGAGGCCTCTTGATAGCTCCCTTGGTATACAGAGAAATCCTGTCTTGAACTAAGTGAACCACACTAATGGCCCAGCAGCTGGTGCACTGGTCCTGGTTCACGACCGGGGTGAGATATTTTTCCTTGAATTTCATGTAGGTAGGTAGCTCAACGTCGGGCAACTGTTTGTAGGCGATCCCTATCTTGTGATTAACAAGGGCGGTATTTGTCGCCCCCACGAACTCTTCATACGTCTTCTTCTTCCCTGGTTTCTTCATTCCCACAGGCAATGATGTATCCTCTAGAACCGGGACCTCTGTCTGTGAATCGATGATGAAAATGATGACGAGTAGAACCACGAGGGCAAGAACCGCCGTTTTTTTGCCTGGTTCGAACCCAAGCATGACCAAGTCCATCTTGGTTCTATTGTGATACTAATCACAAACAAACATTTGTTATCATCGTTAGTCCCCACTCGTCATTCGAATCCCGGTGTCACACAAACATGGACGAGATCCTCAACCACGACGTCGGCTTCAGAATCATGGACTTTTTGGTGGACGAGTACATCTTCGTGGGTAGCGTCAACAGAAGGTGTCGGGACATATTCAAGAGCAAGGACAACATGGTCACAAGAGTTTCCTCGTGCTTCGAGTCCGTGGAGAAATTAAGACAGTCGGGTATCTTAAACAAAACCAATGAAATCAACCTGGAACCCTACGTGTACAACAGCCCGTCCATAGAAGTGCTCGAGTACGCCGAGAAGAACAAGGTTGCGCACGACATCAACGGGGCTCTGGCGTACGCGATAAGAAGGAAGGATTTCAAGATCATCGACTGGATGGAGTGCACCAGGTTCGAGATGCACGGTCCCTCGTGCATGATCGCGGCGGTCGAATCGGGCGACCTGGAGATGGTCAAGAGGTACTGTGTCGACAACGTCTTGGACTACAGGGCCCACAACTTCTTCCCCAACGGGGCCCACCTGTACAACCTGAACGACAGGGACAGGATAGAGGTCTGCAGCAACTGGAGAACCTACGTGGGGGATTATTTGCTGGAATCGGTAAAGAACCACGGGTATTTCGATATTCTAAAGTGGCTTCATGCACAGGGTATCCCGGACCCGAGAGAATCATGCGGTGTCGTAGGAGATGCGGTATTAACCTGTTCAGAGGATATGATCAAGTGGATGATGGATCATGGGTACGTGATGAACGTTAGCGACTTGTCGGGGAGCACGGGTATAACCACGGGTAGTTACACACGATGGCTCATGGAGATTGGTTCGCATTGAGTCAACTATTTTTATTGTTTGTTTGGTTATATAGACCATGGTTCGTTTTCCGGCCTTTACGTTTGCGGGTTTCATGGTAAGCATGAACAACGAACCCCGGTTCCAGGGGATTGGTATCGAAAAGTGTAGACAGGTCATGTCTTCCTACCCCAACGGCCTCTCGGTGAAGGACGTTAATTTCATCTTCAAGAACGAAGACGTTGGTTCTGTATTCTTCAAGCAGGACTCTACCGTGTTTTTCATGGACGTGGAAGAGAAGGGGGTGGTATTAAAACACATAGAATCTAATGAATACGACATGTCAAGGTTCAGTGCTTCTTATTTCGATGTCAAGCGTAGGGTCGAGAAGAGCGGCGGGGTTTTCCGGGACGATCGTTTCTCTGGTTCGCCATAAAATGTTTGTTTTGAATATAAGATGGGTTCTGTGTTTATACCCCTCTACGATTACGACCTGGAAAATCAAACATGGAGGAAGTTTGCCTGGATTGGTCCGGAGAGAACCCTGCAGCCCGAACCTAGAAAATCATTGAGCTTGTGTCTCAAGAGAGAAGTTATGGTCCGACAAAAGAACCAGTGCAGGTTCTGCAGATCAAAAATCACGCTGAAACCATACTGCAACGCCGACGCCGACCACATCATACCCATCAACTACGGGGGTAAGACGAACGTGGATAACATACAGTTGCTGTGTGTGGGTTGTCACAGGCACAAGACGTCGTTGGAGAACCAGCACGAGAAACGAATAGTATACTTATCCAGGGAAAAACTGAACCACGGAGAAACCATCGTCGTGTATTCATCCAAACCCGACATCCAAAGGCCCATGGACATGAAGAATCCGCTTGATATATCTAAAGATCCTGGTCCTGGTTCTGAAACACCCTATGTCTTGAATTACAAGAAGAGACGCGTGGGTATCGCAAGTACGGACTGTGACCTCGAGGATCCCGAGGTCAACATCTTTGACAAATACAGATATTTGTGTTAGGTAATTGAATGAACGAGTAATATTCAAGATGAAAAAAATATTGTATTCTATTTACACGCAATCACAGAATGGATCCCACTCTTTACGGCGTGATCGGACTGACCCCGGAGGCATCCGAGAAGGAAATATATCGCGCCGTAAAGAGGACGGCCAAGTCGGTAAAGGAATCCGACGCTTCTAAATCAGAGAAGAAGAACCTTATCAAGTATATCAAGCTTGCAAGAGACACTCTCATGGAACCAGGTTCTAGAGAAGAATACGATAGGACCATAGGGATCGATACGATCAAGAGAGGACAGGATTTCGAACCTGGGTTTATTATGAATACGAGTTCTGGTTCTCCTCCCAATACACTAGGTGATATGATTGGTTCTATTGGGACAATTGGTTCGATGGATTCCATTGTCCCTTTTGGTTCGTCCAGAGGAGACCCTATCGGTTCCATGCTCTCAAATCACATGGGTATGCTCCAGAGTATCATACCGGAAGAATTTGGTGTATTGGGTAGCATGGGCAACATGGGAAACATGGGAAATAACATGCAGTCGGGTACGTTCCACTTTATGGAATACACCAAGGTCAGGAACCCTGGAGGAGGGTTCGACGAGTTCGGGGTGACCAGAGAGGGGGACACGAGCCAGGAACGGGTAACTGAGAAAAGATTCCACAAGAAAGGATAGAATACATTATTTATAATGTAAAATGTAAACATACAACATTACGAGACTGACGACCGAGTAATCTCACATTTAATTGTAGACTCCTTACTACACCTAGAGGATACTCATGCCCAAATGGGATTCCAGGGATGCCCCCAGGGGAAGGAGGTTCCACGAGTACAAGATGAACAAAATATTAAAGAAACAGCACCAGCCTAAAACAAGGCCCCCGAGGTATCCCAACGGGATAAACCACACCTTCAAGCTCCACGAGAAGAAGGACACCAATCTATCCAAGATACCGGACGACGAGAGAGAGTTCTTCCGCGAATGGGTCACGACTCGACACATAGAGGAGCCGTACTTGTTGCTCGCTCTCTCTTATTGGATGAGGGTACGTGCAGACATAGCTACAATGTTCCTGGTTAGGGAGAAACGACTGTACATGGTGGTCTGTATACACACCGCTCTCAAGTGGCTGGGGTACGATGAGGTTTACAAGTGTAATTTTATTCAAGATCTTCGAGAAATCCAGTGCATAACACACCAGGATCACGTGGACCTGGAGTTCGAGATACTGAGAGGATTGTCTTGGGAGTT
>CALKLP010000300.1 GCA_937991965.1 uncultured Verrucomicrobiales bacterium
ACCAACTTACTTTAGAGAATTTATGGTTCCAGATTCCAGGTCGACATTTCAAACTTCCAAAAGTGAAACATCGACGACATATACTTTACAAAAAACCAGATGTGAACAACTTACTTTAGGGAAATTATGGTTCCAGATTCCAGGTGGACATTTCAAACTTCCAAAAGAGAAACATCAACGACATGTGTTGTACAAGAAATCTGATCTGACCAACTTACTTTAGAGAATTTATGGTTCCAGATTCCAGGTCGACATTTCAAACCTCCAAAAGAGAAACATCGACGACGTGTTGTACAAGACATTTCGAACCTCCAAAAGAGAAACATCGACGAAATACCTACGAGATTGAAATATTTACGGAAGTGCGTAAATCTATGAATTTTATATAACCCTAAAACATGTTTAATATATGCGCAACAATGAGCCATCTCCACAAAGCAGACGTCTGCCTAAACCATACATTGGCTCTGGTTGTTGGGCACTCGATACCGGGTGTCGATTGTCACAAAGACACGCCCACCCTCGGGCTATGCAAGATGTATACGAAGTTACTCTCTTTTCTAGAACCTCCTAGTCAAGAGGATAAATACTTCGAGAGTTCTCATATACACAATATATCGAAACATGATACCTCGATTTCGTCTTTGGTCAAGGGTGGTAAGAGATATGTCTGGTACAATAACCCTCAAGGGTACGGGCCAGACACGTATGGAACTCCACCAGAATTCCTCCCCTCACATACCCTAGAAGAGGAACCGTCTTATGAATTCATTAGCACTACAACCAAAGCACAACATGTCGGAAGTCAAATCGAAGATATCAAACTGAACGTACCTGCTAGTCTTCAAGACAAACTACTCGAGTCGTTAAAACTCAAACTACTCGGTCGCAGACTACATCACATGATGGCAAACTTGAAGAATAGAGGGGGGCAGTATGCGGTCTTACACGCAGACATTATGCGCAGCTGGACGTTGTGGAGTTACCCGAATGGAGACCTCAACGCTCCACACAGTATTATCGGGTGCGATCTGATAGGTCCTGCAAGTAAGGCGTTTTTTATCGGGAAAACGGAGCCACATTTACCTAGTTTACACATTATGGGAATCTTGCAGCTTCTGAAACTAATGTCTAACTCCGAACATCTCGTAGTTGTTCACCCATATGACTCTATGCATCTGTTTGGACCACAGTATGGTTCGTCGACAGATGCTGAAACGGATGAGATGATGGATGGCACCTCGATTGGGGCGTGTGTGCTGTGGTCTGCCCTATACATGAGAAAAGCGCGTCAAGAAACGGCGGAATGGTTGGAGAACCCTGTACAAAACGAATCTGAGATCCTTGAAATCATCAAGAATACCCTACCAAGTGATCCCCTTGGCGGCGAGCCCAGTAAGCAGTTGTATCTCGCAAAGAGCATGCAAGAGGTTGGGGGTCAGAAAGAGTGGAAGACGATCCTCTCTGCCGTCTACGACATGATACCAGGCATCGAACCAGGGGCAAGTGAAGGTTCACGTTTGAATACATCTTGGCATAACTTGGTTCTGTACAAGTTGAGTCAAATCGAAAACTTCGTTAGTGATAAGTTTGGTGAGATGTTTGGCTATGATTTACCCGAGGACTCCATGTCCCGTCTAGAACCTGTTTGCGTGGCGGCATTTATAGAGGGCATCTACATTGTCTCGTCTGCGGAAGCCAGGGCACACCCCGCATACTTGGATTATGTAGGCAGGATCGCAGCCTTTGTTGTACAGAATCAAATGAACAATTTTTACAACGTTCAGTTTTTCGTAAACATGCTCAAGCTCCTTTTGGCTTGCAAGCACGACGAAAGCGTCACGGACGACTCGGCGCGAGGCAGGGAAAAGTACGAGTCACTTCCTGCCCACGGGGAAAGTGGGAAGGGGTATCTAAAAAATCACGCAGTGCCGTTCAAATATGGGGCGGTGAACGATTCTGGCTTCACGGAGGATCCACGGACGGAAGTCCCAGCCTGGTATTTGGAAGCCAAAGCGGCGATGAAAAATTTTAAGGGTTTCTAGGTAATCAGATTGCATTTTTGTTTTCTCGGTGTTTGCGTATTTCCTCCAGTGAGACCAGGGAAGTTTCTTTCCCGTCAAGGATCTTTTCATGCGCCAGTAAACTCTCCCTGTGCTCCGGTGTGACTTCAATTTGGAATAGGTTTACTTGTTTAATGTTGAAAAACTCCTTTATGTGGCGAAGATTGTCGATAGAGAAGAAAATGCAGCCCTTGCCTTCATCGGCGTGATGCAATTGGTTGAACATATCTTTCCAAGTACAACTCCCAACGCACTCATCCATGATTCTGCACAGGGCTAATTTAAGAGGAGTGTTGAGTCTTTGTGTTTCTTTGGTCAGGATTGTTACAAGATCTCTTGTAACATTTTCGGTTTCTAGTCTTGTTTTCGTGCTTGCCCAACGATCAATGTCGGTGTGTTCAGGGTCGGGAGTTGCGCCAAACTTGCGTTCGTAGTATGTTTCGCCATACACTAACAAGTTGTGAAGCCACATGTCAACACGTCTGTGTCCGCACCAGAAATATGTTTCGTCTTGGACTCCGAACTTCTTGAAATTATCCCCAAGCAAGTCCGCGCAAAAGGAGATGGTTGCGCTAACCATATGATGCGTCCCTGACTTCCTTTCCATATTGTCCCCCAAAGAACAATTCTTAAAGTATTGAAGTTCCCCAATAATTGGCCTACGGTGATCAAAATAATTTGATATTCTTAAACAAATGTCACCAAACGGATAGGAAGCGGCATCATCTCTGAGGGCATCAAAATTGTCTTGGTTTCTGAACGTAGCTGGGACCACCTTAATGGACGTCCCCTCAACACTTGGGTTTCTTTTAATCTCGACCAAGAAGAAATTAACAGGTGACTTAAGGATATAGAGCCCACTGGGGTTAGGGTCATTGAGGGACATTGGTGGAATTGGCCTTAAATCTTAATGAATATCAATATTTTAACTCAATGGAATGGATCTTTATTCGTTGTTTTGTGTGTCACCGTGTCGTACCACGTTTTGGTGCCTTCCACAGGATCGTAAACCTCTTCCCACTTCCCCATCTTAACTCGATAGGGTTGTTTGCCTTTTATGCCTTTTTTTTCACTACACTTTGACTTGTTATAGTAATTAAAGTGACATATAGGCAAATTATAGTAATCAGAATACACATACATGTATGGTGGGTATGGTGGGTATGGTGAGTATGCTGGGTATGATGGGTATGCTGGGTATGGGTATGCTCCGCGACATAATGTATAAAACATTTTATGTACTGGATAAAACCTATATTAACGTTAAAAGAAAAAAAACATATTATTGTAAACACATGGTGATGAATGAAGAAATGCCAAACCAACGATTCAAAGCAAATTAAATATATGTGTACATCATCAAATCATCATGGCTGTGGTCCCTTGCAAAAAGGGCTACGTAAGAAGCAGGACCACTGGTCATTGCAGGAAAAAGTGTGTTCGCTTGCCTTCCGGGAAGTGTCGCGTGCCTCTTCCTCCTTGTAAGAAGGGGTACGCGCGTAGCAGGGTAACAAACCGTTGTCGGAAAATTACTAGTGCGAAGCCAAGTGCGAAGACCAAGGCTAAAGCCAAGCCGAAGACCACTAAGCCTAAGACCACTAAGC
>CALKLP010000301.1 GCA_937991965.1 uncultured Verrucomicrobiales bacterium
TTACCCCCATGCGGCGGGGCGCAGTCTGGTTCAATTCATCGCGCACACACTTTTCTAACACCGCGATGTCGGTAGTGCCCTTAAACTTCGTGATTCCCACTTGCTGGCACAGGTTACGGATCGCCGCCGGTGGATACCCTAGGCGACGAATCGCAGAAAGAGTCGGCAGACGCGGGTCATCCCAACCCGCAACAATCCCCTCTTCCACCATCTCGCGAATCTTACGCTTGCCCATTACAGTGTGGGAGAGCATGAGCTTAGAAAACTCAATCTGACGCGGTGGGTGTGCTGGAATCGGACAGTTTTCCGCGACCCAATCATACAGTGGGCGGTGCAGCTCAAACTCTAGCGTACAGAGCGAATGAGTGACCTCCTCCTTCGCATCCTCTAGGGTGTGTGCAAAGTCATACATCGGGTAGATCTTCCACGCATCTCCCGTCCGGTGATGATCTACATGCATACTACGGTAGAGGATCGGGTCGCGCAGATTCATGTTAGAGGACGCCATGTCGATCTTAGCACGTAGCACTGCGGCACCCTCGGGCAACGTCCCGTCCTTCATTTGCGCAAACTTCTCTAATGACTCCGAAACTGGACGATCGCGAAAAGGAGAATTCACGCCAGGAGTCGTTAAATTCCCACGATTTTCCTTAATTTTCTCTGGCGTTTGCTCATCGACATATGCCTTCCCGTTCTCGATCAGATCGAGCGCGCACTTGTAAAAGAAATCAAAGTAATCTGAGGCGAAGTAAAGATGCTCTCCGTAATCAAAACCGAGCCACTTCACATCATCGATGATGCTCTCCACATATTCCGTCTCCTCCTTCGCCGGGTTTGTGTCATCAAAACGCAGGTGACAACGCGCACCAGAAGCAGTATTTTCTTGGGCAATCCCAAAGCTCAGACAAATCGCCTTCGCGTGCCCAATATGCAGATACCCATTCGGCTCCGGCGGAAAACGCGTTACGGTCGTCTCATGCTTCCCCGAGGCGAGATCGTCAGCGATAATTTGGCGAATGAAATCGAGTTTCTTTGGCTCATTACTCATGCTGTAAAATTGGCTTTTGTGAGCAAGAGCGCAAGAACAATCCTGCGGGTTTTACTCTAGGGCGTGTTGACAAACCTCAGCGACGTTTTGCGATCGAATTTTTCACGATTTGCTTCAACGCTGGCTGAGTCACCGACAACGCCGTCTTCAATAGCAGAAACCCAACCGCAGGCTTAGTCACAGCCTCCATGGACGCCACCTTCTCCGCTTTCCGCTTTTTCTTACGCTTGCCTGATTTAAGCAGAGTCAAAATCACGAACGAGGCTCCCAGCCCAATTAAAACAGGCTTAACCGATTCTTTTCTAATAAAATCAGAGGGCAACGAAAAACTATTACCAAGCCCCATTGCTTTACCGAGGAGGGGAATAGCTGACACTTTAGCTCCCGCACTCCTAGCCATCTTAGGCTTAACTTCAGCACCTGCAGCGGAATCTAGTGTAACAGACTTACCCGGAGCAACCGCTTGCTGCAGACTACCCGTTTTCTGAGCAATGTTCTCTCTCTTTTGATTGAGAGAGGCGATCAGCTCTTCTTTTCTTTGTCCGTTAACGTTTTTAGCCATACGCTGTCGTTTTGTAATTCTTGGAGTGAGTGGGAGAAAAAGCGGTCTGCAGGTTTCTTCTTCAACTTAGCGAGTAAGATCAGCACCACCAGTAGGAAAATAAGAGAAACTGAAATTGCAACTAACTGCCAACTGTAATCTTGCCATTCTGTAGGAAGAAATCCCTTAATCCACGTGCCTAGAGCGCCAATCGCAGACACAATCAGCACACAAAGAAAGAAGAACCCCGTCAGTAAAAGCCCAACCAATTCCGCGACCTTCTTTTTCAGATGCGCCGTATACTCGGTGGCCTCGACCCGTAGAAGCTCTCCACGAATCGTCGCAAGCTCTTTTACCTCTTGCTTAATAGACGACACATCTTGCAGTGCATCGGTGACCGTTTGCTTAATATTCATGAATCTCTGCCTTGAAACAAGCGGGGATTATCGGCGAAGGATAAAACCAAGAACCAAGCCAGTACCTAATGCAATGATCGCTGCTCGCTTCGGGTTTTCTTCAATATAGGCTTCTATCTCTTTTTTCTTCACCTCGAGCTTCTCTTTAGTCGCTTCTAGCTGCACATTTGTGGTTTCCTTAACCTGCGCTGTCTGTTTTGACGCCACCTTCTTAAACTCACCAACTTTCTCGCCTGCTACCGACTTAAACTCGTCAGCCTGCGTCGCTACAGATTCGCGCAAAACCTGCCCGCGTTCTGCTGCGGCCATTTTAAGTTGATTCGCACGATCTACGATCGATGGGCTAGAAGTTGCCTCGTCAATTGGCTGGAATGGGGGTATTACATTTTCACTCATACAGCGAGTATAGGAATAAAAGCTCAAAATGCGAAGCTTTTTTCCTACAGAATGTTTACTAAATACACAGCAATCAAAAAATGGCAGACAGCGAGGGATTATCCTTCGCTTTGCTCAGGGATCTGCCGACTCTTCGCTACGCTCATCCTCACATCGCATTTCCTCGCTTGCCCGGGCATTTGGCAGTCGAACCCTCTTTTGCATTCCGCTCACGCTCCATGGTGAGTCCGTAATCCACTGATATCTCTCATGAATAAACCCCAGCCCAACAAGTTGGACTAGGGTTTATTAAAAAAATGGCGGACAGTGAGAGATTCGAACTCTCGGATACATTGCTGCATCACACGCTTTCCAAGCGTGCGCATTCGACCACTCTGCCAACTGTCCTTATGAAATTGGGCGATCCGAAGACGGAGAGGCAACCTAGGAAAGTATCCTCAGCAATGCAATCTCTATTTCTAGAAAAAAGTAATTTCTAGACAGCTGCGGAATTGTAACGATTTTGTGCAGTGCCTTCGGGTCTTAGCGGTTAAATTTAATTGTAGATTTAGGATGACAAGTTGGAGACCGAAATGAAAACCGCTCACCTTGGGGCGAGCGGAAGAGTTTCTGGCGGGGTTGTGGGGAGAATAAATCCTCCTTTACGCCATTGTGGCTACTGCGGCGGCGGCCGCTGGGAAAATTTGCTTCTTGCGAGAACAAACCCCTTTTCCGTAAAAGAGCGTATCGTCTTTACGCTCGAAGGGTAGCGAGTCAATGACCTGTGATTTACCCGCCGCAATAATCATCGAGCTGTTCTCCTTAATGTCGGTAACAACCAGAAGTGCTAGGGTGTAGTCACCATCAATACAGAGCTGGTTAAGCTCCAGTTCTAGCTCTTGCCTACGCCCCTCGAACGGACCGAGACCGCGTTCCTCGATCTGCGCGATCGTGAGCTTGAGGCCATTTTCCTCGAAGTCTTTTCGGTCTGTATTAAGAACAGCATCAGGCGTCCCCGCGCCGAGCAGAGAACCAACTGCGAAGAAGCCCTCGGTAAATTTCTCGGTATTGATTTCCGCTAACTCTGCAATCCACGGGAGAATCTCACGATCCAAATCCGTGGTGGTTGGAGAGGTCAAGAGAAGGGTATCAGAAATCAACCCGGCACAGAGGCAGGTTGCAATCGCCTTGCTCGGGGTGAGTCCCGCGTATTTGTATTCGCGCGCAATAATGGTGCAGCTTGAGCCCACAGGTTCATTAATAAAGCGAATCGGGCTTTTGGTTAAGACATCCCCAGCCAAGCGGTGGTGATCGACAACATAAACGATGCTAACGTTTTCGATTCCTTCGACCGATTGTTGAAACTCATTGTGATCCACAAGCGCGAAGTCTACGCCCTCGACACAATCCGCGGTATTGGTAATGAGCTTAGGGGCCTCGAGACCCGCTTGCTCTAGAACCCAAGCGGTACGTTCAGGGATATTTCCGCAGCGCGATGGCTGCGCGTGAGGATACACGGTCTGTGATAAAAAGTCTGCGAGGGCAATCGCTCCGCAAATCGCATCTGTGTCGGGATTCCTATGTCCCATGACGTATAGTTCACTCATATAACCTTAATCCGTCCCTAGACTGCGATGTTCAGTCAAGAAGAAATCGGTGAGAAATCATCTACAAGAGCGCGAGCTTCCCCACCCGTTTTCTGGAGTAAGTTGCAAGTACGAGTGCACGTTAATAGCATCGCACAGGAGACTTAAAGGGGATCCTTATACACGAAAATATCTTGTCTTTTTATACCTTTCTATGAGCGGGCGAGACGCCCACGCTCCCCCTTACATTTTTTCTGGAGCCTTGATTCCCAGCAGAGATAGGCCTTTCTTCAGCGTCTTCGCGGTTGTGTAGCAGAGCGTGAGACGTGAGGCTTGAACCTCACCCTCTGACTTCAGCACCGGGCAGGCCTCAAAGAAGCTGTGGAAGGCTCGAGCTAGCTCCAAGAGATAGGTCGTAAGGAGATTCGGGCGGTAGTCTTCCAAAACTAGAGGTAAGACTTCTCCAAAACGGGAAAGCATACGCGCCAAGTGAATTTCTTGTGGCTCCGTAAGGGTCACAGAGGCGGGCAGCGTAAATTCCTGCTCGAGCTTTCTGAAAATGGACTGCGGACGCACGTAAGAATACATCAGGTAAGGCGCGGTGTCTCCTTCTAAGGCCACCATCTTATCGAGATCAAAGTTATAGTCCGACATGCGGTTGTGGGAGAGCTCTGTGAACTTCACCGAGGCGAGGCCGATGTTCTCCGCCAGCTCCACTTTCTCCTCTTCGGTGTCGAGGTGGGATTTCTCGGCGATTACCTTTTGTGCTGCTTCTACCGCTTCGTTAAGAACATCATCGAGTTGCGGAAGATCGCCCGCACGCGTTTTTAGAGGCTTTCCATCCTTACCACAAATCGTCCCGAAGGCGACGTGGTGCAACTCCGCCGGGTAATTGGTGCGCTCCGCAATATCGAATAGCTGATGAAAGTGTGCTCCTTGACGGTGATCGACCACATAGAGAACGCGATCGGGTTTCCAGTGATCGCGACGATACGCTAGAGTCGCCAGATCAGTGGTCGCATAGTTATACGCTCCATCGCTCTTCTGGATGATCATAGGGAAGTCCGCCCACTCCTTTGTATCCGCATCGCGCTTCATGAAGGGGTCTTTTTTCTTTTCACGCGTCCCCCCCGAGAAGACACAAATCGCGCCGTCATTCTCAGCGGCAATTCCGGCTTCGAGTAATTCCTGCACGGTGCCCGCAAGCTCCGCATTATACGCAGACTCCCCGAGCCAGTGGTCAAAGGAAACATCAAGTCGTGTGTAAATCTCCTGCAACCCTTGTTTTGAAAGCTGGACCGCGCGCTCCCAAATCGCGGTATTTTCGGCATCACCTGCTTGTAATTGCACAAGCTCTTGGCGGCAGGCATTTTTGATTTCCTCATTCTCCTTCGAGGCATTTGAAGCGAGACGATAGAGACGCAGCAGCTCCTGGAGCGGAGCTTGCTTAAGCGCAGCCTCATCGACCTCTTGTTTCCAAGCCCAGATCACCATCCCGAACTGGGTACCCCAGTCTCCGATGTGATTATCCGTAATGACCTCATGCCCGAGGAAACGGCTAATGCGGCTCAGCGCATCGCCAATAATGGTCGAGCGAATGTGCCCAACATGCATCGGCTTCGCAACATTTGGGGAAGAAAAATCAATGACATACGTTTGCTTGGCATCTACCTCTGGCACTCCACAGCGCTCATCGTTCGCGAGCTCTAGGAGCTGCGCCTCAAAGGCCTCTGGCTTTAGCTTAAAGTTAATGAATCCCGGCCCTGCGATAGACAGCTCAGCTAACTCATCAACCTCGATCTTGTCGATAATCTCTTGCGCCAACTCACGGGGATTTTTCTGGAGCATCTTGGCCAGCATCATGGCGGCGTTGCTTTGATAGTCGCCAAATTGGAGATCTTTAGAGGCGATGACGCCTACTCTTTCCAGTAAAGTAGGAGGAATCTCCACCCCCTTGATGGAATTGAGTAACGCGGTATTAAGTTGGGTTTGAAAAGTCACGAGATCGAAAAATGTTTTCCAAGCATTGTGCCAAGCACCCATTTTCGTCAACTGACTTTTGCGAACATTTTAGAATTCTATTACTCCTCGATTTTAAAAATAAACTCCGGAATTCTTTTGAGCTCAAAAGGTATCCCTGAGGCTTTCAGTTCCTTTTCGAGATCCCTGTCCACCTCACGCGCCACAAAGGGGTGAAGAATCGGATCATCATCAGAATCATCACGGTAATTATGTAAGCTCATCTGGACTTTTAACGTCCCTAGTATATGTCCTCCTGGAACTTCCGCGAAAGCGATCTGAAGCTTATCCCCTTTTTTAAGTTGAATATACTTCCCATATGCATCCCCTACTGGTCGCCCCTTTTTGCGTCTGTTAGAAATCTCTTCTGATTTCAAGCTATTGTGATCCTGCCACGCAGAATAAAAAACAAGCTCCCCGTTAACCAAAACCGCAACGATATCATCAAAATACCCTGCAAAGCGAAACTCCTTGTTGGGCGCCTTTTCAACCGTTCCTTCATAAAGAATAATGATAGCCTTAGGATCGATATACGAGGAACCAAATGCGGTTGGAGCCTGTTCCGCCCGTACATTGCGAATGGCGATGTAGTCAAAGTTACAAGTCTCATCACCTTGATAATATTTCGCCAATTCTTTTTCGCTAAAACCTTTCTTAACGAGTCGCTCAAATTCCTCATAAAACTCTTTAGTATCGACTCTGCCGGACTTCGCAATTTTTGTGTTTTTTAAGTCACGGTCATTCTTCAAATCATAGAGCTCTCCGTAAAGTCCAGTCGGCTCATTCTGGCTACCAAAGAAATCCCCCTCCGCAAAAACAACAATCAAAAGAAAATATATTGCACATACCGTTGATAACTTCATAATTTGTGAAGTTATAATACGCGTTAATTGCTTGCAACATTTTTTCTCGCAATAAAACCACTTCGAGTTTGACATTGTAACTTTAAAGCCCCTATGTTCTCCCTCCTAACGGCGCAAAAACGTCGCAACCCTATCTGCTCGAACCAATGAAAGCTGATCTACACCCAGACTACCATCCCGTAATTTTCCAAGATCTCACGACTGGAAAACAATTCGTTACCCGTTCCACTGTTAAGTCGGATAAAACTGAAACCATCGACGGCGTAGAGCACTACGTAGTAGCGATGTCCGTAACTTCTGATTCCCACCCATTCTTCACTGGTAAAGCCCAGTTCGTTGATACCGAAGGTCGAATCGACAAGTTCCAAAAGCGTTTCGGCGAGCGCAAAGAGCGCCGCAAGAAGCCAACTCTTGGCTAAGCGAAAAATCGCAATATTTCAAAAACCCACGCTTGCGTGGGTTTTTTTGTAGCTCTACGTTAATCTAAAATATGAAAATCGAATCTGATAAGCTCGCAGAAATTATCGCGCACAAGCACACCGAGATCCAACCCCTCCTCCCTCAGGAAGCTAAACTCAAGGCCGCGGCTCTGAGTCGTAATGATTTCAAAGGCTTTCGGGCAGCTCTGGATCGCGGTGAGGATCTCTTGGGCGTGATTGCAGAAGTCAAGCAAGCCTCACCCTCTGCCGGCATTATTGACTCCGACTTTGACGCCATCCGCCAGGCGAACCTCTACATCCAAGGTGGGGCGAGCTGTATGTCGATCCTCACCGACCAAAAATTCTTCAAAGGCTCCCTCGGAGACTTCGTGAAAATCGCCAAGGAAAGCCCTATTCCAACGCTCCGAAAAGACTTCACCGTTCATGAAGTGCAGATTTATGAAGCTGTGGTCGCTGGTGCAGACGCCGTGCTCCTCATCGTAGCCGCACTTGATGATGAAACCCTACACCGCCTCTACCAAACCGCGAAAGATCTCCAGCTCGACGTGCTCGTAGAAGTGCATAATCTGCAGGAAATGGAGCGCGCCCTAGAGCTTGAGCGCATCGACCTCCTTGGGATCAATAACCGCAACCTTAAGACCTTCGTCACCGACCTCGCGGTGACAGAACTGCTCGCAGAAGAAGTCCCGGACGACGTCCTGCTCGTCTCCGAATCCGGACTCAAAGATGCCACCGATGGCCAACGCGTCCTAGACGCTGGAGCCAACGCCATCCTCGTAGGCGAGTCGCTCATGCGCGCCACCACACCCCAAGAAGGCATCCAAGCGTATTTGGACCTTACATTAACGGGGTAACCATATGGAGAAGGCCTCGTTTGACGCTTAACGTGCAAACTTAAAATTCGCAGTCAAAGTAGAACCGCGGAGGCGCGGAGCACGCGGAGAGTTTGTTCATTAAAATTTAGAGCCTCTAAAAAAATGGGTTAGTACCAGTTCATCTACCATCAACCCAGAATAACCTCTTTCACATAAAGAGTTAAATGAGACTTAATCCATTATCTCTGTGCCCTCCGAGCCTCCGTGGCAAACCCAAACTGCTGATTTAAGGATAAGCAGCGAGAATCCTCGCGAATAGCGCTGATCTATTATGCGGAAAAATAATCTCTACAATCTGCGAATAAAAACCCTACCCTTTACGGATCAATTTACTCTGCACGATTCCGATCACAAGCATAATGCAGAGTACCACCGTAATCCCCGCGGCAGTATTCGTGGAACTATAGTCGTTCAGCTGAAAGGCTTTGGCAAAGAGTGGGCCAAAGGTCGTGATACTCAGGACATGCCCCAGCCCACAACCGAGCACCGCAAAAAGAACAGAGAGAATTATGAGGTGCTTGAGGTTTTTAGTAAAGAAACTAGCGATGGCAGGTGGCAGGATAATCATAGAAACCACGAGGATACTTCCGACCGCCTCGAAGGCCACGACACAAGTGACCGCACTGAGAGTCATGAGCAGGTAATACATGAGGCGCGGACGGGATTCGACGCTGTCTCCATGGTTCGGGTCAAAAGTGGAAATGGTGAGTTCCTTAAAGAAGATTACTACAAAGAAGAGGTTCACAAGGGCTGCGATTCCGGCCTTAATAAAAGTTTCTGGGAGCTGGCTCTCTGGACTGATACTGGAGAACACCGCAACCTCTAGGTTCCCCATGAGAATGTGATTTGGCTCAATGTGGACATTGTCTGCGAAGAGACGTTGCATAATGAGCCCGAGGGCAAAGAGCGTGGTGAACGAAATCCCAAGCGCGGCCCCTTCCTCCACTCCGCTGAGGCGTTGGAGAAAGCGGGTCAACACGGCGCACGCAACGCCGGCCAGAATCGCACCAATAAAGAGCGCAGGGGTATCAACCTCGCCCGTGACGAGGTGGCCAATCACAATGCCCGGCAGAACGGCATGAGAGATCCCATGGCTCATCATGCTCTGGCGACTGAGGAAGAGGAAGCACCCCGGCAATACGCACGCGATGGCAACCAGCGCCGAGGTTGCCACGATCCAAGTGTCTAAGGTAAGCCAAGTCATCTTTCGTGCGGTTCTAAGGGGATGAGCTCCTGCTGGAGTTTTTGCTTAAAGATCGCGCGGAGGTCTTGTGCGATTTCAGGAGTAGTGATTTCCTCGATCCGCTCTACGAACTGATGCACATTCTTCTGCGCGATCTCTGCGTGATTCATGAGGTAGAGTTCCGTCAAGCGGTGTGTCTTGGCGGCTTCAATCGCGCGGTCTAGTCCCTTCTCCGTCAAGGTTGCACGTCCTGCGGCGGTGATCTCTAGCGAACCGGCATTCTTCAAGCTGGTGATGATGCGAGCGCGCTTTTGGGAAGACCAATTCCGCTTGGCGATCGTATCCGCGATATGGAATTCGGTAAGCGCTAACTTGCGCGAGAAGGCAAGACCACAAAATAGACGGACTTGCTGCTGGCCCTCTAAATTATCAAAGACTGCGCGCAAAAACTGATTCTGCGCGAGGCGTTTTTCGATCGTATAAAATTGGAGATAACGGGTGAGAATCCCCTTTCGCTTGCCGAAGAGTAAGCTGAGGAAAAAGAGAAGCGAGGTCGCCAGAATAATCGATGCTCCCGCGGGCAAGTGTGGAATATTAGCACTCAGAAGCGCCCCCGCAAACGCCCCTAGTGCACCCGTAAGAGCGGAGAGTAGAAGCGTGGTCTTGAGATCGTTCGTCCACAGGCGTGCAGTCGAGGGCGGGATAATAAAGAGCGCCATAATGAGGAGGAGCCCCACCGTCTGCAGTCCTACTATCGCGACTACGAGCGAGACCGTCATGAGGGCTTGATCGAGCCAGCGGTGCGGTAGGCCTTGGGTCTGAGTGAATCCCTCGTCAAAGCAGAGCGCATTAAGCTCCTTCAGAAAAAGAGCGGTCAGCACACTCGCCACCGTAGCGGCGCCGAAGAGCATCCAGGACTCCGCCTCCACCATCGAGGCCACCATCCCGTAGAGATAATATTCCAGCCCAGAGGCGTCTGGCAATCCCGACTTCTGAACTACCGAGAGCAGCACAACCCCAAAGCCATAAAACCCCGTCAGCGAAATAGCGAGAGCGGCATCTTGGCGCAGTTTCGTGTGGCGCACCATGAACTGAACGGCCTGCACTGAGAGCCATCCGAACAACAGTGACCCCACAAAAAGCGCGAGGAAGTTTTTCCCCGCAAAATCAGAGAACATGGAAGATAACAGAAATCCCCCCGCCACCCCAGGGAGCGTGGCATGTCCCACGGTGTCACTGAGGAGAGAGCGCTTGCGAAAGAGGAGGAAGCAGCCCAATAATCCCGTCGCAATGCCTAGCGAAATCACGCCCAGATAGACCACCCGCAGATTGTGCGGCGGGAGCAGGTCTGATAAGGCGAAGGCGAGAGACATACGTTACGCTTTAAGGGCTTCGAGACGGCCGAGCGACTCGGTCAGTTTGGTCAGGAGTTCCAGACGACCTCCGTAGCACTTCATAAGCTGCTCCTTCGTGAAGACCTCATCGATCGGGCCACTCGCCACCACATGGAGATTGAGCAAGCTGAGGTGATCAAAGTAATCCGCGACCGTTGGCAGATCGTGATGCACACAAAGCACCGTAGACCCGTTCTGCTTCAGCTCTTGCATCAGCTCCAGAATGACCTTCTCGGTCGTGGCATCAATCCCCGCGAAGGGCTCGTCCATCATATAGAGATCGGCCTTTTGGACGAGAGCTCGTGCGAGAAAAACTCGCTGTTGCTGCCCACCGGACAACTCCCCGATCTGACGCCCCGCGTAATCTAACATTCCGACGCGGTCGAGCGCTTCCTCAGCCTGCAGGACATGTTCTTTCGTTTTACGCCGAAATAGCCCGATCGACTTGTAAAGCCCCATCAGCACAACCTCGCGGGCAGAGATCGGGTAATCCCAGTCCACACTCTCTCGCTGTGGCACGTATGCCACGCGTTGCTTCACCTTCTTGTAAGGCTCACCGAAAAAGGAAACAGAGCCTGAGGTGCGTGGAATGATGCCGAGCACCGCCTTCAAAAAAGTCGACTTCCCCGCACCATTAGGTCCGATAATTCCCGCCAAGCACCCAGCCGGCACAGACATACTCGCCTCCCATACGGCCGGCTTTTTGTCATAACACACGGTCATGTGGTTTGCTTCTAATACTGGTGCTTTCATGTGTATAACCGAATTTGCGCCCCTAGATCGGAGCGCTACCTAAAAAACTTAGTGCCCCGAAAGCTGACCGTTGAGTCCTTTTTCTGGAGCCTGACCACCGAGCTTTCTCGTGATCAAGGTGACGTTATGGTCGACCATTCCGATGTAGGTTCCCTCATAGGTTCCTGCAGGTCCCGTCGCATCGGAAAAGAGCTCACCTCCAATCTCAATCTTGTGCCCCTTCGCCCCCGCGCCTTCGAGAATCGCTTGTAGGTTACGGTCTGAGGTAATGTTCTCCACGAAGAGGGCCTTCACATCATTCTCGACCACATAATTGACTAGGTTCTGAATGTCAGAAATGGCCGCTTCCGATTCTGTCGTCACCCCTTGGGCCGCCATGACCTTGATCCCGTAAGCGCGAGAAAAGTAGTTGAAGGCATCATGCGCCGTAATCAACACGCGGGATTTCTCCGGAATGGTTGCGATCGACTTTTTCGCGTAGGCGTCGAGCGCCTCTAGCTTCGCGGAATAGGCCTTCGTGTTCGCCTCATAGGTGCTCGCGTTCCTAGGATCGAGTTCTGCTAAAGCCTTGCCTACTTTCTGTGCTGCGCTCATCCAGGCTTGCACATCATTCCATACGTGAGGATCCCAGTGACCATCGAAGTCTTCTGGCTCCAAGAGATATTCATCATCGAGAAGCTCGGTAACTGCATAACAAGGAATCCCCTCACGCCCCATCTTAGCGAACGAATCTGCCATCCGCCCTTCTAGCATCAAGCCCGAGTAAAAAATGACATCGCCCTGAGACAGTGTAACTAAATCATCACGGGTAGGCTTAAAGAGATGTGGGTCAACCCCCTCCTTCATGAGACCAATTACCTGAGCCTTGTCACCTGCGATATTCTTCACTACATCAGTAACCATCGTGCAAGTGGCAACGATGGTATAATTATCAGGAAGTGTGTCAGATACTGTTTTTTTCTCTGAGCAAGCGGTGAAAAACACGCTGATCAGACCGAGAATGAATAGAGTATAAATGTTCATTGCGCCTCATCACTATTGAGAAAGTGTCTCATTAGCAATAAGAAAGCGGAGAAAAAGCACTCATCATTCCCATGACCTGCGTGGAGGCTATGGCCTTGTAAGTCGATAGAACATTCTCTGCTCTGTAGGCTCTGTGACTTTGAGAAGATTGTCTTCTTGGAACGTTTCCTCTGGGGAATCAGTAAACCCATCTAAGTCAGGAGATTCCATCAAACGCCATGGCACGGGGCTCACTGGCCAAGAGAGGGTTACGCTTCCACCTACCTCTTCGATATCAATCTCTGGTGGCCCCCATTTCGACGCGAGGTATTGCTCTACAAATTGTCTCTCGCTATCCGTAAGCACCCGGTCATAGACGATCAACTCGGCAAGATCTCCCGTAAAAAAACCACGTAAATGGTCAACGGACGCATCCGCCCCGAGACGGATATTCAGGCTATCGGTATCACTGGTATTCCCCGGAGTTTGGAACCCTGTCTCGGTAGAAGTAAGTTCACCATCTTGATACAGACTTAACTCAGCGTGCGTGTAATCAAACTCTCCCGACCAAACGGAATAGTCTGTTAAATTTACATCGCCGCCATTCATGCGCTGATATGTATCGGCATCGAGACGGCGACCCGCTAGACCTGCGTCACCAGCACCGCCAATACCCGTCCCGAAGGCATCAAAGAAATTGAAGCCCGCTCTCGATGACGCCGATCCAGCCCCAGTTGAAACCAT
Source organism: uncultured Verrucomicrobiales bacterium (assembly GCA_937991965.1). GTDB lineage: Bacteria > Verrucomicrobiota > Verrucomicrobiia > Verrucomicrobiales > Akkermansiaceae > WTJZ01. The sequence continues at coordinate 13,240 of CALKLP010000301.1, forward strand.
AAAGACTCGACTCCCCCCTTGAGACGGCTCTGATGTCGGACGGGCGACCGCAAAAATGGTCGCGCCAGTGGTGTTACGCAGCATCCCAAAAGCAGTAGAATCCACATCCATGTAATCATTCCCATCGAAGGTCACGACATTGAGCCCATTTAGGTTATTGACGTTGATAGAAGGCAGATTGCCCGCTGTCGTTTGATTTGCATTCGCGTTCGCCGCACTCGATTTATCTTTCCATTGCGTACCACCAATAAAACTCCCACCCGTAACAAAATCCCCATCAACATCGCTGGCATCGAGCCATAACATATTTCCAGGTATCGTTCTAGGATCTGTGAGGAGAAGCTCACTACTCGGTTCGGTGAATAAAATATAAATTTCCCCAGTGCTTCCGGCACCACCTCCAACGGCGACGCACTGCGTCCCATCCCCCTTGAGGTCCCCTAGA
>CALKLP010000302.1 GCA_937991965.1 uncultured Verrucomicrobiales bacterium
TCAAAAAAGTAGCCTAGTGTAGGGCGTGTTGATAATTAAAACCTAAGTTAAGTTGGTCTTCTGTATAGGACTTCAATGGTCCGAAATGAGCCTTGCCAATATGAATCGTCGTATATCCATTTTGCTTCAAAAGCTTCGGGAGCAATACCGTTGTTTTATCTGGCCCCAACCAATTCCAGTTACGAGGACAGTTGACGGCACTGTTTTTAGATTCAGCATTCACCCATTGAGTGGTACGATGACGAGCAGGGTTATGACATGTTAAAAGAGATACTCGGCTCGGTGAGCATAAAATCTGGAGAAGCGTGTTCCGAGTTTTGCCAACTTTTCCATATTCGGAGTTCTATAGTAGTAATGATTCAACGGATGCTTCACAGGCTTGCTACTAGCATCGGCCAAAAACGGAACTATCCATCAACCCCATATCATCAACAAGGAATAGAATGATATTTGGCTTTTTGGCTGAGGCAGCAGACGTTAAAGCAGGATATAACATAGTATTTAAGATTATAAATCATGCGAGTGTTTTTTCCTTACTCGTCAAGCTCCTAGGCCCTTGTAATAATTCATGAATTATATTGCCCGAAAAGCGCTCTGGTGTGACATTGTGATATGGCTCAGCAGAGACTTTTTCTCCTCGACGGTATGGCATTGGCGTACCGCGCACACTTCGCTTTTATTACCAACCCGATCACGAACTCTAAGGGAGTAAATACCTCTGCGATCTATGGGTTTACGAATACGCTGATTTCGATCATTCAGGGGGAATCACCGACTCACTTGGCGGTGGTGTTTGATACCTCTGCACCAACTACGCGCCATGAAATGTATCCTGAATATAAGGCACAACGTGATGCGATGCCGGAGGATCTGTCGGCTGCTCTTCCGAATATCAAGAAGCTCTGCGGGGCGATGAATATTCCGGTGGTAGAACTAGATGGTTATGAGGCGGATGATATCATCGGAACCTTCGCGAAAACGGCGGATGCCGGGGGAGGTTTCGAGACCTTTATGGTAACGCCTGACAAGGACTTTGCGCAATTGGTCTCTGGCACCACGAGTATATGGAAACCCGGGCGTAAGGGAAATGAGAAAGAAATCATGGGCTTACCCGAAGTGCTCGCAAAATGGGAGGTCGAACGTCCTGAGCAAGTGATCGATATCCTGGGCTTATGGGGTGATGCGGTTGATAATATTCCTGGGGTTCCTGGGGTGGGGGAGAAAACTGCCAAGAAGCTGGTGGCGCAATTTGGGTCGGTAGAAGCATTGTTAGAAAATACCGATAAGCTCAAAGGAAAGCAGAAGGAGAAGGTAGAGGCGAATAAGGAGCAGGCGTTGCTCTCTAAAACTCTAGCAACTATTATTACTGATGTGCCAGTAACGCAAAAAATCAGCGATTTTGTTAGGAAAGATTTGAATCAAGAGGAGCTTTCTACGCTCTTTGGAGAATGGGAATTCCGCACGCTTGCGAAGCGACTTTTGGGAGAAGAAGTGATTATTAGTTCGGCTACTCAAAATGATGTTCCAGCGGTCGAGATGAAAACGCTGTCAGATTTTCCATATACGTATACTTTGATCGAATCAGCGGAGCAAGCCAGTAAGCTCTTCTTGGACCTGAAGGCACAGGATAGGTTTTGCTTCGATCTTGAGACAACGGGATTGAATCGCTTCCAAGCAGATATTCTTGGGATTGCTTTTTGTTGGGAGAAAAATAAGGCGTATTTCCTTCCGTACACAGAAGATCTTAAGCCCGCTCTACAAGAAGTTTTCGCAGGTAATGCGGTGAAGATAGGGCATAACCTGAAGTTTGATCTCTCCATCTTACTGAATCATGGGATTTCTGTCGCGCCGCAGTTACTCGATACGATGTTGCTTCATTGCCTCACCGCGCCCGGTCAAAAGCATGGGATGGATGCGCTCGCAGAATCTGAGCTAGGGTATAAGACCATTAAACTCGCTGACATCGCGGAGGAAGCGACCGCTCCTACTGATGATCTTTTCGGGGAAGCGACTCCGAAGAAAAAGAAGAGTAAAGAGCTCGATATGACATCCATTCCACTTGCTTCGCTCTCGAAATACGCTTGCGAGGACGTCGATATTACTTGGCAACTCGCAGAGAAATTATCCCCTCAGCTGACAGAGCTAGGCATGCAAGAACTCTACGAAACGGTAGAAGCTCCGCTTCTCAATGTCCTCACCGAGATCGAGATGGAAGGCATTAGCATTTCCCAGAGCAGTCTCGCCACCATCAGCACGCAGCTGCAGAAAAAGATCGAGACCCTTTCTGAGAGTATTACGACCGCCGCAGGGCGTGAGTTTAACCTGAAGTCTCCGAAGCAGCTCGGCGACATTCTCTTTGGAGAAATGAAACTGGTGGAGAAACCGAAGAAGACCAAAACGGGGCAGTTCGTTACCAATGAGCAAGTTCTTTCTAGTCTTGCGCCTAAACACCCCATCGTAGCCGATATTCTGGAATACCGCGAGTGCACGAAGCTAAAGAGCACTTATGTCGATGCGCTTCCAACACACTTAGAGCCGAAGACGAACCGTATTCACACCAGCCTCCATCAGCTCCAAACCTCGACAGGAAGACTTGCTTCCTCCGACCCGAATCTACAGAATATTCCGATCCGATCAGAGGCTGGACGTGCAATCCGTCAAGCCTTCGTTCCCAGATCATCAGAGTTTACGCTTCTTGCCTGTGATTACTCCCAGATTGAACTCCGCGTAATGGCAGCGATGTCAGGCGATGAGAGTATGATCAGCGCCTTTAAAAACGATCAAGACATCCACACTGAAACCGCAGCCAAAGTCATCGGTGTTCCGGTGGAAGAAGTAACTCGAGAAATGCGAAATGTCGCCAAGATGGTCAACTTCGGTATCATTTACGGGATTTCTGCGTTCGGTCTCTCTCAACGGCTGGACATTCCGCGCCGTGAAGCCAGCGACATTATTGAAGCGTATTTTGAGGAATACCCACAGATTAAAGTCTTCATGGATACAACCATCGAAGAAGCACGGGAGCGTGGTTATACCGAAACCCTCATGGGCCGCCGTCGCTACATGCCGGATCTAAATTCCAGCAATGGCATGACGAAAAATAATGCCGAGCGCGCCGCCATCAACACTCCGATCCAAGGCTCCGCTGCCGATATGATCAAGCTCGCAATGATCAAGGTGCAGGATTATCTCAAGAGCAATAACACAAAGACGAAAATGCTCCTCCAAGTGCACGATGAACTCCTCTTCGATCTCCATAAGGATGAGCATTACCTCATCCCAGAAATTACGAAACTGATGGAAGAAGCACTTTCACTACCACACGGAATCCCCGCGAAGGTTGAACACGGAATCGGCCAAAACTGGCTTGAAGCTCATTGATTCTTGAAAAAAATATGTGCAAAATCGAATTTTGCGTATAGTTTGAATAAAGTAGCGAGACAATTCATCGGATTGTGGACGCTTAACAACTAACCCCCAATTAATATGAAATTATCAGGAATCCTACTCAGCCTCATCGCTGCTACCTCATTCGGCTTTGCCGCAACAGAATACACCCCTCTTCACTGTGGATCATGTGAATCTGACAAGACAGAGAAATGTGAAGACAAGAAAGACTGCGGTAAGAAAAAATGCGCGGATAAAGAAGATTGCACGGAAAAAGAATGCGATAAGGAAAAGAAAAAAGACTGTGGTTGCACTGAGAAGTGTGAAAAAACAGAGAAAAAAGAAGCGTAAGCTCACTTTTCCTACTCAATTTTTAATAAACGAGCCTATTTCGGCTCGTTTTTTTATTTCTATCAGTTTTGCGTTTTCGATCTTTGTCTTGTGACCATGTGCGAAAAACGCTACCACTCAGCCCGTGAATTACCTTGCCCATTTTTACCTCGCGCTTCCCACGGCAGCTTCTAGAGCGGGCAACTTTTTAGGCGATTTCATCACTGGGACACCAGCCAGTCTAGCAGATAGCCTGCCGCCAGAGCTGTTAGCGGGCATAGTTATGCATCGCAAGATTGATTTCTTTACGGATAGCCACCCGAATTTCCAACGGGGAAAGGAACTGCTTGCCCCTAAGCAGCGCCGCTTTGCGGGGATTATTCTGGATATGTTTACGGATCATTTTTTGGCTCGAGACTGGGAGAGACTTACCTCACAACCACTAGCGGAATTCCGAAGGGAGGTAGAAGCTCAGATGCAGGAGTATTGGGAGTTTTTTCCCGACAATGCCCGGTGGGAAGCAACGGTGATGATCGAGCAGGATTGGTTTGAACGTTATCGATCGGTAGAGGGGTTAGAGCGCAGTTTAACTGGGATTAGCCGCAGTCGTGATAAGTTTGATCCGATCGCGGGGAGTAGTGCGCAGCTCCTAGAGCATTACGAGGAGTTTGAAGAACTAAGTTATAGCTTACTAAATGCTGCAAAAGACTCGTTAAAATAAATTTTACTCCTGATATTCGTATTATAAAAAGCAATTTTATGTTCGCTATTTTGCTCTTTCTTCCCCTTTAACAGATTATGCTTTCTGCTATTATTGTCGCTGCTGGTTCGAGCCGACGCATGGGGTTTGATAAACTGC
>CALKLP010000303.1 GCA_937991965.1 uncultured Verrucomicrobiales bacterium
ATTCCATTTCCTTTCTCAGTCTGGTCATTTCCATATCCTTCTCTTTGTCGTCAGAAGGGGCGCTTCCTCCAAACAAGGACATGGACTGAAGATTGCTCCTGAGTTCATCTCCGTACCTGCTGATGACACCACTCTTAGAAATCATCGCCTGGTTACTTACTTCCTGGAGTCTTTTCAACTCGTCGTCCATGTCGCCAAGATGAGTGCGTATGTAAGTCATCACGTCTTCCCTCGTAGGGGGGTCGGATGAGTCGCCAAACATCGGTCACGTCTTTTTACCTTCATGTTATATTTTTTCCCCAATAATGACACATAAACGCATTTGGTACAAGAAACAGTCATCGTCTCCAACTTGAGACAAGCTAGCGCACATGATATATACGACATATTCTGCCAGGACAACGAACACGTCACTCAAACCAGTCACAGTTTATTTTTTTTAATTTCTTCACTCCACTTCACCCCGCTTCATCCCAAATACTAACCCTCAGTTATCAACCACCCTAGCCTGAGGGTATCCTTGGGAGCATCCGTCCTCGTGGAAAGGGTAGTTCGCACACTTGCAGTCATACCAGAACTCGTGCTGACAAACGCAAACCATATGGGAACATCCCTGTGTCTTAGTGATCGGAATGCCACAATTGGGGCATTCACGGGAGTCTTTATCCAAAAGCGTCTGACTAGAGGGATCCCTATCCCCACCGATCAGGTAGCTCATGTCCCATTCCTTCTTTTCGAAATCAGCCAACACTTTCTTAGTCAGCACACCCTTTGCCTCCTTGGCAGGAATCAGACTCCAACAATCCGGTTGAACACAAGGCACCCGGTCGAAGTATACGGTCCCCCTACTCCCAAGTGTCTTGGTGATGTAGTCCCTAGTACAACTTTTACAGCTATGGTGATCTCCAGATCCACACGTGACTCCTGATGTCCTAAATTTCCCCATGCATATTATGCACTCTCTCTGCTTCACAACCGGACCCCTTGCCTTCTTCTTTCCCTTTACCCCCTCTATATGCGGTACGGCAAAGTTGTCCACGTGTTCGATGTCGTGGATGCTGCGCTTGGTCCCGGTGGTTGAATTGACACTGCCTCCACCCCCAGTGGTCAGGTCGAACGAGTTCTTGTGGCGAAAACAGGTTTTAATGCCCATGTCGTTGATAGAGTCCGGACTTGAGCCGCAGAAAAAACAGCTGGGACGCGACAAGGTCATCATGGTTGGTTTCTTGGTCTCGATTGTCTTGTTATCCGTCCTCTTTTGGATTGTGAATGTGTAGTGGTGGCCGACGAGAGTTGTGAAGGAGGAGGGGAGAGGCGGTGCACTCGGTTCGAACCCAACGAACCAACGAACCAACGAACCAGCGATTATAATACCAACTCCCTGGGTGTCGTTTTTTAAATAAAAGATGAAACGCCTTGAAACGTTTAGTTTGGTCTTCGTTCGATACTGCGAGACAATACGAGACACTACGAGACACTACGAGACACTACTCATAGACTAAATTGTCTGGTAACGTCCCCGGGATTGATTATACGGAGGACAGGACATACCTGTTTCTTTGCGTTCCGTCATGCGTAATGTGAGGGAACACTACAAAATAATCTTGACCGTAATCGGCGTTCCCTGATATATCAGGGTAGTGTTGTATGCGGTCGAATTTCGTAACACTTCCTACGTCACCTCCTCTGACCTCGTAGTTTTGAAGGGCAATTGTTACCGTGACCATGATTATAATGTATAAATTGACAAATTCACTAATGTATCTCGTTTTGTCTCGTATCTGTATCGGTCCCAGTAGCTTCATGCATTCACCGTGTAACACATCGTCATCTAGATAGAACAGCGTGCGCACATTATCTATCATAAATTTCCTCATGTGTCCGTCGGTTCTCGTGACACTGTGCCGGTCCCCCTTGTATAGTTCGAAAATGCTGGAGTAAATCTCACCTACACGTCTCGAAACGACATGGAAAAGTTTAGTCATGAATGCACTGACTATCAATGGGTCCTCGTCCTCCGCAAGATCTGAACCACTTTTGGAAAACAATACAGAAATAGCCTCATATAACTCACCCGGTAACATGATTTTACTTCCAAGGTCGTTGCCTGGAGTAATCTTAACAATCATGGACGGGTCCTTGTCCATGTGACTAAGTCTCACCCCAGGAACGAAATTTAGATATGTGGCTTGGTCGTCAGGTGTCAGCACACCAGGCCTACCGGTGATATTAATTCTTGGACGTGCGCCTAACCCCTCGTAATTCAATATTTCAATGTTCCCATAATCTCCCAGGAAATCGTTCATGATCTGTTCTTTAAGGTAGATGTCTGCCTCGGCTCTGAAGTATTCAAACGTGGCATTGATCCTTTTATAGTTGAAAATTCTCCTATCTGCAGCGTCAGGGATGTATTTCAAGTGTAGCCTGCACATGTACCTGGCGCCGAGATAGATGGCGTCGATGGGGTGATGAGTACCATGACCAGTGGTAGAACGCCTAGTCATTACGTTGACTGCCCCGACAAAGTCGTATATAGTGAAAGCATCGTGCTTCAAATCCGTCTTCCAGAAGTAAGATACATACCCGTACTGGTAGTCTGGGATGTACGAATGGGCTATTGCGAT
>CALKLP010000304.1 GCA_937991965.1 uncultured Verrucomicrobiales bacterium
AAACGAACCTAACGCAATTTCTAACAGTTTTTCTGATATTCCTCCGAGCACGCTAACACCTGATTGGCTTTCAGATTTACCTTTGACACGTGTCCATCGTTTCTCATTCCATTGATCAACCACTTTTTTTATTTCAATAAAATTTTCGCTATCTACCTCGTGCCCAAAAACGGATTCAGCGCTTGCAATCGTAGCTACAGCAGGTACAGATAGGTTTTTTATTAGACTGTAAAAGATGGGAAATCTCCCAATGAATGGAATCATTGATTTCTGACATTTATCCCTCTCAGATGCCGGTATTGCGATTCCTTGAGCTGCTGCTAATACCTCTATGTCCAGCCCTATTGATCCATCCCTGAAATCATCGAAGTCTATTTGTGGAAATCCGTTCGAGGGGTCGATTTTTCCGTACAGGAGTGTGTAAACCTGCTCGTCATAATCGTTTTCAAATTGAACATTTGCTGGGGCTGGTAATTCAACATCACAGTACCCTGTGCGTATCTTCATACTGACTTCGCTATATCGCTGTATTGATTCCCATAGGATGCTACACGTCTAGCGCTCATTTACCAGCCAAAAGCACTTATTTATCAACCTTATCTGGCCTTTCACCACAGAGATCATGAGGCGTGGTCATTGAATCGCCAAATAAGGGGCGATTGGCCTTCCTTCTTGGATTGGAATCAGGTGCTTTTATGAGCGCCAAAAGTCATCCAAACCGTGTAAAAACTTGGACTCAGGTGTTTTTAGAGCGTACCTCAGCCTTTGCTCGGGTTGAGATCGAGGTTTACAGGGGATCCTACTACCCAAAATTCTTCGCTCGCAGCTTCACATTGAGTTTTCACAGGGTCTGTACCCCTTTTCGAGGCGGCTCTGCCTTCCTGAAAACTGTCGTTTCTAGGAAGTTTCCTGCAGCGGGCAACTCAGGAAAGGGAAATTATCGTACGCTAAGAGCCGAATCAGACCGATTTTACCACTAGAGCAGACGTTGCCCATGTGCCCCGCTGATTGTTTGTATCGTGCGCATTGTGGCTGTTCGTAACGCCTGTCGCATCAACTGACTATCAATTTGTCCGTCACCGGCTCTGGTTATCTGTATCTAATTCTTGTTGTAACCAAAGGCTCTTGTGAGGAGAACTTTTTTCCACCAACTCTCTCGATCAAGAACTACATCATCTGCTGCTGTAGATTTAAATATCTCTAGAACCGAATAACGAAAATTGTATTTTATGTATTCCATGTTGAGAGTCTTAAGCCCCTTGTTACCCCCATGCCCAGTTTTGATGTAAGCCTCCCAACGCCCCAACAACATTTCTTGACCGGTCGCAGAGCCAACATACATTTTTCCAGTCAAACTATCGGTTATGAGATACACACCTTTTTGATTCTGCAATGCAGCGCGCCAACCTTCCTTTTTAGCAATTATTGCTAGATCTGACCATGAGAGATCTATATTTTCGTAACCAGGAAATATGTCATTATCAAATTGATCAGCCAACACCTCATACACTTCGCATTCCTCCGATATAGTGCTAGCCCACCTAACCATTGCTTGGTCTGATTTTTTATATCGAACAATAGTGCGCCCAGTATATTTTCTGAATTCCTCAACCTCTTCATAGTCGTACCCGATACCGTTTAATATCTGGCGATCTTTAATCACCTTGCCCACATGGAAAAGCAACCACAGGTCGTCACGGACACTTATCAATCCAACTGTGTAATCAGTATCATTAAATCTACGCGTATCGTTGTTCCAATATTGCCCCTCCATTAAGGAGCCAATATTATTGTTTCTAAATAGCTCAATGGGGTTTGCGAGACCCATACGTTTATTGAATCGGATTTTCACCCTACTCAGATCAGTCATGCCCAGCATCTCGAACAATTTGATCATAGATCTTCCTCTTTAATCATCTTGATATTTGTATTTTATATAGCAGTTAACAGGAGTCTTAAGCGTAATGCTCAAAACCTATGCAATGACCGCTTTGATAATCGATAGCTGGCTGCAGCGGACGCTGTAGAGTTATCGCGCTGTCCCAGCTGAACCCGCTTGGCTTTGTACCCCCACGGGCCATGTCTTTACTCAGCTAATAATCGTTCAAATCAGACTGTAGTCAATTGGGACTCACATCAATCTGGATTTGCTTAGCGTACGATAATTTTCTTTTCCTGCATCCACCCGTACAACACCACAAATGCCCCATTTTGGCGCGCTCACTTTCAGAATGGTTTGGAACCCTATTCTACCGCCATTTCTTCACCTGATCCTTGCCTAATGAGGAGGACCATACCCCAGCAACTCCCTTTTCTGGGCGTGACGGCGATGCCGTCGGGCTTTGCCGGAGTTCGCTAGTCGCTTAGTCTCGCAAACAACGCTCGATCCAACGCTTCGCGCTGCCCCTTTCAATCCCTCACGCACTAACTTCTCTAGATCGACCGTCGTGGTCGAATATTACTGTCGTCCCTGTTTTTTCTAGTTGCTCTTAGGCGTTCCTCCTGGCGCACACAACGACCGTAGCGCTTCGCGTTCCCCTGCACTTGTTCA
>CALKLP010000305.1 GCA_937991965.1 uncultured Verrucomicrobiales bacterium
AGGGGTTCAGAACAATTTTGACACACCCACAGAAGAATCCAGATGGATATTTACTCCGTCGTACAACCGGGCCACTCCCGGTTCCCGACAGGCGCTCCTAGATCGATCAGCAGCCTTCTTGCACCAAGACCCAGGCACATCCCCTGATGTCGGATCCAGGTGAGAAAGGATGAGACTCTGTCTTCGCTTCAAAAGCACGGAAACGCGTGCACAGGCATATCCAACTGGGCGGTGGTGCGGATGTGCCCTCTTTCAGTGCGCCCTCAACCCGAAACGTTGAACACTTCGTTCGGTACAAATGCATTCCACTCGACAAGAATCAGCCTTGGACCGATTGTTCTCGGCAGCCAGCATGCCGAGGCCGAAGTACAGACAACGAGGCAACGACCATCACGCTCGATCGTCGACATTCGAATATCTTGTAGGGTTGGCCTAAAAGGCAGTCGCCGATGACCAGGGCAGCTCCACAACAGGATGGACAATATCCTCCATACATTTTTTCATGACCCGCTCGATTTGTATGAAGCCATCATTTGTACGAAGAATCCCAGTTGCATCGATCCACCCGGTGGTCACTATCTGCATATCGCTGATGAACGCCAAGGAATTGGGCGGAGACACCAGAAACGCGAAAAATGCACTCCGAATTGCTCCACCATTAGCGGTCGAAGAAGCATGCAACTACATACAATACCGTAGATCGCGTAAGACACCCCTCTGACCAATTTTCAAAGCGCGGTTGCTCCACAGATCAAGATTGGTGGTGCCGATAACGACGGCGTTCGAGCCGTCTCCTCGATAGCATTCCGAAAAAGCGCCGTTTGTGGTTGACATCCTCTTTGTCGTGGAGTAGTCGAGCTTTGAAAATTGGTCGACGGGGTGTCGTTTCTCATGCGATCTACAGTATGTAAAAGACAGTACTACAGTAGAACTGCGTCAATGCCCGCTACCGCTACGGGCGGAGAGATGTGCAGGGTACATGCATGAACTCGAAAACTTGACAGTACGACACGGGAAGGCCGGCGGAAAAGCCGTGAGACTACAGTCGAGGGGTGGAGAAAGAGTTTAAATCATTTCCATTGCTAGAGTGCGCATGCTTTTGAATGAACTTGAAGCACTTACGAGTGTAGTTTTCTCTTGCAGGGTAGATCCCATTTGCTCAAGCTTTTGTTGGAAACGAAACACATGCCCAGCTTCTTTCCGGGCTCATCGTCTATCGGCGAAGAATACTGCATGTGTAAGGCAGGTACAGTAGTAGCACATGACTACACGCCCCGTCCTTTTATTCCTCGTGCAGGGTCCACATCAATGTCTTAGTGGTTCGTCCGGAGCAGTTCGACGAATACAGGTGCGCTCTCTTGATGGTAGATGGAGGACACTTATGAGATTCAAGTAGCTTGCGCAGTTGCACCCTGACTCGTAACCGTCCGCTATTGGCAAAGCCTTGGTGGTAGGCACTTTGGGCTACAAGCTGGTTCACGGAAATAGCACAGATCGATTTTCCACAGCTATTTCTCACGCCGTTATTAGGGGTTGGGCTCTGAATTTTTGCACACATATTCCTGACACCTATACAAAAAAACTACAAAACGGGTAATTTTGATTTTTTGTACATTTCACCGGTTTTTGAGGGTCTTCGTGGTTTTCGGGGGAAAGTGACCATTGTGGACCCTGGATATCATCAGGTACACCATCGCAAAAATCAAAATGATCCAACTTGTAGTTTTTTTGTGTGGTCGTGGGGAACATGTGTGCAAAATTTCAGAGGCCAACTCCTCGAAACGGCGTGAGAAATCGCGCAAACGTGACAATGAAGTGTGGTACTCTCCGCGGGACCCCTTGATCACTTGGATTTAGTATAGGGTTAGTAATCACCCTTTTTGGGGGTTGTTTCCACGGCAAAGCACCCAGCTGCGTCAGCTTTTCGAGTTGAGCGACCAAACTTCGTACATCACTTCTTCTTTGGGTTGCTATGGAACTACTAGATTTCGAACTTTTTCGTTAATTTTGAAGTGTCGGTACCGGCTTCTAGGGGTCCTAACGCCGGGACTCCTGGAAGCCGGTTAAGGACGGGTCAACGACGTCGCCGCCTCGGGAAAATATCATTTCGGATTTGCAGTGTCAATATCTACCAGGATGCAAAGTTTGAGCACGATTGGATCTTTTGTCGGGGAGATACAACGGAAACCCTTCCACGGGTCTATCGGCTATGTAGTTGGCCCTACATTGGCCTATAATGGCCACGAGGTTTGGCGTCGTCGTTCCCGAAATACCATGTTTTCGGTTACAACTCGATGCCAGGACAACCGTTTTCAAAACCGTTTTTTTTGTTATGTTCCCTTGATGACACCAATTACCATGGTATGAAGAATGTAGACCGTTGAACACCAATCGGGTTGGAAATTCGTATTTTCAATTCTAAACGGTTTGGAGGCCGCTGATTGGTCGAGAACCCCTTTTCGCCCGCATCTTCGCATCCAATGCTTCACTTCGAAAAAGAATAACGTCACGCAGTTGTGTAGCTTAGGGGTGTTATTAACTGCGAATTATAGGGTTTCACCTCAGCCAGGTGAATGGTTAACCTTTTACCTCATGGCTGAGCGGTCTAACTCCTTGACAATATGGCGTCGTCGGCAGGACCTGGCTGAGGTGAAACCCTATAACATGCGCGTATTTTTCGAAATTCCTTCGAAATTTCGAAGTTTAGAAGTCACCCATACAGCTGTAACTTTGGATTGAGTTGGCCGTTTTCAAAACCGATTTCGAAACTTGAAAATTGATTTTTACGAGAAAAGTTTCGAAGTTTTTACAATTTCGAAAAACTTCGAAACTTCTCAAGGAAAAACGCGCAGTTAATAACACCCCTTATGAGGAACACTACGATATCAGTTATATAAAAATTGAGCTTGTATTGCGTTCGGGACGAGTTGTGGACCATATTTGTTGCTATTTCCGTGAACCAGCTTGTATAGATAGCCTTCCAAACAAACGTGTCCTTGTGATGTGTGCAAACGCATCTTCTTGTATTATTGGGGCAATACTGTTCGCGCGACATGTCCCGAGGAGTGAAACACCCAAGCCCCCATCCTAAATCTCACAAGCAGGCGTGGTTGCTCACACCCTAATGCGGCTCTGCAGAATCTGAGCCTGACTGCCGTTCGTCTGTAAATATGCGCGAACCTCGCGCCGAATAATTTCAACGATTTCGTTTTGGGATGTTGGCGTGTGCCAAGTGGCATGTGGAGCACGGTACACAGTACACAGAGCAGTCTTCCTTTCAAATGGTACCGCAGCA
>CALKLP010000306.1 GCA_937991965.1 uncultured Verrucomicrobiales bacterium
TCAGAGACCACTTTATCTCCAGGGTAAACAGAAGTGTCTGACGCTAGGCTGTCAGGGACGATATTGGCCGCCGCCCGATTAGACTCTACCGCTGTCACAAGTAGCTTAGCTATTGTGTCGTTACCACGCACCACTCTGAGCGTAGATCCCTTCACGATCCCAACAGCATCTCCGCCATTGATAGTGACGAAACCAAAGCCACCATAAACATCCGCGACTGAGGTATTCAAATTCGGGTTAGATTGCTGCTTGGTGTATAAACTGATTGTGTCACGTGTTTTGAGGATGTGATTATTCAATGATTGTGATGTCCCTTCGAGATTAATTCTCTCCGAGTCCGCTTCTGTAAGTTGAATGCCTAGCTCTGCGATTTCAGCTTTGTATTGCTTAACATCTGCGAGGAGTTCCTCTGGATCACCAACATTAGCAGTTGCTTCCTCAGCTTTAGCGAGCTCCTGCTTGCGGTCTGCGATCGAAAGCTTTTGATCTTCAATTTGCCCCTCAAGATCTGCGACAATATTGTTTTGGCTTTCTAAATCCTCGGATAACTTAGCGAGATTAGAAGTTTTTCCAGCGAGATCCTCGTCAGCTATTTTGACCTCTTCTTGCGTCACCTTTAGCTTGTCTTGAGCCTTTTTGAGAAGCCTTTCTTCATTTTGACGCTCGCTGATTTGGGCTTCGTATTGCCCCTTGTTTTCCCATGCAAAATAAGCTGAAACTCCTAAAAAGAGAGCTGCAAATATTCCTAGTATATTCGTTAACATAATTGAGTTTGTTGTGTGACTTAAAGGTAAGACTGAATAGGTTATGGCTACATGACAACCCTTTTCTTCTTAAAAATCTTAGTTTTTTTGTAATTTTTATAAAGCCGTCTCTTATTCCACGATAAAATAAGGATTCAGTAAGTTTTCCTTATTGTATTTTAATGGTTCATTGGTTTCCGCATGCAGGACATTCAACCCCGCACCCAGAGCTACAGCATGGGCCGCCGCCGTATCCCACTCCATTGTTGGACCTAGCCTCGGATACACATGCGCCTTACCTTCCGCAACTAAACAGAACTTCAGTGAACTACCAGCTGAGAGGAACTCGACTTTCTTCCCTCTTTTCTTCAGATCTTCTACAAAGGCCATAACCTCATCACTAAGATGTGAGCGGCTCGCTACCACAATGACTTCGTCACGCTTGGAGTAATGCGTTTCATTCTTAACCTTAGAAACCTCTCCAGTCGCATCGATTTTATATGTCGCCTCATTACTGATTCCTAAGTAGATATCACCTGTAGTAGGTTGGTAAACCACTCCGATAGAAGGAGCCCCATTCTCAATCAAAGCAATATTCACGGTGAATTCGCCATTTTTCTTAACAAATTCTTTGGTGCCATCGAGAGGATCGATAAGCCAGAAGCGGTTCCACCCCTTCCGCTCGTCATAGGCAACCTCTTTGTTTTCTTCAGATATCACGGGAATGTTTTGCGTATGATCCTCTACATACTCCATAAGCACAGCGTTCGCAGCCTGATCAGCAGCTGTTAATGGCGAATCATCACCTTTAATTTCAACACTAAAATCTGTTGCGTAGATCTTTAAGATTTCTTCGCCCGCGCTTTTGACAGCGTCGATTAAGGGCAAAAACTCCACTTCCTTATAAGCCGTTGGTATTTGCATAAATAAAATAATTAGTGTTCCTGACAGAAGGATTCCAAGCGATCAAGCGCCTCACTGAGAACATCAAAGGTCGTGCAGTAGCTTAAACGCAACCCGTGATCATGACCAAAAGCCGCCCCTGGAACGGCTGCCACTTGGTATCGCGTCAGTAACTTATCGGCTAGGTTCTGAGACTTCATGCCTAGATCAACACAGTTCACAAAGAAGTAAAACGCCCCTTTCGGCTCCGTAACACGAATACCCTTAATTGACTTTAATCGGCCGAGCATAAACTGACGACGCACATCATACTCACCCACTAAATCCGTAATAAAGCTCTTCGGTCCTTCAAGCGCTGCCAATCCTCCATACTGCGCAAACGAAGTCGCGTTAGAGGTCGTGTGACTCTGAATCGTAGCGATCGCTTTCGCGATCTCAGGTGGTGCGGCCGTGTAGCCTAAACGCCATCCTGTCATAGCGTATGCTTTAGAGAATCCTCCTACTGTAATGGTAAGAGCTGCGATTTCCTCATTAATCGAGCCGATAGAAACGTGCTCAGCCCCTCCATAAGTGAGCTTTTCATAAATCTCGTCAGAGAGAATCAAGATATCCTCGTAAGTCGCTACTTCTCCGAGTGCCGTCAGCTCCTCTCTAGAATAGACTGCACCAGTCGGATTTCCTGGAGAGTTGAGAATAATCATCTTGGTCGATGGGGTCATCGCCTCTTCGAACTGCTCAGGCGTAATCTTCCAATAATTACTTTCCTGCGTTTCAATAATCACGGGCACTCCGCCAGCAAGCTTCACCATTTCTGGGTAACTCACCCAATACGGCGCTGGAATAATCACTTCGTCTCCTTCTTCTAAAACTGCACATAGCGCATTAAAGCACGCCTGCTTTCCGCCTGTGCTGACAACGATGTCGGACGGTGAGTAATTCAGATTATTCTCGGTTTGGAGCTTGTTCGCAATCGCCTCGCGGAGTTCAGGAATCCCAGATGAAGGGGTATACTTAGTTTTCCCATCTTGCAGAGCCTTAATAGCAGCCTCCTTGATGTGTTCTGGCGTATCAAAATCAGGCTCGCCTCCGGCAAGACCAAATACGGTCTCCCCTTCTGCTATAAGGCGTTTCACCTCGTTAGTTACTGAGAGAGTGAGTGATGGTGTGACGGATTTTACCCGATTAGAAATTTGATCCATAGTGTATCTTTAGTTAAATTCTGGGTGATATTCAACGAGGCATATCCCTCTGGCAAGTGAAATGAAAATCTTTTTCACCAATCAAGTAAATACTGATTTTCTCAGCCTCCCAAGATATCAATCTAGCAACGGCTTCACCGCTCGTATCTCATGTGCATCAAAGACCTCCTCCTCCTTTCCCTGCACTTCTAGTAAAAGCTGGCCATACTCGCCCAACCCAGAAATTATCCCTTCCACCTTTTCCGTGCGGTTAATCAACGAGACCTCCTCGCCATACCACGCCAGCCGCTTCTCAATCTCACGCCGAATCAGCAACGGAGTCGGAGAAGCCAGCACATCCATCAAGCCACGCTGCACCGTCGCCGCATACGATTGCGCCTCCAGCTTACAGTCCGTCTCTAGATAAAAAGAAGTCGGTTGAATCGCACTCTCTACCCGTGGAACAGAAGCCATATTCAGGTTCATCCCGATCCCGACCACCACGTAATCGCTGTTTGCCTCGGACAGAATCCCCGCGATCTTTTTCCCATTTACTAAGATGTCATTCGGATACTTAATCTTCGGGCGCAGGCAATCGCGCTCTAACAACTCCGCCAGCACTAGCCCGGTCGAAAGCGCGATCCACCCCCAGTATCGCGTATCCCACTCTGGGCGCAAAATTACGGAACACATGAGCCCCTCCCCTGCTTGACATTGCCAGCTCTTACCTGATCGCCCCCGTCCTGCGGTCTGAAAGTCCGTCCCTACCATCGTGCCATGGGGAGCCCCCTCTTTCGCCAGTTGCTTTGCCTCGTCGTTGGTCGAGACCAACTCCTTATACCAGTGGAAAGCCATCACAGAGGGATAAAGTCCAGTGAGATATCTAATGCCACTGCCGAGTGGGTCAATGCACCCACAGAGACAAAGTCCACTCCAGTTTCCGCAATATCAACAATCGTCTCGTGAGTCACGCCCCCACTCGCCTCCAGCAACACTTGAGAGCCCGCCTTCTCACGTAAGGCCAAGGCCTCTAACAACTGAGCAGGCGGCATATTATCGAGCAAAATATAGTCCACCCCATCCAACTGCAGAAAGTCCGCCACTTGCGCAAGCGTATCAGCTTCTAACTCGACCTCCGCCTTGGGCTGATCCTTTTTCAGCTGATGAATCCCCGCTTGAATCACCTGCAGTGAATCCTCCGCCACCAAGTGATTATCTTTCACCATCGCACGGTCATACAACCCCATTCGGTGATTATAGCCACCACCAGCACGCACCGCCATCTTCTCTAACCAGCGCCACCCTGGAGTCGTCTTACGCGTGTCCAGCAATCTACACTCAGTGTGTGCGATCAGTGAGCTATACGAGTGCGTCTTCGTCGCGATTCCGCTCAACCGCTGCAGAAAATTTAGCGCCGTTCGCTCCGCCGTCAAAATCGTTCGCGCAGCCCCATGCCACTCCATCACAATATCGCCGTAGGAAACCTCAGATCCGTCCGGCATAAGAGCCCGAACCTCGATCGACGGATCCACCTGCTGGCACACTTCCCTTGCGATTTCAATCCCAGCCAACACCCCTTCGGCCTTTACCTTTACCCGCGCTTTTGCCTGCGCCTCAGCCGGCACGAAGTAAGCAGAAGTAATATCTCCCCCCTGAATATCCTCCCGCAGCGCCATCGCGATCAATTCCTTTACATGCTCATTCATTTCCCTCTGGTCTAAAATAAAAAATTCCAGTCCGCAATGATTTAGAAAAATTGCTGCTTCCATATCTCGTAGCAACCAGAAAAAGCGAACGATCCTGACCGTTCTTAATACTCAAAGAGTAATTCAACTAGTCTCTCTAGGTGTAATCTCAGCCCTGTAATAGACTCTTGTACAACCATGTCTACATCCTTAGCTGCAAAGACATCGTCATGATGGATAATAGCTACCCCCTCACGTAGTTTTGTAGACAAGAATACGAAGTCATCGTGACCACCTCCTTCAAACCAACCAATTAGGAAAGAACTCTCTCCACCTATGAACTCTGCTTTCCGTTCAGACCAATGTAATTTGACTTCCTGAGGATTACAAAAGGTCATTTTCCACTTCTCATCATAATCATCAGGATCATCACCCGCCAAATATGGAAAGAGAGCTAAGCCATTTACTGAATGTTCTCTTTTCATAAAGTCTAGTTCAGCCAACTCCATCCAGGATAGCATAGCCTTATCAATAGGCGTTGTTCTTCCTGGTAATTTTGAGAGAGCCTTCTGGAATTCCTTCTTACTCTGAGAATATGTCATACGTTAATCTTACATCTAAAAATCCAAACTGGGAAGTAAAAAACAGCCCATCTATCAAACCTATCCTGTAAAAAAAGTAAGCATTTTTCAGCTCTTAAATTCCGTTTAATAATCACTAAAACCCTTCCTGATAATCTGCGGAAATCTGTGAAATCTGTGGACAACAAAAAGATTCTCCACTCAATTCAGCGAATGCCCCATTTGTTTCGGGCTAGATTCAGGATAATTTGATAATGCGAGGTTTCCTCTACCGCCACAGACGCTGGGGATGATGAAAAATTACCGCTTGCGAGGTCGGAAAGATGCCGTAAATTATCCTCATGGCAAAGGCATCTCTAGAACTTATGACCGCTCTGCGGGCAACGGCAAACCGAGTCGCATCTGATGTGCGATATGAATGGGGGCACATGGCGCATTGTAATTGTGGCCATCTGGTGCAGACCATTACTGAGATGTCTGGACAAGAAATCTCCTGCAGCATCAAGCACAGCCTCGATGAATGGACGGAACATGCGAGTGATATTTGTCCCGCAAACGGATCAGTGGTTGAGCTCTTTAATGCCCTCCACCGCACCGGCTTCACGAACGAAGACATCATTCACCTAGAAAAACTCTCGGATCGTAGAGTTTTGAATAAAATCGGGTCTGGAACGTATCTGAGAAAAAATGATCGTGGTGATCTGGTGACGTATTTAAACACGATGGCTGACCTAATGGAGGAAGACCTTACAGAGAAGGATCTGATTTCAGAAGACCTTGCCGCGTAACATAGGGTGATTCTCAGGCTCTTATCCGCAGATTTAAGCCTGATGATTTTTTGCGCTCTTTTAGGATAGCTTGATTTCTCCACAAAAAAAAGACTCACGAAATCGTGAGTCTCATTTTTTATTAAAGAATAGAGGGGAATTAGCATCCACAGCCACCGCCTTCACCGCCGCCGGATCCTCCGCAGCATCCACCACCTGAACTTGCGTCCATGAGCTCTTGATCTGTTGGGATACGCCCAAGCTCAATCGTGAGACCTAACTGGTCGTTCACTTGCTTTTGGAGCATTTGTAATTCTTGTTGCGCTTGCATAAAGGCGGTCACCGTTTGGTTTTGGAGAAGTTCCTCACGAGCAAGCTCGAAATCAGTCATCTCTTGTGCGGTAAGCTCTACGCCGATGCGCTGCTTATCTTGCAGTTCTGCTCCTTTTTCATGAACAGACTTATACGCTTCACGGGCACTATCATCGCCGAGGAAGGTTTCCACGTCTGAGTGCATGGTTTGAAAAGCGGAATCCGCGACGATTGCTTGACAAAGCTCACGGGTTTTCTCCATCACGGAGGATTCTGTAGATATAATACTCATATTGCCCAGACCATGCCCCAAAAGCGCCAGATAAGCAAATGAATTTTTATTCAGAAGGCTTTGCCATGTGCGTTAATCCTACGTAAGATGCCACAATGGTTATCTGGATTACAGGTTGCACCTCAGGACTTGGGCGAGAGCTCGTAAAGGAATTCTATGAGGCTGGACATCAACTTACCGCTGGTGCTAGGCGCCCGTTGTGTGAGCTCTCAGAGATTTACCCGCGAGCAAATTTCCTACCTCTGGATGTAGCGCAAGAAGACTCTGTAATCACCTTTTGCCAAAAAGCATTCAAAGCATCTGGCGCTCCAGACCTCCTCATCAACAATGCCGCCATCATTAATGAAAATGCACCATTGTGGGAAATCTCCTCAGCTGACTTTGACTCGCTCGTTCAAGTCAATATCTCAGGAGTCGCTAACATGATTCGTCATACCGTCCCACACATGATCAAGGCCAACAAAGGAGTGGTCGTCAACCTCTCGTCAGGCTGGGGGCGTTCTACCTCCCCCAATGTGGCTCCCTACTGCGCTAGCAAATGGGCTATCGAGGGATTATCCCAAGCCCTCGCGCAAGAACTCCCTCCAGGGCTAGCCTCGATCGCACTGAACCCGGGAATCATCGATACCGACATGCTGAAGAAGACCTTCGGGACAGACTCCAGCCACTTCCCAACAGCAGCTGAATGGGCGAAGACGGCGGCTCCTTTCCTCCTAAATCTTAGTGAGAAAGATAATGGAGCCTCACTGACAGCCCCATCGTGCTAATTCCCCTAAAGATACTTCTTCAATCTAGCAGAATAATCCTTGATCGACTCTAACCGCTCAAGCGCTTCAGAAAAATCACACACTGCAGTCACTCGGTTCGGCACCGCGAACACAGACATGCCAGCCTCGTGTGCTGCGAGCATTCCGTTTCGTGAATCTTCAACCACCAAGCATCGAGCGGGATCCAGATTCATCCGCTCCGCCCCCTTCAAGAATAAGTCTGGAGCAGGCTTAATCCGAGGAGCATCCCCGCGACACGTTACTGATTCGAAAAAATGCCTGACCCTGTATTTCTCAATCCACTTTCCAACCCAATCAATACTAGAGCTAGAAACAACGCCCATGCGAAGTCCTTGCGCTTTTGTGAACTCCAGCGCTTCTACTACGCCCTCGATGAGACCTTGGTTCTCCATTCTTTCACGAATGCGCAGATCTCGCGCCGCGCGGAGAGTATCCCAGTCATAGGTCTTACCGGTAAGCTCCTCTAAATAGGTTTGGGGCGACCATGTGTCGTAGCTACTTCCAATGCACTTAGAATACTCCTCCAGCGGAAGCTCTTCTCCCTCATCGTGAAATATCCGCTGAACTTCCTCATAAATGATCCACTCCGTATCCAT
>CALKLP010000307.1 GCA_937991965.1 uncultured Verrucomicrobiales bacterium
CGTGGGTTCTCGGTAGGCACGTCCAGATGGACACCATTTCTTCAAATAGGGTTGACAGCGTTATCGACAGCATCGAAGTAGGCCCGGGGTCATCTAAGAGACCGGTAGTTCTCGTAGCGGACGACAATCCGGTAAACGTCAAAATCTTGCAAAAAACTCTGGAAAAAATTGGCGCGGGAGTCCACGTGGCGAAAAATGGGGCGGTAGCGCTTGAGATGTGCAGGACTACAGAATTCTCTATACTCATGCTCGATTATCACATGCCAGAGATGAACGGCATCGATGCAATTCGTCTAATCAGGAAGGAGGGTGTCAACCGAGATACGCCGTGTTTCTGCGTCACGGCGTCATCCACCAGAGAAGACAGGGATCTGATCTTGAACTCGGGTGCACAGGAGTGCGTCCTGAAACCCATCAAGAGAGAGACCATTTACGCTCACACTATAGAGTATTGTAGCATGGAGGAAAAGAGATGGATACGAGACTCTTATCGCGGGGAGAAGGACAAGTCGATATGAAATACAATGAATGTTGGTAATTAATATATGCGTCACTACTAGCACCCCTACTATCGTCACTACAAGAGATATGAGTCATCAGGTGGGGTCCCGGGTGTACGTAACGAGCATAAAATCATACGCGACTGTGACCAAGACCAGGTTCTTGGGAAAGCCCGGTGTACTGGTTTCGAGTGACACCGGAGACGCCTTGGCACTTAACGAAGAGCGTGCTAATGCCGAAATATACAGCAAGGAGTCGGGTAAAAACGGGAACGGAGATTCCATCGAGCTGCCCCTGGATGTCAGGGAGGAGGGCATAGGAATTCTCACGAGCATGGGTGTTCCCGAGGAGGGGATGCGCCTTCTGTTTCTCAAGTACGTGGTCGGACTAGACCAAGCAACGCAAGAGGGGAGAATCAATGAGTTTAACGAGGTGAAGGACGACGAAACAAAAAGACAAGAGTTTCTCACCAGGTTGTTGGCTGAACTTGAATCGGATCAGGGACTGGTCCTGAAAGAAGGGTCGGCAGCCTTGTTCTACGTAAACTCTGAAACCAGGAGCGACATGTTCCAGCGTCTCTTGGTTGACTACCCTCGGGAGCAGAGGGAGGCGTTGGTTATGACATGGATGGGCGTAAAGAATGAAAGGAAGGCGAAGGAGGCGTTCTTGCACGAAATGTACCTCAAGTTGATGACAGAAGATCAATACATCCAGGTCGAGGGGGTTAAGGCGCTGGCAGGAATTGGATTGGGACCAGGGGAACAGGAAGCCATCCTTGACAGGATATTTCAGACGCAGGACGCCGAAAAAAAAAACAGTTTTATTCAAGAATGGAAAAAAGTCAGGTCTTCGAACTCGAGAAAGAAATTCTTCCTCAAGAACCTGATGAAGAAACTGGGGTATTGAGGGGGGCATACTATGGATATTGTCTGGAACCAGTGGGGATCTAGGACCACTTGCCCCCACGATAACGACACGAGGAAACCAATTCTGACAACACATTTCTCAAAAATGTAATCAACGGGCTGCAGGCAGATGCATGAGGTTGGGTATTTACATTTCATGTTAATTATCTAAACACCACATCTTCTATATTAGTCAGTGTAAAGTGTGGGAAATGCCTCACTGGTATTTCCAGAGATACTGCCGAACCATTTCGACTGACCCGAGAAACATTATTCATACCCAAGTCCCTGCTGGAACCAGAATACCTCTTCATGTGCAGGGTATCCAACGGTAGACACACGTACTTCATCCCGACTAGGTTTACCCCAGGTGCCCCTACTGTCACGTCTCCCTCATCTGATATCTCGTAATCACCACGGACAAGTTGCGTGGAATTGTTCACACCGTGTCTAGGTGTCTCTGTAAATAACTCAAACATGTGATCCCCCTTAGATTTCACGAAAATACGCTTTAGCGAATCTACAATATCGGCCACCTGGGGCATCCTTTCCATCTTGGATAATTTTACCCACTCGGGGTCTATCTCCTTTCCCTTCTTCACGATTCGAGACAGATGGAACTTGTGCAACCGGAAGCTTGTCTTTTCTTTGCGAATAACGAGGGATAGATTGGATAGAGTAAGTGTGATTCCGTCGAGGCGAACAGGTGTACCGTACATCAACAGTGTGGTTACCAGCGAAGGATCGTCAAGTATGCTCTCCAGGTTCTGGACCATGTCCGGTATGCTCACGTACGATTGGTTTCCCACCTGAACAACCAACTCTCTCAAGAAACTATCGGTTCTCCTGAGTGTCAGGAAGGACCACAGTAGATCAGACTCTGACAACGCATCAATGAGTTCAAACACCCTGGCATGGTCAAGCTCCAGGTCGTGATACGAGAAGAAATGGAGAACCTTTACCACATTTATTACAATAGTCTGGTCAAACTTGCAAATAGATAGCAGCCTGTGGTACTCTTCTACCGTGGGTGTGTAGTGGGAGTACATCGACCACCTCAGTTTACCGCGACCTATTCCCGTGACCCGTTCACCGTCGTCAATACCCATCAGAAACTGGGTTACATCTTCCGTTCTCTGGGTAGATAACTGATCCTCCATGTCTCTCAACACCTGGTCATTGGATTCGTTTTGTTCAATAAGAGAGACCATTATCCTGACCTCGTTGCTGTAACTGGTCCATATATTTTTAAACACGTTGATGGCGTGAGCATGGCGCCTGTCTCCCCTCCTATCCGCCGAATTCCTATGTCCCAAAGGGATGCATGTATTCTCG
Source organism: uncultured Verrucomicrobiales bacterium (assembly GCA_937991965.1). GTDB lineage: Bacteria > Verrucomicrobiota > Verrucomicrobiia > Verrucomicrobiales > Akkermansiaceae > WTJZ01. The sequence continues at coordinate 2,742 of CALKLP010000307.1, forward strand.
TAAGCGCTCCTTCCCTTGTAACACTTGTATAGATGGTTCCTGCCCTCGATCAGGAGGTTCACGTTTTCTACAGAGGGTGACCCTCCTACGGTAGCAGCCTTGTCCAACATTTCAATGTACAGGTCATGCAGGGATTGCCCGGCCCCTACGATTGAACCCATGGCTACCTTTGCTGACTCACATGCACTCTTGTACCTGTCGTACGTCCCTGCCACACTACACTTGGAGCTCTGTATTACATTCCGGGTCATTTTTTCGTTTACTGTTACATAACATTGTTTTACATGATCATACCCCCTGTAATATGGTGCCTCGGAGTGGACAAGTCCCACCTCCTTAATACATAATTGATCATGTACCGGGTGGTATATTTGAAGGTATAGAGGGGGTATGCGATGAAAATTGTTTGGTATTCGTGGGTTTCTTTGTTTTCTCGCCCCCATGATCAAGACACGACAGTGCCAAGTCTAACAACACACTCTTTAACTCTCGAGATACACGATGCAAAACGGCACTCAAATACATACATCCTTGGACTCGAGTATACCTCCTGGTAAAAATGAGTGTTACTTGGTAGTATATTACCCCCGTCTAAGTGCCAAAACCATCATGTATATTCTCGTGCAATATTGCAAAAAAAACTGTTTTTCAGCCATCACGTTTCAACAATTGTAATTCAGTTGTCTCAAGAATTTTCAGACTCGATGAGAGCCAGGTGTAAATTCCCGCGCACCTAGGATAAATGTCTGGGTCGCGTGGGTAATATGAACATAATAATCACTCCGCCGATGCAGCACTCATCGACCATAATTATGATTTTACGATGTACATATTTTACCATAAATACATGGATATGAAAATGTCTGGGTTACATGGGTCGTCTAGATATCAGGTTATATTGGGTCACAAGTGTATATTGGGTCACATGGGTCACATGGATCGTGTGTGTTTTGAGAGTGTATCTATGGGGGTAAATATACACTCAGTGATCGGTATAATAACCAATTGGATTTCTTCTACGGCCCATATGACCCAGACATTTAAGGTTAGGTGCGCGGAAAATGTATAGACTCGAAATGTATTTTTTAAAATAGAAATTCCCTTTTTGCAGACTATATTTTCAAACATAGCTTTTAGCTTTTTTTTGGAAAAAAATACATGAAAAACTTCAAACCCGATTGGATATTTAGACCCATAGTGGCCCCCTCAAGAACCATTCTCGTCTTGTACAATAAAAACAAGGAGGTGAAAGACTAATAGTTACACGCGTGGTGCGTTGGGTGCTTCTTAGGGAAAGGATCATAAAAAACGGCGTTCAAATTACGCCTCGGTACTTGGAATTAACTATGAAGGTTCTATGTGATTCAATAATGACACAAGAGGGTGGTGGTTTTATAGGTTGTTTATCGATGTGATTCTTCGTCGTGATCGCGCACAAAAATATATTTCTGTATTACAAGTGTGTGTTCGTAACCATGAGTATAAAAGCACGAAGATTTTTGGTCGACATAGATACATGTACACCTCCAGATGCCAATGATCTTGTTGATCTATTGTCAGCAAAATATGCATCTATTACATACACCGGGGTTTGCACAAAAAATGGGAAAATATACATCTATCTCCAGTTTGAAAACAGAGTGGTCCAAGATAAGCTGGTCCAATCACTCGTTCAAATGGGAGTCATTGTCAACAACATTATAGCAAATTCTATATGGACGTCTGGGGAAATCATATCCACATACGGAGAGATGCCCAAGATGGGTAGGATTCCAAAGAAGAGAAAGCACGTGGACCAAACCCCATCGTCCCCGCAAACTATCATCAACAATATACACAACATCGACAACTCTACAAACGTCGACAACTCCACCAACAACACTACCAACAATGTCAAGATCGTTATCGTTAACCCTGTTGGTATGGAGAGTCTCGATCACATATCGCCCGAGTTCATCCAGAACCTCTTGGCGGAACACCATGGTCCGGATGTGGTTTTCAAGTTTGGGACCAAGATGTATTCGTTGCAAGAGAACATGAACTTCAAGACAAATACAAATAGTGGATATATTAGTGGGAGACTGGAGCAAGATGGCGCCTGGGAGACCCATCGTAAGAGCGATGGTTTCTACATGTTGATGGACAACCTCAAGAGCAAGAACGAGGAGGCAGTCCTGAAACACATGGCTTCTCTACCATATGAGGACCTGCTCAAGTTTGAGAGGGCTATGGGTTGGATCCACGAGCACAAGACGTCAGGATTGCAGGAGGATGTACCGGTGTACAACAAGTTTGTCAAGCAGGGGTTCAACCTGTTGACGGCAAATATCCAGGACAAGAAGCGCCGTATTGAGAGAGATTGTGGGAAGAAGTTGCGCCTTGTGTAGCCTGGTGTTTCGTGTGAAAAGTGTATTTGATTAATGATTAATACTCCAAAACAAAAAGCCCCGCTTCGTTACAGTTTTGTTCTAGAAACGCCTTTGGGTTCTTTGAATGTACCACCTCTGGTTTATAGTGAACGTGTGTGTTGGCAATATATACCTTCCCCACTCCCCAGTCAACTTCTGATGACCCCATCAGAGTAAAAACCTTCTTGCATTCCAGGGCTGTCTTCCTCCTGTGACAAGTGACACACAATACCTGAAGATTGGATTTCAGACAAGAGCCACCGTACCTCAGTGGTACTATATGGTCCACATCGGAGTTGCTGTACGTCCCCATGAATACGTTGGTTCTACACAGACGACACTTGGACTCCTGTTCTTCAAACAACTCCTGGATTACTTGGGGTTTAATACTCTTACGAGGCATCGGGACGATGTTTCGCATAGGACCGACCCACATGTGGGGAGACCATAGGCCATCCGTGGAGGACCAAATAGCATGGAACATATCGGGGGAGGGGGTACCAAACGTCTTTTGAACGTATACTTCGTCGTGGATAAGGACGGATTTATTCACCTTGAGCTCCGTTGATGAGAAACGGGCCTTTTTTGGTGGACATTCCCTTGTTTCTATTTGAATCCCATTGTCGACACTGACGATGCTTGCGGAGTTGTCGAAACTGTTGATTATAGTTTGTGGAGAAGATAGGATTTGGTCCACGTGCTTTCTCTTCTTTGGGACCCTACCCATCTTGGGCATCTCTCCATGCTCGGATAGAATTTCTCCGATCATTCTTTTAGACTTTACAATACCATTCACGGCGATCCCCATTTCAACAAGTATTCGATTCAGCTTGGATTGCACTACCAAGTTCTCAAATTGGAGATAAATATACAGCTTACCATCGTTAGTGTACACCCCAACATAGGTTAGAAATTCGTACTTTCCTGATACCTGCTCGAAAAGATCATCGGCATCTGGAGGGATAGACCTGTCTATATTAATCGAGAACCTCCTTGCCTTTGTACTCATGGCACCGCACACTTGTAATTCCTACAATATTTTATTGTACTCGATAGGT
>CALKLP010000308.1 GCA_937991965.1 uncultured Verrucomicrobiales bacterium
ACAGGGGTCAACCCTTTCCATCTTCCACTAGCCAGCGGGGTCTTGTAATCGGCACCATTGTTGACGAGTTCACGTACCACCTCAACGTAACCTTTGTCTGACGCTACAAACACGGGGGTGACTCCCTCAAGTATCCCACTAGTTAACGGGGCGGTGGCGTCGGCACCGTGTTTGATGAGTTCACGTACTATTTTGACGTAACCCCTGTCTGACGCGACAAACACGGGAGTAATGCCTTCGAATACCCCACTAGGTGACGGCGAGGTAAAATCGGCGCCGTTGTTGATGAGTTCACGTACGATATCGACATGGCCGCCGTCTGACGCCAAAAATATCGCGTCTCCAACCGGCCCATTATCCATGTTTGTATATATAATATACATTAAAACGACACAATTTCATGCGATAACCAAGCGTTATGTCTGGGACCCGTGTTTTTTATTTTATATCGTGTCCGTATGTGCTTCTACCTGATTTTGCGGGGTAAGGAGCTTCGCTGAAGCTACGATTCGGCTGTGCTTGGTTACACGCTTGGTTACACACAACCTGGAGTCATTCTGGCGTGTAGCACCATTCAGTTCATATAGCTGTATCTTGCTTCCCTGATTTTACGGGGTAAGCTACGCTGAACCTACGCTGAACCTACGATTCGGCTGTGCAAGGTTTCAAATTTCGGTATTATACACTACGCTGAGTTACCGTGGACTGCAACTGTATCTGCTTTTACCTGATTTTGCGGGGTAAGCTAAGCTGAACCTACGCTGAAGCTACGATTCGGCTGTGCTTGGTTACAAAATTCGGTTATACACTACGCTGAGTTACCGTGGACTGCAGTATGCGGGGTAAGGAGCTACGCTGGTACAGAACGTTGAGCACCAACTTGCGGCAAGGGTAGGTTTTTCTACTTAATTAATTATACCTAAAAATCGAACAATCGAAATCTTTTATGCTTTATCACAAATGAGTCTCCGTGATAATACTCCACACCATCTACAACAATTCCGTTTGAATTTTGGTTGTATTCAAGTTTGTACGTAATGCCTTCAAGTTCGATGGTAAATGTCTGGTTCGAGCCCAACGTCTCCTCAAAAGGAACCATGATACCAGCAGGAAAATCGGCGTCTATTGTCGAACCGATGTTGACAAAAGTAGTATCGACGCTAGTGGCGGTTCCCCGGCTATCCGTAATGGATACGCCGACGACATCGCCAGTCGTAAACAGGTCGTTGGCCACTTGGCTTACGAGGGCCTTTTCATTGGTAGATAATTCCGTCATATCGATTACTCCTCCCGTTGACTCATACTCGCTGAGATCGTAGTTTGAGGCATCGTTAGCCAGAGTCGAGATCTCCTTAGTGACAGAAAGTTCATACCCAGAACCAGTTTCAGCATACATACGAATGATGAAGTCACTCTCCGGCGTAAGCCCCACTATACTCTGTGTGAGATCATCGGGCTGGATGTTGTCTGCGACTATTGTTTCGACTGAGGTGCCCGCTTCCTCTATGCTTAAACGATACGACGTTGCGGATTCAACCTCTGCTATCGTCACCGCTACCCTGGTCACTTGTGGTGACAGTATGATACTAACTGCTGCCACGTAATCCGCGAGGATATCAGAAGCGGACCACTCCGTACCGTAAGCTCTAAAGTCCGAGAGTAGACCCGAATACGAGCTACTGTTATGCTCGTTGTTCTTCCCGAGAACAAGCCTGCTGCGGGCCGTGTCGATGGTTCTCTCCCAGGTAAGGTCGAGTACACCGTTGATGTACGTCTTGATCTCGGTCGAATCGGTGGTGATCGCCACGTAGTTCCACTTGTCAGCCTCTAACTGTGCTTCACCGGTGTTCGCCTGACCGGCAACGTCGCACCCTATCTGACCACTACTGTTTATGGTCACCAGGAACCTGGTGTACCAGGTACTGCTACCAAGGTAAAACAAATGGTCTGTCCCCACGATCTGCTGATACTTGACCCAGAATATGAAGGTTCTGGGGTGGGTCCCGACCAATTCGGTGGGTACATCGCTCAGCTTCAGGTACATAGATGACACCAAGGAATCGTCGAAGCTGGCTGCGTAACCCCTGTCGCCGTCTTCGACTAGAGTCGCGCCTGAAAGGACCATGCTGGTACCCGACTGTGATATGTCGGTTCCGAGACTGGACGTGTTCAGAGGAAAGTGTAGGATAGGGAGGGTATAATCCAACCCCGTTTCTTCGACAGGCGGAGCTGGATCCGCCGGGAGGTCGGCGATGGTGGAATCCAGGTGAGCATACACCTCGCTGTCTTCGAGGGTGTAGGCAGCCTTGTTGACGGTATCCACCACAAACCCGAACGACCACACGTAGGTCTTCGACGGCAGGTATTCGTAAAGGTTGGTGACACCGTCGAGGTTGACTCGTATGTAACCCCCTATACGGATACCCCTGTAGTAGTTGGTGTATACTACACCATTGAGCACAAAGATGGCCGTATTATTGTCCATGTCACCGACGATTACGTCCGTGGTTACCCCGGTGGATAGTACCCTGTACTTCATATCTTCTCCGTCCACGTATACCAACGTGTCGGGATCGTAAGGATCCGTTGCGACAGAACCAGATTCTCCCGTAGTGGAGAACAGTAGCTGGGGATTGGTACCGTCCGTGTTCACCGACCATATCTCGTCGTCTATGGTAGAGAAGTGGATGACCCC
>CALKLP010000309.1 GCA_937991965.1 uncultured Verrucomicrobiales bacterium
GTAGATTTTGCGGAACTCTCCTCTGGAATTAACCATGCATCAAGTAAGCTTTTTTGCAGTATGCTATGATCTCCAGCTTAGCTTGAGTGGATCCGACTTTTGACTAGGTTACTAAAGTCTTCCCAGGTTCCTTCAATTACCTCGCTCCTTGGGATCCAGTTAAAAATATTTTTCTGAGAATAGAGCAATAGGCCGTCTTTAGTGACTAAGACATCGATGAAGTTTTCCCAGCCAGCCGCGCTGTTGGCGCTTTCTGTCTCGAGGGTGAGCTTTGACTCGGTGGCCTCAATGGTGATGGTTTGCGTTTCTGGTTTTCCGTGGAAGGTCCGCCGGACACTGCGCCAAATTGCGATTTGGCGGCGAAAGAAGAAAACGCTAGCCAGCAGGCAACAGATCAGGCCGAGCCCTTTATCTGAAGAGCTAAACATGAGGCTGATACCGAAGTAGAGCATGAATGAGGCAACGATAATCCATAGAATAAGCCATGGTTTTCCTTTGTAGCGAAAATGGTGTTTCATGGCCTTAGTAAGTTCAGCCTTATTCATCTCATAAGTTACTTTCATGAGGTTTCTGTATTCAAGAGGCTGATCATACGTGTAAAGACTAGCTTACTGAACTCTTCTGGTGATCCTTTCCATGCTCCTTCGTTGTGCATACATGTCATGGTGACTCCATCGATTCCACAGGGATTAATGAAACCAAAGGGCGGGAGGCTTTCGGGTGTAATATTAAGAGCGAAGCCATGCATGGAGATCCATTTACGCACGCCCACACCCATCGAGGCGAGCTTACGGTTACTCGTCCAGACGCCGGTTAATCCTTCTTCACGTCCTGCCTTTACGCCGATCTCGGCACAGGCTTGGATCAAGGCTTCTTCCATCGTGCGTAGGAAGGCATGTAGATCTTTGCCTAAGGGGATGAGATCGGTCACAAGATAGCCAACGAGCTGCCCAGGGCCATGATAGGTTGCGAGTCCACCGCGATTAATCTTAACCACGGGGTGAGGGAGGTGCGGTGGGAGCTGTGCATCACGGATTCCACTGGTGTAGACAGGAGCGTGCTCCAGAAAGTAGAAGGTGCCCGGTTGAGCGCGTTCTGCGATGATTTCTTGCACACGACCCTCTTGCATTTCCAAGGCGGCGTTAAAGTCGACGTCTTGTCCGAGCCATTGGTAGTCTAATGCAATCATGGGGTCGGGTTATCGTTGCGTAAGTTGGAGTTTATCGCAGAGGACTGTTACGAGTGCTTCATGTGCTTGCTCTACTTCTTTCGCTTTCAGGTTTCTTTCCTCCGAGCGATAATCCAGACGGAAAGCGAGAGACTTCTTATCCGCCGCTAGTTTCTCTCCGCTGGGGTCGTGGAAGTGATCGAAGCAGGTGAAGTTTACAAGGAGCGGTTGATTCTGCTTGGTGAGAGTCTCCACGATGTCTCCAGCGGTGATGTTCAGTGGGCATTCAAGCGCAACATCGCGGGAGGATCCTGGGAACTTAGAGAGTTCGTTCGCCATACGCGCGGATTGGCGAATCGCGATGAGTTTATTGATGTCGAGTTCGGCGAGGTAAATCGGACTAGTAATATCGAATTCACGCTGATGGCTCGGGCTTAGCTGAGCAAAGGCTCCGATGTTTTTCCCATTGAGGTGGATTTCTGCCCCGAGGAGGAATCCGTTACGCTCTTTCGGGCGGAGTGAAATTACAGCGATAGGGACGAGCGCTTGCAAGATTCCTTTTAGGTCGAAGGCATCGCAGATTTCTTCCATTGAGTTCCAACCTTTTGGTGTACGTTGTCCACCCATGAGAATGGCGAGGTGATCGGTCTCTAGATCTTTGGCCTTGCCACCACCTGCGTTGCGGAAGGTGCGACCAATCTCGAAAAAGCGGAAGGATTTTGCGCCTTGACGGGCATTGCGCGTAGCCGAGCTAAGTAATCCAGGAATGAGCGATGGACGCATGGTAGAGTGTTCCTCACTGAGAGGTAGTGCGACCTTGATGACGTCGCCCTCAAGGAGGGGCTTAATCGGCAGAGCGTAGGTCAACTCGTTTTCTGAGATGAGCTTGATCGTGTTTGCCTCGTAGAATCCGAGCCCTACGAGTTGGCGTTTCAGAGAGAGTTGTCCGTCGTAGGCGATATCTTCCTTGGATGGGAGAGATGCTGCTGAACGGGTGCCTGAAGTAATGTTATCAAAGCCTTCTAGACGTACCACTTCCTCGATCAAGTCGATGGGGCGTGTGAGGTCTTGGCGGAAGGCGGGGACTCCCCAGAATACATTGTTGTTGTCCTTGATGTAGGTGAGACCTAGCGCGCGCAGATGTCTTTCTGCCGTAGCCATATCGAGATCGCCTCCGCTCACTTGTGTCAACATGCGTTCTGGAAGCTCTACTGATGGCAAGCTGTTTGGTAATGCACCTGCTTGTAGAGACTCTGCGGACTTACCTTTAGCAATTTGCTTAATGAGTGCGATAGCCAGATCACGGGCCTTGTTGATGCTCTCGAAGTCAACTCCGCGCTCGAATCTGTAGGAGGAGTCGGTGGTCAAGTTTCCTTGGCGACGAGCAGAGCGACGCACTCGAGAGGGTGTGAAATACGCTGCCTCTAGAACAATATCGCTGGTCGTATCAGTAACCCCAGACTCTAGTCCTCCGAGTACACCCGCGAGTGCGAGAACGGATCCACTTTTGTCGGAAATGACGCAGTCATCTTCGTATAACGTGTAGTCTTTTTCATCGAGCCCCTTGAACGTTTCTCCGGAGGATGCGGTGCGTACTTTGATGGTTTCGCCGACCTTGCTGGCATCGAAGGCATGGAGCGGCTGTCCTGTTTCGTGCAGGACGTAATTCGTAATATCAACGATGTTATTGATAGGAGCGAGACCGATCGCCTCGAGCTTTGTGACCAGCCACTCTGGGGAGGGCGCAACCTTTACTCCTGTAATCTTCGTGGCGGTGTAGTAAGCGCAACCATCTGTGTCTTCGATTGTGATTTCTTCAGCGGTAGCAGGACGGACTTCGTGTAGTGGAGCATCATGCGGAATCTGCTTCGGTGTTTGGCCTAGGATCGCCCCCAGTTCACGTGCCATCCCACTGTGCGAAAGACAGTCTGGGCGGTTAGGGGTGATTTCTAATTCGAAGATTGTGTCTCCAGAATAGAGTGACGTCATTTGAGTCCCGATTTCATATTCCGCAGGTAAAATCATGAGTCCGTCTTCAGCATCGATGAGTCCGATTTCACCCGCCCCACAGAGCATCCCATTGGAGGCTACGCCACGGAGTTTCCCTTCTTTAATGACAAAGCCACCACCTAAGTCAGCTCCTGGAAGAGCGCAGGGGACTTTGTCGCCAATTTTGTAATTTTTCGCGCCGCAGACGATTTGACGTAAAGCTCCTTCGCCTGTATCGACTTGGCAGATGTTGAGTTTGTCCGCATCTGGGTGAGGGGTCTTTTCCTTCACTTCAGCGACGACAATGAGATCGGTAGGGACGCCGGTGCGTTCGATCCCTTCTACCTCCACTCCTGCAAAGGTGAGGAGATCAGAGAGTTGATCAAGAGAGTATTCTGAAAGGTCGAGCTGTTCCGAGAGCCAATTAAGGGAAAGTTTCATAGTGATGCGAGAGTATGGGATTTCTCTGTTTTCGTGCCATAGGTCAAGCGGAATTGAAATTAAGGGCTAAATGGGGTTGAATTATTTTTACCTGAACTACATCATACTGTAATGAAAGCTGTTATTTTTGTATTATTCTGCTCCATTTTATCTGCTGTTGCAGAGTTGCCTTTTGATGCGCCTCTAAAGGAACTCCTAGACAAGAAAGTTTACCAGGCTCCATCAGTGTATCCTGTTTCGGAAAAAAATGAAGGTGATATAAAAGCGATTTTTTACGAAACACTATCATACAAAGGTAAGGCAACTCGCGCTTTTGCCTATTATGGAATCCCAAAGAGTGATAAGCCAGTTCCCGCTATCGTCTGTGTTCACGGTGGAGGTGGAACCGCCTTTCATGAGTGGGTGAAAATTTGGAATGATCGTGGCTATGCTGCTATTTCCATGAGCTTAGAGGGCCACATGCCTACTGATACTGAGAAGAAGGCGAAGCATGAGTTTTCTGGTCTTAGTCGGCAAGGGCGCTTTAACGATATAAACGAGCCTCTCGATGAGCAATGGATGTACCATGCGGTATCGAATGTTATGTTGGCCCACTCGCTTTTGCGCTCTATGCCAGAGATCGATAAAGACCGAATCGGGGTCACGGGTATTTCATGGGGCGGAATTCTAACGAGCTTAGTTTCCGGCGTTGATGATCGCTTTAAGTTTGCGGTTCCTGTGTATGGTGCAGGTTTTCTTGAAAAGTCACTGGGCCACTTTTCCTCGGTGAAGGGGGCGCAAAACTTTTGGGATCCATCTCGGCAGTTTCAATATGGTTCGATGCCTATTCTGTGGGTAAATGGTGATGCTGACGGGCACTTTTCGGTGAATATCACTTCGGACAGCTATTCGGCTACAAAGGAACGAGCTTGGATTACAATTGCTCCAGGACTAGCTCATGGTCATAAAGCTGGCTGGGATTCTGAGCGAGTTCCAGAAATTTACGCATTTGCAGATAGGGTTTTAAAGGATGGTGCAGATTGTCTTGCTCGATTAGTTAATACGAAAAATTCAACTACTGCAGAATTCACCTACGAATCTGAAGCGAAAATTGTTTCTGCTAAACTTTATTTCACGGATGAATTCGTGTATGAAAAAGAGGAAGGTAAGAAGAATCCTAATCCGAAGCCATGGCAGAGTATTGAAGCTGCAGTAAGCAAAAACAACAATGTGGTTAGCGTAGAGCTTCCCAATGATGCTAAAGTTTACTACGTCAACGTCATTGACGAAAATGGGTTGACCAGCTCTAGCGAATTGATGTCGCGAGAGTAATACGATTTTCGCAAGCAAATTTAAATAGCAGGGTTCTTGGCATGAATCCTGCTATTATCGTTTTAGGAGCCAGTGTTGCCTCCTACCTCTATCTTACAATGTGGTAAGCAAATAGCAGAAGCTATTTTATCGGCAAATAAAGATCTCATCTCTTGATGAACCATATTGTGAATATGAAACCTTCTATCCGTATACTACTCATCGACGAATCCACAGAGCGGGCCATCGTTCTGACCCAAATCCTTAAGGGATGTGGTTATGACAATGTTGTGCTTTGTGAGCCGACGGACAACCTGATCGATTATGTGAATGAGCTTAATCCGCAGGTGATACTGATTGATGTGCTTTCACCCTCACGTGATACGCTCGAGCAGCTAACAACGATCCGAGACGAGCATCCTACGCCTGTCGTATTGATGTCTCAGGACGATCGAGTTCAGAGTATTAAGTCCGCACTGGAATCTGGTGTGACCGCTTATGTCTCTAATGAAGTTACCTGCGCGCAGGCGAAACTGATCATTGATACCGCGATGCTCACCTTTGCAACCTTCCAAGATCTGAAACATGAATTGGATGATGCGAAATTGAAGCTCGTGAATCAGAAATTAGTTGAGCGCGCGAAAGGGCTTTTGATGTCGGATTATAATCTGACAGAAGAAGTAGCGTATCAGAAGTTGCGCAAATTTGCGATGGATCAAAAACGACCTATGAGTGATGTCGCTCGTCAAATCATTGATTTGAAGAAGCTGACCTCGTAAGCCCGTTTTACTTTTTTTATCCCGGTAATCTAGTCTCCACCCGTTCCCCCCAAGGGGAACTCTCAAAAAACATACCCTACCCCCAAAGACTAAATATTATGAGCTTAGACCGCGACCCATTCGACGACACTATCGACATTTGGAATGAATGTAGTGAACGTGATAACGGAGATGAACCACAGGCCCACCACATCGTGGATCTGATGAAATCTGACCAAGATATCGAAAACACGCTCTTCCTCGAGAAGCGCAAGAAAGACTTTAATAAGCATGATCCGAGTTCCGTGATGCAACGGGCGATGGAGAGTTCTCTGCTACACAGTATCTTCGGAAGTGACCTGAACCGCCGTAAGATGCTTAAGGCGATTGGCTCTGCTGGGGTTTACGCCAGTATGGCGAGTGTCTTCCGCTTTGATAACCTCCATGCCATGACGGAGGAGGCGATGAAAAATATCGAGAAGAAGGAGCTAAACATCGGTTTCGTCCCCATTACCTGTGCGACCCCGATTATTGCAGGTCACTCCCTCGGTTTCTATGACAAATACGGCCTCAAGGTAAACATCATCAAAACCGCTGGTTGGGCGGTAGCACGTGATAAGTGTTTGAATGGTGAATATGACGCCTCCCACCTCCTCGCTCCAATGCCGGCAGCGATGTCGATGGGTGTAGGTTCCGTCGCTGACAAATGGCGCATGGTGACAAACGTGAACACCAATGGTCAGGCGATCGTCCTTGCCAATAAGCATAAGGATAAGAATGACCCGAAAGACTGGAAAGGCTTTAAGTTCGGTGTTCCATTCGAGTATTCGATGCATAACCTTCTTCTCCGCCTTTATGTGGCAGAGCATGGACTTGATCCAGATAAGGATATCCAAATTCGTGTTATCCCTCCACCTGAAATGGTTGCTAACCTCCGCGCGGAGAACGTTGATGGTTACCTGGCTCCTGATCCATTTAACCAGCGTGCAGTCTATGATGGAGTTGGATTCATCCACCGCTTGACGAAAGATATTTGGGATCAACACCCATGTTGTTGCTTCGGTGTGAGCCAACGCTTCATCGACGAGAACCCGAACACCTTCATTGTTCTCCTCACCGCGATCCTCGATGCGACTCAAACTGCCGAAAAAGCAGAAGAGCGTGTGCGTTTCGCCGAGGCGATGGCTCCGAAGGAATACCTCAATCAGCCGCCAGCCGTTCTGAAGCAGATTCTCACCGGGGTTTATCCAGATGGTCTCGGGAAGATTCACAAGGTTCCGGATCGTATCTCCTTCATGCCTTACCCGACCCAGTCAATGGGAACATGGATCCTCTCGCAAATGAAGCGTTGGGGCTACATTAAAGGCGATGTCGACTTCAAGGCGCTCTCCGATGAGATCTTCCTCTCCGTCAGTGCGCAAGCTCAGATGGAAGAAATGGCTGAGAAGAATAAGAACATCAAGTGGTCTGATATTCCAGATAGCAAGTATCCAGTATACGACATCTATGGGAAAGAGTTCAACCCAGAGAAGATCAACGATTATATCGATACCTTCGCGATCAAACGTGACTAAGCTCCGTCTCGCCTCTCTTTAGTTTTTTTCATAACTAAGTAGTAACACAGCAGCCCAACTCGGCTTGGGTTGGGCTGCTTTTCTCTCTCTCTTTCCCTTATTATTTTTCCTATACCTACATGAAACCACCTTACCCTCCTTTTACAGAGGAGTCCGCCCTCGCTAAGATCAAAGGCGCCGAAGCCGTCTGGAACACTTGTGATCCAGATAAAGTGATCTTAGCTTATACCGAGGACTCCGAATGGCGCAACCGCGATGAATTTCTCACCGGTCGCGATGAAATCCACGCTTTCCTTGTCCGAAAATGGAAGCGCGAACAGAACTACACCCTCCACAAAGAACTCTGGGCATACCAAGACAATCGTATTGCGGTGCGGTTCGAATACGAATGGCACGATGAAGACGGCCAATGGTACCGCTCCTATGGTAATGAGAATTGGGAGTTCAACCCCGAGGGATACATGCAGAAACGCTATGCCAGTATCAATGACCTGAAAATTAACGCTGAAGATCGTAAACTCTGATGACTACTCTAAACGATAAATTAAAAGCGGCGCTTCTTTCTCTCCTCTTCCTCGTCCTTTTCTTAGGGTTTTGGTTCATCGTGACCAAGCGCCCGACTGTGGAGACGAAGGCGGTCGTGATCGAAGCCTCGCAAGTGAGTGAACTCACCACCGAGGCGCTTACCGCTGCTGATGTGACCGAACTCTCGGGCAAGGGGTTAACCTTTGACCAGCTGAAGCAGATTTCCGGAATGGGCGTCTCCCTGGAGGATATTAATGCCGCTGGTGGGGTAGAGGCCTTTGGCTTTACCACAGGTGGCGTTGCGGAAGAAGCGACCGAGACTACCGGCTTCCCTGGACCCGTCTTGGTCTGGAAGGAATCTTGGGAAATGCTCAAGGACCCCTTTTATGACAAGGGTACCAACGACAAGGGAATCGGGATTCAGCTCAAGTATTCGCTTATGCGGGTCGGGATTGGCTTCACGCTCGCAGTCTTAGTTGCCGTTCCGTTGGGCTTCGTGATTGGGATGTTCCCGCTCATTAGCATGGCGCTGATGCCCTACATTCAGATTCTTAAGCCGATCTCGCCCCTCGCGTGGTTACCGGTGGCCCTGTATGTGATCAAGGACTCAGAGAGTGCCTCCATCTTCGTGATCTTTATCTGCTCGGTCTGGCCGATGTTGATTAATACGGCCTTTGGGGTCGCCTCCGTGAAGAAAGATTATCTCAATATCGGAAATACGCTGGAGCTCTCTAAGCTTGAGCAAGCATTCCGCATCATTCTCCCGGCTACTGCACCGACGATTTTCACTGGCATGCGCATCTCGATCGGGATTGCTTGGCTCGTGATTGTCGCCGCTGAGATGGTTATCGGAGGAATCGGCGTGGGGTATTACGTCTGGAACGAGTGGAACGGCCTGAACCTCGCGGCCATGCTCTTCGCCATTGTGGTCATCGGAGTCGTGGGCCTCATCCTCGACCTCATGATCGCAGGTCTAGTGAAAAAATTTAGCTACGTAGAACTATGAAATCATTCCTCAGAGGTGAACTCCTCACCAAAACCTTCAAAATCCCGGGTAAAGAAGACCTCACCGTCTTCCAAGACCTTTCCTTCGATATCAAAAAGGGCGAATTTATCTGCTGTATCGGACACTCCGGTTGCGGAAAGTCGACCGTGCTGAATATCCTCTCTGGCCTCGATAAGGCTACTAGCGGCGTCGCCCTCCTAAATGACAAAGTAATTGATAAACCAGGGCTGAGTAAGGCGGTGGTCTTTCAGAATCACTCGCTCCTTCCATGGATGACGGCGCTTAAGAATGTCGAGTTCGGCGTTGCCGCCAAGCATCGAGACTGGAGTAAAAAGCAAGTGCGTGAGCATAGCGAAAACTATCTCAAGATGTGTTCCCTCGAGCCCGCCATGCATCGCAAGCCCAGTCAACTATCGGGTGGGATGCGCCAGAGGGTAGGTCTCGCTCGGGCCTTCGCGCTCGAGTCGGAGCTCCTGCTGCTGGATGAACCCTTCGGAGCGCTTGATGCCCTTACTCGTGGAGCGATCCAAGATGAGCTCGTAAACATCTGTAACCAGACGGAGCAAACCATCTTCATGATTACCCACGATGTTGATGAAGCCATCTTACTCGCAGACCGGATCTTCCTCATGTCGAACGGGCCGTATGCCACGATTGCAGAGATTGTTAAAGTCGACATTCCGAAACCTCGTGAACGCGCCAGCATCTTCAAGGATAAGAACTACTACGCCACGCGGAATCATATCATCGATTTCCTCGTGAACCGCTGCTCGGAAGTTCGTGAAAAACCAAAGGCAGGAGCAGGCGGCCCGATCGTAATGCCCCCTGAAGTCAGCCCACAAGGGAGTGAAGAATCCCTCGAATTAGCTGAACAAGCTTAACCCTCTAACCAAACCCATAATTATAGAACTATGACTAAACTAGAAATGACAGAAGCCATCATGGTGGCAAAAGCAAGCAAAGGAGTAACTTGGACCGAAATCGGTGATGCCGTCGGACTTTCGGACGTCTTTACCGCCTCGGTATGTCTCGGGCAAAACAGCCTCGTAAAAGAAGATGCGGATAAACTCGCCGCCTTTCTCGGACTTGACTCAGAAATCGCCACTATCCTCACAGTATGCCCCATGAAGGGAGTAGATACAGACTTGGTTTCCAAAGACCCTCTCATCTACCGCTTTTATGAAATCGCTTACGTGTATGGAGGCGCCATTAAGGAGTGTATTCACGAGAAATTTGGTGACGGGATCATGAGTGCGATTGATTTCACCTGTGATGTCACTAAGGAAGAATGCCCGAAAGGCGATCGCGTCGTGGTCACCATGAACGGAAAATTCCTGCCTTACAAAAAATGGTAATGATGGAGACAGAAAGGCTCTTCCCATCAGGACTACTTACTGTGTTTCTATGAAAGCAAGAATCCTTGCCTGTCTCATTGCTCTCACCGCGCCACTCTGCGCGGTGGAGCCTACTCCAGAACAAAAAGCTGAGTGGAAACGACTTTACCCCAAGCTCAATTCGAAAATGGCGCGAATGGAAGAACTCGTGAATTACCTCGAACGCTTCCTGGGCAGTCGTGACTTCACGGACGAAATGCTTTCCCGCGCCCTTGAGCTCCGCTTCCTCACAGGAGCTTCACTCGACAATCTTCCTGCCGAGCTCCCTGCCGCCGAACACACCGCCTACAAAAAGGCTCTTACGAGCACTAAATGCCTCGTGCAAAAGCTCTACACCGCCATCGAAAAGGGCGAGGATAAAGCCGCGACTGACCTTCTAAAACAACTCCACACCCTCCGGCGCAAAAGCCACGCCAAATGGGGAACCTAACACAAACATTAACCATGCGCTCCATCCTAATTACCCTCTTACTCCTCTGCACCGTAGCCCTTGCGCGGGAGCCACATCCCGTTCCTGTGCTTAAGGATCTCCACAAGCCCTGGGTTTTCGCCCGCGCGAGTGAGGCTAGCACTCTCTTCATCGAACCCCATTATAAGGGCATCGAACCATATGGCCATCTTATCCAAGGGGCTGAGACCATGCACTGGGTAGAATTCGACGGGAAACAATCCCGCCTCTGGAAAATTCTCAGCTATGTTGAGGGCGAAAAGGAACTCACTCTTACCCTCGATGACGGAGGGCAGCTCCTCGTCTTTCCCTACTGGGACATCGACCACTGTCTCCTAATTATTCGTAAAGACCCCAATGCCGAGGAAAACCCAACTCGCTTTGCTGTTCCTTATGACTTTCTCCCGACTCTCCCATACATGGAAGGGGAGGGCTAAAAAAAAGGCGCACCCGAAGGTGCGCTTTTTTAGTAGAATTAAATAGATCCGTTAAGCCGTTAGGCCTCCGTTTCCTTTGAGCTTATTTTTAAGCTGACGGAAGGTGATGAGTTTCATGTTTTCCTGATCCCAGAGGCGGAAGTTGATGCATTTGAAGCTTTTCCAGAAGGTGAGGGGCTTTACTTCATTAAACATGCGATGTGACTTGTGACAACGCTCTAGGTTGTAGTTCGGGATCTTGGAACTTAAGTGGTGAATGTGGTGGAAGCCGATGTTTCCAGAGAACCACTGTAGAACTTTAGGTAACTTATAGAAAGAGCTTCCGTGAACCGCGGCCTTGAAATAATCCCAATTCTCAGCAGATTCCCAATACGTGTCTTCGAACTGGTGTTGCACATAGAAGAGCCACACTCCTAGGGTAGAAGCAACGGTCATCACCGTGAGTGTAATGTAAAGGTAAGCTAACCAGCCAAAGGCGTAGCCTAAGATGAGAACCATGGCGAGGATCGCGAGGTTACTCCAAAGCACTGAGAGTTTCTCTTTTGGCTTAGCCTGTGGTAATGGGAAACGGTGCCCAATCATGAAAGTCCACATCGGCCCAATAACAAAAAGAACGATTGGGTTTCTTCCGAGGCGATAGAGAAAACGACGTTTCGCAGAAGCAGAAAGGTATTCGTCAACAGTCATGGTCCAAATGTCACCTACTCCTCTGCGGTCAAGGTGGCCATTGTGTGCGTGGTGCACGCTGTGCTCCCAGCTCCAGTGGCTAAACGGGGTGAACGCAAGGGTGCCACAAACGTGTCCCCAAATTTTGTTCATTCGTTTGGATTTAAAGAATGATCCGTGTCCGCAGTCGTGAAAGATGATGAAGACGCGAACGAGGAGAGCACCTGCCAGAATCGCCACTGGAGCCAGAGTGACCCAATTCCAAGGCTTAGGAATGAAGTTGAGCATGAAATACATCGCAACCCAGAGGAGGATGTATGCGCCAACGGTGTTGACGAGTTGCCAGCTAGCCATGCCCGGCCTCGGCTGAGCGTATTCTTTGATGATCGCTTTCCACTCCTTGGTTGGAGGAGAGGGAGCGTTAAGTTTATCTAAATGTTCCATGTTGGTTGTAAAAGTAGTGACGGCAATATTCCCTAGGAAAGTACAAAAATAAAGGATTAATTAGGAAATGTTGAAGATTAGAGCCCCTTCATCACAGCGGGGCGAAGCTAAAGGTGAAAAGGAAGTGGTGGAAAATCGTCATCTAAAAGGATTTGATTGTATTTTGGAGTCGCTTTGGTTGGAATCTGAGATGGAGCTCGTTTGGCAATTTCGAGTTGTTTTTTGTTGTGAAAATTGATGAGTTTTCGTTACTACTATTGGCTTGAACACTCAGCTCCATCAATCAATCCGTCAGTTCTCAGAATTTGGCAAGGAGACTGTTGTGGATAAGTTCGACTCCCACGGGGTGGAGACTCCTGTCTATATTAACGAGTTCTGGACCTCGAAGCAGCGCGCGGCTTCCTCTCTCCATGAGATTTCCTACCGCGCGTGTTATAAGCCACAGCTTCCGAAGTTCTTCATCGAGCGTCTCACGCTTCCGGGAGATGCCGTGTATGATCCCTTTATGGGGCGTGGAACCACTCTTCTGGAGGCCGCTTTTCATGGGCGTGAGCCGGTAGGTTGTGATATTAACCCACTCAGTAAGATCTTACTGCAACCGCGCTTATCTCCGCCGAACCTTCAGGAGGTAGAGCAGCGGTTATTAGAAATTTCGACTGTTTCTAAAAGTGCTGAGCAGCATGAAGAACTCTTAACCTTCTATCATCCTGTGACGCTGCAACATATCTTGGCGCTGCGGGAGTATTTCATCGAGCGAGAGCGGTCAGGAACGATTGATCATATTGATGCCTGGATTCGAATGGTCGCTACCAATAGACTAACGGGGCATTCGGTAGGGTTCTTTTCGGTCTATACCTTACCTCCTAATCAAGCGGTCTCGGTAGAATCACAGAAAAAAATTAATGAGAAGCGCCAGCAAGTTCCTCCCGAGCGCGATGTGAATAAGATCATTCTCAAAAAGAGCCGCTCCCTGCTCAATAAAGTCGACCCTGTCGAGTTAGTAAAGGCGCGCGAGGTGAAGGGGGCTTTACTAACGGGATCTGCAGAGAACACGCCTGTGATACCTGACGAATCCGTGAAGCTGGTGGTGACCTCGCCGCCGTTTCTTGATGTGATTGACTACAAGCATGATAATTGGTTGCGCTGTTGGTTTAATGGGATGGACTCCAGTGAAATCTCGATCTGGCAGTTGCGAAAAATCGAGGATTGGGTGGAGAAAATGTCAGAGGTGTTTGCCGAGCTGGCGCGGGTGCTCAAACCTGATGGTTACATTGCCTTTGAAGTGGGGGATGTCAAAGGCGGTAAGGTGATGATGGAAGATCTCGTGGTTCCCGCAGCGGCAGTAGCAGGACTGGAGCCTGAGTTGATCCTCATTAACGACCAGAAATTTACCAAAACGGCGAACTGCTGGGGAGTGAATAATCAGAGCAAAGGAACTAATACGAATCGCATTATTCTCCTAAAGAAGCTTCAATTAACAGCATAAACCTTGATTCTGCATTTAAAAAACCGCAAAGGCACGAAGATGCTAAGCCTTTTAGCTGGAATAGAATTCAACCAATAGGTGAAAAGTCTTTGTAAGGTTATATCGAATGAAAATATGGGTTTCAATATGTGTAGAACACAATTCTTCACTAAGTGTATTAGGGGGGAGCTTCTTTGCGCCTTTCAGTCTTTGCGGTTCAAATTCAAATGCGGATAAAGTGGAGGGCGAAAAACACGAAGATTGTCATTTGCAATCGGCCTAGGATTTGTCAGAAGGTAGGCACTATGTCAGATTTTTCTACAACTCTAATGGATGATATCAAAACGGCGATGAAAGCAAAGGACACCGTGTCCTTGACGACCTTACGCGCCTTGAAATCCGCAATTAAAAACGTCGCGATCGAAAAGGGCGGAGCCGATGCCGTGCTCGATGAGGCTGAGACGATGGCGGTGATCCGTAAGCAGATCAAGCAACGTCAAGATTCCATTACCCAGTTTGAAGGAGCGAACCGCCCAGAATTAGCGGATAACGAAAAGGCGGAGATCGTCGTGCTCGAGAAATACCTTCCTACGCCACTCAGCGAAGAGGAAATTACGGCGATTGTCGCGGCAGCAGTATCAGAGGCTGGCGCAACGTCTAAGGCTGACATGGGTAAGGTCATGAAGCTCGCTCAAGAAAAGGCGGATGGACGCGCGGATGGCAAGGTTCTCTCTGGCCTCGTCATGAAGGCTCTTTCTTAAGTTTCTCCACTCCTCAAGCATGCCTAAGAACGAGATTTACGGTAAGTTAGAGGAGGTCTTTGGTTTCAATACTCTCCGTCCTGGTCAGGAGGAGGTGATGAGCCAAATTTTATCAGGGCACTCTTCGCTTGCTGTTTTTCCAACGGGATCAGGGAAGAGTCTTTGTTATCAGCTCCCTGCGCTGTTGATGGATGGGTTGACGCTTGTCGTCTCTCCTCTCATTGCACTCATGAAAGATCAGGTCGAGAGCCTGATGGCAAAGGGGATTCTCGCGCGTAAGCTGGATTCTAGTCTTACCACGGAGGAGGTTTTTGAGGTCTTTGATCTCATGAAATCGGGGCGCTTAAAGCTCTTGTTTGTAGCTCCTGAGCGGTTCTCGAATCCGTCATTTCTTAATCGACTCCAATCGATGAAAATTGCATTGCTCGCGGTTGACGAGGCGCACTGTATTTCAGAATGGGGGCATTCCTTTCGCCCTGATTACCTCAAGATTGCGCAAGGAGCGGATAAGCTTAAGATTGGGCTTCGCCTAGCACTGACTGCGACCGCTACTCCTAAGGTTAGTGAGGATATTTGTAACAGCTTTGGAATCGCGCCCGAGCATCACATCCAGACGGGTTTCAAACGCGCGAACTTAACCCTCAATATCGCGCCTGTTCCCGAGGAGGAGCGGGATGAGAAATTGCTAGAGATGATCAGTAGGCATCCCGGTGAGCCGACCATCATTTATGTCACCCGCCAGATGACTACGGAGCATATCACGACCTTTCTGAACTCCCGTAAGAAGCTGGCAGCGCGGAGTTATCATGCTGGCATGAGCACGGAGCGGCGCAGTGAAATCCAAGAGGAGTTCATGGCCGGAAAGTGTAACATTATCGTGGCCACCATCGCCTTTGGAATGGGGATCGATAAGGCGGATATTCGACACGTGTATCATTACAATCTGCCTAAATCCTTCGAGAACTACGTGCAGGAAACGGGACGGGCAGGGCGTGATGGCCTTCCCTCGCAGTGCTACATGTTAGCATGCAAGGCTGATCTTGGGGTCTTGGAGAACTTTATCTACGGGAAACGTCCCAGCACTTCAGCGATTGAATCGCTCGTGTCCGCTACGATCGAACGGGAAGGGGAGGTCGCTCTGGATCGTTATAATCTGTCGATTGCTCATGATATCAAGACCGATGTCATTCAGTCGATCCTAGTCTGGCTAGAGTTAGCCGGGTATGTCGAGTCGCGAGGATGGAGACACGGGAAATACGATGCGACCTTACTCCGTCCGATGAATAATTTGATGGCGGGACATACCCCAGAACGCCAAGAGTTTCTTGTGCGCCTCTTCGATCAAGCCAAGCAAAGCCCGAGGAATCCCAATCGCTATAACTTTGAGGTTGCTGCGATAGCGGAGAAAATGGGCGAGCCAGAATCGAAAATCGCACAATCTCTGCA
>CALKLP010000310.1 GCA_937991965.1 uncultured Verrucomicrobiales bacterium
AAAGGGATTTGCCAGTTCCTTCTGCCACTGCGCTAAGAGGATCCTCCGCGATATGGACAGGCAGACCTGTTTCGGCTTTAATGAGTTTATTAAGCCCTCTGAGAAGAGCTCCTCCTCCTGCGAGAATGATTCCACGGTCTACGAGGTCCGCAGCGAGTTCAGGCGGGCATTTTTCGAGTGCCGATTTAATTGCTTCCACAATTTTTGTCAGGGACGGTGAGAGTGCGTCTCGGACATCGCTGGATGAGAGGTTAATGGTTTTCGGTAGGCCTGAGACCAGATCACGACCTTTGACTTCCATCGTGCTTTCCTTGCCTAGGTCGTAGGCGGAACCGAGTCGGATTTTGATTTCCTCGGCGGTGCGCTCCCCAATCATGAGGTTATGGTTTTTTCTGATAGAATTAGTAATCGCGGTGTCTAGCTCATCTCCCGCGACTCGTAGGCTTTCAGAATATACGATGCCTGAGAGGGAGATTAAGGCGATCTCTGTGGTGCCTCCCCCGATGTCAACAACCATGTTTCCTGAAGCGTCTTGAATTGGGAGGCCTACTCCTACTGCCGCCGCCATTGGTTCTTCAATGAGGTAAACCTCTCTTGCGCCAGCCTTCCGTGCGGCATCATCTACCGCACGACGCTCCACTTCGGTCACTCCAGATGGAATGGCAATGACCACTCGAGGGTTTGACTTTTTGGACTTGGTAACTTTTTCGATGAAGTATTTGAGCATTTGCTCTGTGATTTCAAAGTCCGCGATGACGCCATCACGCATTGGGCGAATCGCGACGATGGTTCCGGGAGTTCTACCAAGCATTCGCTTGGCTTCATCACCAACCGCGAGAACCTCATTGGTGCCAGCCTTGACGGCGACTACTGATGGTTCCCGGAGGACGATGCCGTGATCTTTGACGTATACGAGGGTGTTGGCGGTCCCTAAATCTATGCCAATATCATAGGAATGGAGTCCGAAAAACTTTTTGATTTTTTGTGCGAAAGACATGTTCTGAAGAAAATTTAAATTTGCGCTGAAAAAACGGTCGTTCCTTCTCGCAAAAAGCTATCTGTTTTATTCCCTAGGCAAGCATGTATGGTCAAGGCGAATTTAAGGATTCAGAGCAAATAGGGAAGGTTTTAGGGGAATGGGCTGCATGACGCCCGAGTGCAGGCATCTAATTGCCGATTTTTCGATAAAAGGCTAGGCGTGTTCAGTGGAATTATGAGATATTGTTACGATGGATTTTTTCGTACAATTAGCTGCTCAGCATGATAGTGTTGGTAGTGGGCTGTTTAGTGCCTCCTGTTGGGGAATTGTCGCCGTGGTTTTAGGAGCTTTTATTGGATCGTTTTTGAACGTTGTGATTTACCGTGTTCCACGTGGCATGAGTGTCAATAAACCTGCTCGCTCCTTTTGCCCGGGGTGTGAAAAGCAGATCCCATGGTATCGAAACATTCCTGTTGTCACATGGCTTCTTCAGCGTGGTCGTTGTGCAGGGTGCAAGGCTACGATTCCTGTGCGATATTTGCTTGTGGAGGTGCTTACTGCCATTCTCTTTGGCGCAGTTTGGTGGTTCTATGCTGGTCCGGAAATGTTTTTGGGCTGGGTTTTAGTAGCTCTTCTCGTTGCGATTTCCTTTATTGATGGAGAGCATTATATTATTCCAGTGAACTGGTGTTGGGTCGCTATTATCATCGCAGTCCTAGCGAGTTATGTTTTTGCAAACTTACATTTTCCTGGAGATTTACAGCGGAATGGAGGGTTGCTAGGCGCGGTCATCCAAGATAAGGAAATTGCATTTAAGTGGGCTGGTGTGATCTCCTCTTTTATGGGCTTTGTGTTTGGTTATTTAGTCTTAGTTGCTGTGGTTTTACTAGGGAAAATTGCTTTTGGGAAAAGGAAGATTTCCTGCGAGCAAAGCGAGCAATGGTCATTGAAAGAGCCTGAGACAGAGCTGGATCAGCTCCAATTTATCTTAGGTGATGAGTCCCTTGACTGGGGCGAAGTTTTCTACCGAAAAGCGGATCGGATTGAGCTGCAAGGTGCGAATTTTCTGGTTGATGGCAAGCCTGTGAAAGGGGAGAGCTTAACGATTTGGGAGCGGCAAGTGTGCATCGGAGACAGGAAATTCGACATCGAAAAGATTGAATCACTATCTGGAGAGGCGACAAAGGTCGTCATTCCTCGAGAGGCCATGGGGGCAGGGGATCCACCGTTCTTAGGCATGATTGGCGCGTTTTTAGGGCCTTTGGCGGTTATTTTTACTCTGTGCGCCTCATGTCTTTATGCGCTCATTGCGGCGATTCTAGGGCGTGTAGGGTATGGCAAACCTCTTCCTTTTGGCCCATTCCTTGCGCTTGGGGCTTTGACATGGATGTTTGGTGGATACCGCCTGATGCTATGGTATCTTAATTGGGTGTTGGTTTAGAAGGATAGGCTCATTATATCTTCGTGCGTTTGCGTGCGATTATTATGAGAATACTGATCAGGATATAAAAAAAAGCCTGCTTCGTAAAGAAGGCTTTCTTGAGAATGTTTTCTAAGCAGATTAGCGTGAGAAAAGTTCGACGATGAGCTGGACGTTGATTTGGTTGTCAATGTCATCTGGCTCAGGGAAGCGAACGATCTTACCTTCAAGACCTTGGCGGTCTACGGTAACCCAATCCTTGATAGGGCGGCTCTGCGTGATGTCGAGCATACGCATCGCGAGCTGCTGTGAAGACGCTCTGGTGCCTACTTTCACTACGTCACCTGCTTGGAGCTGGTAACTAGGAATGTCAACACGAGTGCCGTTTACGAGCACGTGTCCGTGGTTCACGAGCTGACGGGCAGCTTGACGTGAATTTCCGAACCCGAGACGGTAGCAAACGTTGTCGAGACGTGTTTCTAGAAGGCGGTTGAGCGTGTCACCAGTAATTCCTGGGAGACGTGATGCTTCCTGGTAGTAGGCGCGGAATTGCTTCTCGAGTACTCCGTAAAGAAGCTTCATTTTCTGCTTCTCCGCGAGGGCGATCGCATATTCTGATTTTTTCTTGCGACCTGCGCGGAGACCGTGTGGTCCCGGAGGGTAGTTTCGGCGTTCAAGTGCTTTTGACGGTCCGAATAGGGGAATTCCGAAACGGCGATTGATCTTGTCTTTTGGTCCAATGTAACGAGCCATAGTAAATCTGTGTTATTAGTTAGTTTAGTTTCGGGTGATAATTATACGCGACGTGCTTTCTTAGGACGGCATCCGTTATGAGGAACAGGTGTTACGTCTTTGATTGCTGATACGTTGATTCCTACGCTCTGAACGGCACGAGCAGCGGATTCACGTCCTTGACCTGGGCCTTTGACGCGGATTTCTGCTTCCTTGAGTCCATGTCCCATAGCTTGGCGACACGCGTCTTGGGAGACGACCTGTCCAGCGTATGAGGTAGATTTACGGGAGCCTTTGAAGCCCATTTTACCAGCAGATGACCATCCGATCACGTTTCCTGCTTCATCCGTAACACTCACGATGGTGTTGTTAAAGGTAGCGGCAATTGTGACGATTCCCTTTGCGATGTTCTTACTTCCTTTAGCTTTGAAGACCTTGACCTTGTCTGGATCTTCTTCACCTAGGATTTCCGCAAAGATGTCTTTCTTGCGTTCTGGTTTTGCCGTCTCTTCGGTCGCTTCTTCTGATGAAGGTGCGTCTTCAGAGGCTGGAGCAGCTTCCGCTGCTGTTTCTTCTACCGCTGGAGTTTCCTCCGCAGCAGGAGCAGTTTTTTGCTCCTCAACGTTTTCTTCGTTGGTAATTTCTTCAGCCATATTGGTTGTTTTTAGTTTTGGGTTAGTCCTGAGACAAAAAAGAGGGACGTGAGCCCCTCTCGATTCATCTCATAGAAATGATTGCTATGCCTTACCGCCGACAGTTCTCTTCTTACCTTTACGGGTGCGAGCATTTGTCTTCGTGCGCTGGCCTCTGACAGGTAGTCCACGACGGTGACGGACGCCACGGTGACATTGAATTGTTTGAAGACGCTTAAGAGCCGATGCGCGTTCACGACGGAGATCACCTTCGATGATCAGTCCTTCGCCTTGGATAACGCTTGCAAGCTTCGCAAGTTGTTCTTCAGAAAGTTGGCCTGTGCGCGTATCTGGATCGACTCCAGCCT
This sequence comes from uncultured Verrucomicrobiales bacterium, assembly GCA_937991965.1. Lineage (GTDB taxonomy): Bacteria > Verrucomicrobiota > Verrucomicrobiia > Verrucomicrobiales > Akkermansiaceae > WTJZ01. The sequence goes on from CALKLP010000310.1 coordinate 4,132, forward strand.
GCTCGAGAATACGAGAAGCAGTGATGCGGCCAATGCCATAGATGTAAGGGAGAGAAGCTTCGATGCGCTTCTCATTTGGGATTTCGATACCGAATAAACGTGCCATAATTTCGTCTTGTTATTTCAGCTTATTGCCGAAATGGGGAAGGTTAATTAACAAATTATTTTGTTTCTGCAAGGGTGAAATGAGATTTTCTTCACTTTTTTCTCATTTGCACTTCACTCGCCCCCTATTTTGAAATCTGAATCACCTAAACGCGCTATTCCTGGAGAATGTAAATTAGCTCCTCCGCCCGGTCAATGACCCAGTCGGCATCGCTAAGTTCTTCTCGCGTTCCATGTCCGGTGGTGATTGCGACCACTTGCGCTCCGCAGGCACGGGCACAGGCAATATCCTTGATGGTATCGCCAATAATTAATAAATCTTCTGGGCTGATACAGGCGTCTAAGTGAATGCTGGCTCGCTCGGCCGCAAAGTAGCCGAGCTCATTGCGATCATGGTGGTCGCAACCATAGGCACCAAAAGGGAAATAGCGCTCGATTCCCTGCACTTTATTTTTTAGATACGCGCCGTGCTCAATATTCCCAGTTAATAAGCCCTGAGTGTACCCTTGCTCCTGCAGTTCTTGAAGAGTGTCTTTGATAGTCGGGTATAGATTTGTGGGGAATTCGTCAGATTCTAGATTGGCCTCTAATTTAGGCAGGTAGAGTGCGTAAAAGGCCTCTTGTTCCATCTTATCGAAAGGTTTACTATAGCGTTCGCACATCAGACGATAGATGCCGCCATCGGTTGCTCCTGCGAGGTCTAGGGTTGGATTCTTGGCATTCGGAAAGTGCTCTTCGATTGCCTGCGAGAGGGCTGCGATACCCGCGCCGCTACTATCGGAAAGCGTGCCGTCAATGTCCCAGATGAGGATTGGTCGTTTCATGTTATGGAGAGGTAATAAAGCGCGCCGTGATTATTCAAAGTCTAAAGTCACTCCTTTCCCTCGCCAAGCTTTGTTGATAGACTTTTCTAGCTCCTTAAAGGTGCGTCCGTTGAGTAAGACCGCCAAGGCCTCTTCTTTTTCTTTCCCCCCTTTGAGAGCCTTAAGGAAATTCTGAATGTTTTGCAGTTCTGTGTCGCGTTCGATATCGCAAAAATACGTCACCAATAGCGCACCGATGCCATAGCAGTGGTTTGCATTGCTGGTGAATCTCTCATAAGGCATGAGCATAAACTCCTTCAGTGAGCCTACATGAATCTCAGTCCCCAGGTTTCTCCCGCGCCCAAAATCACTGAAGTTAGTGACACACTGCTCAATATCACCTTGAGCCTTAGAAGGCATGAAGTTGCCAGAGCGATAAGGAGTCAAAGCGACATATTCAGCCAGCCCTTCCGTGAACCATCCGCGTGCTCCCTCAGCGTAATAGGGCCAATCCGTGAAGCTGTGCACAATCTCATGAGAGAGCGTCTTGTTGCTTGTTTCTCTGTCCACAGTGTAGCGCGAACCTATTTTCTTCATGCCGACACTATCAAAGGGGACTAATATAGTGTCTATTCTGCCCATATAAACTCCAGCAGAGCTCTCTGGCCCCCCATTCTTGTGGTAATCGCTTTTATGCTCGTAAAGCACGATTTTATGACGATCTTCTTCTTGCGTTCTCGCCATTGATAACGGTAACTGCGAGAGGTAATTGTGACTAGATTCAAAATACCAAGCGAATTTCTTTACCAAGCTCTTTGTCAGCTGAGCATCACTATAAAAGATGAAGTGCGGGCTCTGATAGACAAATTCATGGGTTTCGAAGTCTGCATTGCCAGAGACTTCCTCGATTTCAAAGTCTTGGCTCGTCTTAACGAGCTTGGGCCACGGCGCATCCCAGTTTTCCCAATTAGGCAGTTCTTTTTTCCTGCTCCGTCTTTTGTTGGGGGGGGCTTCTTTAGGATCTTCCTCAGACTGCTGCTTCAAGGACGATAGGTAATCTTGATCCAGATTAGAGAGCTGCGAAAGTTTTAATGAGATTTCACGCCCTTCATTAGTCTTTAAGGTTATCGAGTCTCCTTCATGCGAGACCAGTTTCGCCTG
>CALKLP010000311.1 GCA_937991965.1 uncultured Verrucomicrobiales bacterium
GTTGCATATTTACGTAAACATACAAGGGGGCTACGCCGGTGGCCTGGGTAACAGCTTCGTAAGCCGTGACCGAAGCTACGGCCCGCAGGAAGCAACACAATTTACGGTGTTTGGGCAGACCACCAATCGAAAAAACAAGAAAACGGCAGTTGACGATGCCAGGGGTCTGTTGAAAAATTTGATGAAAACCTGATGTCAAAAACAACCATCAACTGAGACAGATATGCAAAATAAGTGTCTTCCATTTACGAAACGGTAGCGATGCCGATGCAATTATGCCGATTAACATCGATGTCATAAACACCTCCGAGGCAGTTCCCTGGGCACAGTCACTCCAATGGTGGGGTATGACTTGCTTTTTCCTGTCAGAAAACTAGTATATTTCCGAGAATGTGCCCCCCCCGACCAACCTCTCTAGTTGTCCCAGGGACCAAGGCTACGATACGACGGTTACGTTTACAGCCCTTTTGCGGTGGCTCTGGGTCAACGGCGCGGTTGACCGTCATGTCGGTTTGGCGGTATCACAGAGTGCATGTGCGCATATAATATTTTACACATAATATAACGATAACTACTTTGCAACTTACGTCCAAATTCAAAATAGTAAGGAAACAGGTGATCACCTTTCTCTCGCCCTTGCGTACACAGTAGAGCAGAATTAGCACTTTAAACCAGCTTTACGGTTTGGACACGGCCAATCAACTCCGCTTAACCCGTCACGCGTCGACAACTGCCGACAAGAGAAATTATGTCCCGCCCCCTCTTGCAATAGAGCTGAATAGGCGCGATTGTGGAAGCAGTTTTCTTTGCATACAGCAGAAGAAGTTGGCGATGACGTATAGCATCCGTTTGTTTCACCAGCAGCCTCCCCCAACCTGATGTGGGCGTTCCAAGCTGGTGGCGCCGCCGCAGACAGCAGAGGGGCGGTCGGCTTTGTGCGCTGCTACGCGGACGCCAATGATACTGCTGGCTGTGTGGTATTTGCCGGTGGCTGTCATGCCGCCGAGGCCGCTGCGGGTGCGGCCGTCACCGGCGTCGTCGCCACCGCCCGCTGCGTGTTCTCCCGCCGTAATCGTTACCGCTCAGTCACCGGCCGAACAACCCCTCGTTCGGAATGGTACGTAGGCTACGGTAGGGCGAGAACCCCCGTTTGCTTTACCGGTTTTGAGCCACACGCTTGAGTGACGCTTTTCCTCGCGGGGCGACAAAGACTTCGGTCGTTTGAGTTGCTCAGTGTGGCTTACCCCGCAGTTGGGGATTCCCGCTTCAAAGTGGTGACAGCATCAAAGGTTAAGAACGCAAAGAAACTAGGCGTGGGTGATCCCGAGCAATAGGAAAAAGGAAAACCCCTTTCCGTAGGCTGAGTGAGGGGGTTAGATTGTTTTAACCGTCATAAAACTCCAGTTTCACCGCAACAGTGTCATCTACATGGAGTGGTTTTTAGTAGATCTTTCGGCTGGAAGGAAATGGGGAATGAGGTTAGCGCCCAATGAGAAGCAGGAATATGTGTGAATGGAAGGGGGTCATTGTTTGCTTAAAGAATGTTCTTGGGCAGCGGAAAGCATGCATCTCGGAAGAGACGACTTGTATCACGTACGACTGAGGGACGAATTTGGCGTGGCAGATGGATAGTAGCAACTTTGGGGTAAACGTGGTTGTGGTTATACGGTGAGATATGTTCTCAAAAATTTGGTATTCATTTACAACACCTTTGGATAGTTTGGTTTATGTTGCTGGAAGATAGTGAGCTATGTTTATTAATGCTCGGTGTACGTGGTTGAATATTTGCCGTTATAGCTGGCAGTGGTAATGATTCATCGAGGGGATTTGCAACAGGAGGGCTGCTGTACGTCGTTAACAATGTTCATGGCATTTTTTTCCTGTTTGGTTCGTGTGTTGTCATCGTATGAGGTTTCTCTCGAGGTTTCTCTTTTGTTCGTGTGTAAGCGGTTACACTACTATGTATGTTGCACAGGTATCACGGGGGCTGTTGATTATGGTCAGGGTAAGGCTGTGAGGTGTCGCAAAGCCTTTGTCGTGAAACACGTATCATGTAGTACGTGGGAAGCAGTTTAGCCCCGGGGATTTGTATCATTTGCGCAACTGGCGCGACGAACCGGTTGTTGTGTCGGCTACCGACGTTTACGTCTCTATGCTCTCTCTGATGAATATACGACAAGAGTCCTTCCAACGATGGTATTTAGGTACGTTTACCTCGTCTAACTGCCTAAAACCTGACAAGCTTCAGGCGCTCGGTTGGCTGCTGTTTCTCACCCAGAGGCAAGTGTGGAGCATTATTATTCGTCTTGCCTGCCGGCAGCCTGTATCGAACGATGGCAGATAGCGCGCGGTACTGATGACTTTTCCGTAACAACAGCTATGCGTCCTGTCGCTTTCGCGGCTTTCGGTGGAGAGCAACGCCACGAACAAGGTAGCGTTCGCGGCTAGGCCAAGTAGTTTGCAAGCCGTTCGTAATTAGCCCGCTTGGACGAGATCTCCCCGCGCGTGACGCGTGCATTGTTGACGGAGGAGGCACGACGCACAGAGATTTGAACCGCCTCCGGCCTGCCCTCCAGCAACAACAAATACTCAATGCCCTCACAACATCTCCAGAAAGGTTACTATCTATCAAACCGAGTCGATCAACGATAACAATGACGCCGAGAAGAATCCACAGTCTTCAAAACATTCCTGTCGGAAAAGGCTTTTTTCGAGTCACTGATCTGACTCTGAAGGATTGGCCTTTATGGTATGCTGGTAGCGCCTCAGGAGTATAAACTGCGGGTACTCGCCCTTTTCGCCTGCGGGTGAGGAACAGCATATATATGACATTAGGTATGATAGAAAATCGACGCGCTGCATTTACCCGTGGATATGCTGGTTTGATTTCATTCGAGCGCCAAAAATGCAATTTATGTCATAGATCCATCACAACAAAAAGTCGAAAAAGCAATTGGGAATGGAACGGCCGTGAAGCGAATTCGAACACTGGAGCTGGCGTCGATTATAAACTAAATATTGTTTTCATAATCTCATGCGATTTCTCTGCTCGCGCCACGGTGATTAACAAACGGCCTCTTTTATCGTACTCTGTGTTATGTGACCGGTGCGAGTGCAGAGCTCGTTGAGGGCAACGCACACTAGGTGAGATCTAACCCGGCGTCATCCAAACGTAGCACATCGCAATCACTCGAGGGAAAAATACAAACCACCAAAGTCGACTTTTCGGTTTTTGAGCTTGTGACAGGAAATTTTCGACAATATTTTGGCCCAGACACTTCTTTCTGGTATCGCCACGCAGGGTTAGTAGAGCCTGGACATGTGGTCTCTCCGCTAGAATCTTGTCGGGCTGCCTCATACAACCCTCCCGAGCGTGTTTGATCGGGCAAAAAAAAGCCTTTCCTATGGGTGTCAACTCCCAACCCGCGGGAGGCATGATTGCCCAAAAAAAACGTATGTTTTTCATGTTGTTACCCACGTCTAAACAAGGCTGCGGTCGTCACCTTTTTCTGATATGACCTCTCAACACTTCAAACAATCTATTTGAACCCAGCCAACCGGTCCACGCCGTTGCTTCACCCATGCCGTAACAACGGTCTTCTGTAACATACCATAAATATCAAGAATCCAATTGTCACATAGGAGCTAAATTACGAGATAGTGGCACCTGATGATGACTTGACACGTTAACGTAACCAAATCACCTCTACAGAGGCATTTCTGGCTTCTTACGACTGCCTCTCACTGTATACGACGCCGTCAAGCACCTCATCTTGAGTTCAGCGTGACTCAACTTCTCCCGCCGTGATGGCCGGCAATAAGATTCAGCTACCCTGACGTGACGGAAAAACGTTCCGTTGGGGTTTGTGGTCGGTGCGACAAGAAAACATAGTAAGACCCCGATGACAAGCCCAAGGCTACGGAAGAGAGGTCACAATTGGGGCTTGGTTTTTCAGTGGGTGGGGCTTACTCGCGCGAGTAACCACCCCTTCATCATTTGTGGTCTTCAGCGTTCCGCGTGTTTGTTTTTCGATAGGGCACCGCAATTGAGGGGTTTGGTACGCCGCACCAAAACAACCCCCCAAAAGACTTGTTCGTGCGAGGAAGTACAGGGTCACTAGGGCGAGTGGACCTAACCCAGGGATGTGAAAAACAGGGTCCCCCCCCCCCACCGTATCTTTGGTGACGAATGAAAAACAGCTCATCGTTTCCATTTGTGAACTCTGTTGTCTTCACGGATTTACACCTCGTTGGAATGGTTAGAAACGAACGAGGCTGTTCGCATCCGCTCCTTTCCATTCCAACCTCTTCGTGGCTGATGTGATCTAGTGAATTTTGGGCAATCGATCGTAACAGAAATCAGCCCCAACGACTCTAGCGGCGGGAACGTCGACCTCTCGACTTTAGGGCAGCGGTACCTCCACGTGGGCAGTAGTTGCTCCTGGCACAAAGAACACGGTAACATGTAAATTTTTCCCAAGGCAATCCTTACCGGAGGCATAGTTAGTCCTGCGAGTGGAATCCTCGGGAGAAATGTAGAAGGTGGGTTATTTGCCGTCGTTGATGGAAGAGGACTACCGAAACTACGAACATCGGTGCCACACACTTCCCAGCAAATAAAAAGCCCGCGCCTCATTCGCCACCCGGCATCTTGCCTCGTAAGCCTCCCGGCCAGTCCATGACAGTACGCGGACCCACCATGACATATGCCGAAATGACGTCGTTATGTGTGTGGACCTGCATGCAATGCTACAGAGCCGGCCCTCTCACGAAAAACCCGAAATCGGGCTCACGCTGACTTCTCCTTTTGTGGGCGCGCACATGAATACCCACTTTCCAATTTTGCACAGTCTTGTCTCGGTTCCCGAGAATACATTTTTCTAATGGTGTGCATGCAGCTTACGCACGCACGAGTGCCTCTTTTGGTATTTCCGGGAACCCCGATATACTGTAGTATCACAGCGCTCGCCCTCACTGCAGTAAGCAACGCGTACTCCAGGTCACGGGATAGACTTTTGAATCTTAATCCTGACGAGGTTAAGAGCGTTCTTGTTCTTTCTTATATTTCGGAGTGATCTCCTTGTTGATAATTTTATTTGGGGGCACAAACAACCACAAAATGTCGACAATATTATTGCGGGCACAGTCAACATTAATTGAAATTCCCCCGGCTTTTTATTAATGGGCCAGACATGGAGGGCAGGAGGGAGACAGAAGAAAACGTTGTAAAAAAAGACGTTTTTACTCTATCCGGTTTCTATAACCAGCCCGTTCGTAGACGGTGGTGACGATCGTGAACCGTAGTGCCAGCAGCTTTTTTGTTTTTACGCGATACGAGGTTCATAGTCTCTTACGTTGCGTGTATCAGCTCGTAGCAGGTGTACGCTTGCGTAGGCTCGTTTTCGGACGTCTCGACAAGACACGGCCTATATGATTTAAGAGGCTACACGTAAGTCACGGCTAGATGACCATGTTGAAGAGCTTGAAAGAAGAGAAGAGAAGAAGATATTTGGCGACCTCAGGCCGACGTTTATCTACTGAAGTTTTTGCCCAGCATATTGAAAGCTGATAGTGAGCAATGTGGAAATGTGAAGTGGCCACGTAAAGGCGGTGCGCGTGTCCACTGCTCGTAGCTAAAGAACGTAAACAAGCTATGACCCGAAGAAAGCAAGACTCCAATGCGAGACCCAACGGACATATTGCTTGAAAAACTAATATCTCAGGGACGTAATCATGACCCTATGTAGCCTATATTGTTACTTCAGCATCAACTCTTATCTTGAGCTCTTGCTACCGGTTCCCGGAAGGACGCTAAACACTGTCATTCCCACTGTATTCCAGTAAGTACTACATGCATGAATTATTGGATATGATTAGCCTGTAAGCTGCTGTGCATCATGTATCCGAGATACTACTACTGCTGAGACTTCCGCTTACTAAAATAATGCATCAATAGACCACAGCTAACCGACTGAAAACTGCCCGTCGTACAAGCAACTCGCAATGCATGCCATAATTCTTCTAGTGTTTTACCAAGTAACGACAATGATTAAGACTAACAAGTATCGTATCTAATACAAATCCCCTACAAGCTTTCAACCGCATGCGCGCATATACGGAACGTCGTCTTTGACTCTTCTAATGCATTTTGAACGTCGTTGCAGGCTTGTATGTTCAACTCCCATGCATTCATTCGAGATTTCATGGCAGTTGCACGAAATTCCGAAGCATGTACAAGCTACTGCAAGTGACTGCAATTCAGAGGCACTTCTTCTAAGTTAGTTGCATTTACGCTTGCAAGAAACAAAACACGCTTGGGGATGTTTCTAAACCATGCACCCCTACCCGATGTATTGTACTTGGTATCAACACCCTGATTCCACCCCCTGGTTATCGGGTCGGGGTTTCTCTGGTCGAAAGGGACCTGGTACCAGATGTATTGGTGTACTAAATATATTATGAAACATGAAAATACACTCCAGCTGTGAGATCGAATATTTTGTCGAATTTCATCTTTGCAAGCTGTGTGTGATACTCCGATCGCGCGTAATTCGGGTTGCGTGTACACCACTGTGCTATACTGGGGTACGAATTGCCGTAAGTACCCTGTCATACCCAGCAGCACTCGCACTTCCTCCACCGTGTTCGGCCTTGACAGCTGCGGGATAGCATC
>CALKLP010000312.1 GCA_937991965.1 uncultured Verrucomicrobiales bacterium
TCTAAGAATTTTTGCTCTAACGCTGCGAGTAACTGCTGCTCTTCTTTTTTAAGTCCGCCTCGTCTCAAAACGGCGCACTTATGGAGGTCGAGCGCGAAAGGGTTAGCTAATTCTGCGTTATCGTAGGTGAGCACGTGATTAGCCGCCTTATCCCATTCATCAAAGAAGAGATGCTGCATCAGAACCTGATTTGCCATTTGCACGGAGGGACTTGCTAGATAGCTTGCTTTTACATATTGAAAAACCTTCTCTTTATTCCCGAAGTTGTTGTAGAGAAGCGCTAGGCGTTCTTCTCGTTTTTTCTCGTTTGGGTGGGCGAGGCAGTCTTGCTCGATAGAGGTAATCAGTTGTTCGATATCGTTGACTTCATTTTGTCTGTTAATCTCCCCTGTCGAAGCCGCTAAAACAAGTTGGATGCGATCAGGAATACTCTTATCTGGAAACGCTTTTTCACAAATCTGGTAGTAGTATTCTGAGATTTCATCTGTTCTTTTCAGCGATTTGATAAGGGTGTTTAAGTCTTCATCAGAAAGTCGATTAATAATCCTCATGACATTTTCTTTGTATCCTTGTCGCGTCAGTTGGAGGAGGGTGTCGTATTGGCGTTCAGTTTCCTTTTTACTATTCTCCCAATACACAGAAAATAATTTTTCGAGCGAGTCAAAATCACCTAATTCAGCCAAGGTGGTAGCTAAAAGTTGTGTGTCTGGATTATTGGAGATATACCACCATCCATCAGGATTTTCTTTTTTCTGTTTATCCATCCAAGCCTGCGGGATGCCTTCGCCATAAGTCATCCCGTAAATTGTAAGCATGGTTTTATAGTCCGCTCGCCCAGAGAGATAACTAGTTTGATTTTTTTGCTCATCGGGAGTCATGAGCTTATAGGCGTCCTCTAGTTCTCCGATCGCGGTGAGTTGTAAGATCGACTGGAGACGGGATAATTCGCCCGCTTTAGCATTTTGAGTGAAGAGCTTTCGGTAATCGTGGAGCTGATCAGCCTTTCCATTTGCCCTTAGTAGTAAGGCCTTTACATAATCTTTATCGGGTAATGCGACCTTGAACTCTTCCCCCCACCACTCTAGTGCGGTTTCGAGATCTCCAGCCATGAGGGCTTGTCCGGCCAGGTAGGACTTTTCCTCCAGCGACTTCGCCCATTGAAGCGCTTCCTCGTATTTTCCCTCGGATCGGTATAGTGCTAGGATTCGCCCTTTCGTGACGGCAGTTGGTTCCGTCTTTTGTATTAGTTCAGTAAGCTTTTCTTCCCCTGTTCCCTGCATCCGGAGAATAAAGGCCCAAAGGCGATGGTTTTCTGGAGCGGGCTCGGCGAAATTAAGGATCTTCAGCGCGAGAGCCTGTTCGTCTTTGTTGAGGTGAAACTGAACCGCTCCGTAGGTCATCGCATTCACCGTTTTTTTGATGTTGTCGTAGATGGGGTCATCGTTTAGCTGACTATTCAGCGCGAAAATCTGGAGATATGCCTCCTGCTTTTTAAGAGCAACGAGAATCTGCGCCTTACGCGCGGGCTCTGCGTTTTGAAACTCATGGACTAGCTCAACTATCTCTTCTGATGTGTCTGGTGTGATGCCTGATCGGATGCTCTGCTTGGCGATGTTAACTCGGTAACGGACTTCGGGGTCGTCATGATCACTTAGCTTTTCTAAATCCTCTAATTCAGCATGTTTTAGGATGTAGAGGCTTGCGGTTTCTCGCTTTTGGTAATCAGCGTCGCTCAGCTGTTTAATGGCGTCAGCAAGGGTTAACTCATTTTCCTCCGCCCCCAAAGAGCACATACCCAGCAGGATCAGCGTAATAAGTAGTCGATAGAAGTTCTCAAACACGAGAATACTATGTCGCGATGTCTCTTTCTCGTCAATAAGGAAGCCTTAACTCTATCGCTAAAAAATGAAATCGATAATGTCTATTTGCGATCAGAAGCTTCTAACAAATTTTTATCGAGAGGCCTTAGAATTTTCCGATTGCCAGAGGGCGAGGGATTTGCCATTCACTGCGCCATATGTCATGGACTGTTGATGCTGCTCGGGAACTGTATTCTATCCGCCAATGGGGAGAGGAATACTTTGATATTAATGAAGAGGGGGAAGTAGTAGTAAATCTCACGGATGAGAGCGGTAAGGCCACGGCGGTATCACTGTCTAAGATCGTGCGAGATCAAGATGAGAGAGGACGCCCTGTTCCACTTTTGCTACGTTTCCGTAACTTACTAAATCGTCGAATTGAGGCATTGAATCAGGCCTTTATAACCGCGATGAAAGGGAGTGGGTATCGTGGCGTCTATCGCGGGGTTTACCCGATTAAGGTTAATCAGCAACAACAAGTGATCGAGGAAATCTCCGACTTTGGGCGGAAATACCATTACGGTCTAGAATGTGGGTCTAAGCCTGAGCTTTTAATTGCACTAGCCCATTTAAACGATCCCGAAGCTCTCCTGATTTGCAATGGGTATAAGGATATTGAGTTTATTGACCTCGCGCTGAAGGCCTCACAAACCGGGATGCAGATCGTGCTGGTGGTAGAGATGCCGAGCGAGGTCGATGCGATTTTGGATAGAGCAGAAGCCTTGGGCATTGCCCCGACCTTGGGAATCCGCTTTCGCCTCTCCGCGAAGTCAGAGGGTCACTGGGCGGATTCGGGGGGAGATCGCTCGACTTTTGGACTCAACACGGCGCAGTTGATTGATGCCATTGATCGTTTGAAGGAGCGCGACTCCCTAAAATATCTTAAGCTGTTCCACTACCACCAGGGTTCACAGCTCCCAAACATTCGCGCGATTCGAGAGGCCTGCACGGAGGCGGTCCGGGTCTATGTGAACCTCGTTAATGAAGGCGCACCGATGGGGATTCTCGATCTCGGTGGCGGGCTTGCGATCGATTATGACGGCACCCACACGAACTACATTTCGAGCTGTAACTATGGGCTTAAGGAATATGCCGCAGATCTGGTGGAGATCGTGCAGAATGCCTGTGATGGAGCTGGGATCACGCACCCGACCATCGTTACGGAATCCGGTCGCGCGGTGGTGGCGCATTACTCTGTCCTGACCTTTAATGTGCTGGATGTGACAGACTTCCGCGAGACTGAGGCTCCTCCTGCTCCCTCACCTGATTCTCATGAGATGCTGAAAAACCTCTGGGAGATCCAGAATCGGGTCCAGACGCAAGAGCCAAACCGCCTGCAGGAATGCTTCAATGACGCCCTCTTTTACCGGGATCAAATTCGCTCCCTGTTTAATAATGGAGTCGTCACCCTCCGCACCAGAGCACATGGGGAAAAGATGTATTGGTTCACGATCACGCAGATCGCGGAGCAGCTTGGAGAACTTGATGAAATCCCAGAGGACTTGGCCTCGCTCGAAGCAAACCTGATCAGCTATTACTACGCGAACTTCAGTGTCTTCCAATCGCTTCCTGACCACTGGGCGATCGATCAACTTTTTCCCATCATGCCGCTCCAGCGTTTGACGGAAGAACCTACAAATCAAGCCATTCTGGCAGATATAACCTGCGATTGTGATGGGAAGGTGGACCGCTTTATCGATGTCAAAGGCGCTAAGCGACACCTGCCGATCCATGCTCAGAAACCAGGAGAGAACTACCTCATTGGAGCTTTTCTCGTAGGGGCGTACCAAGAAACTCTCGGGGATCTCCATAACCTTCTGGGTGACCCGCACGTGGTTTCCGTAGCGGTAGAGGATGGCGAGGTTGTTTACACGAATGAGGTCGAAGGCGACTCTGTTTCCGATGTTCTCTCCTATGTCGAATATGATCCTAAGACGATCGAAAGACAATTCCGCGCGATCGCTGAGCGAGCGGTGCAGAAGGAGCAGATCACTGCGAAGCAACGTCGTGATCTGATGGACAGCTTCCGCGCTACGCTAAATGGCTACACGTATTACGAGAACGATTAGGAAAGGAGTCTTGGCATCCAGCCTCTCCATAAATATTAGAGTGAACTGCGTGTGAAAATCTCGCCCCAAAAGCGATTTTCTTGTCATTGCCAGAAACTCTTCATAGTGTTGGGGTATGAAATGGGAAAATTTACGCCGTTCCAGAAATGTAGAGAATCGACGTGGGCAAAGAGCTCCTAGAACTAGAATGGGCTTGCCGAGAGCAGGAGGTCGACCTGTGGCCGTCGGCGGCGGATGTGGTACGATAGCCATTATGCTACTCTGTATTTTTGTCTTTAAGGTGAATCCCCTCCAGTTTTTAGGCGGTGGGGTGGAGACTTACGATCCAGCGCCTCAGACTCAACAGACCACAGGCCAGGCGAGCGAGATCCAAGAATTCGCGGAACGAATCAAGGGTTCATGCGAAGATGTCTGGACGCAGATATTCCGAGAGGCCGGAGCGCAATACCGCCCAGCCAAGATGGTCTCCTATTCTGGCGCTACCCGCATGCGCACCGGTGGCGTGGCTGATTCACGGATGGGGCCGTTTTATTTGCCGGTAGAGGAGACGATCTATCTCGATGTCGATTTCTTCCGCCAGATGCAGCAACAAATGCGAGCGGGCGGGGACTTTGCCTACGCTTATGTCATCTCTCATGAAACCGCACACCATGTGCAGAAGCTTTTAGGCACCACTGAGGAGGTCTTTAATAAGCGCGGTCGCATTCCAGAAAAAGAGTATAATCGTCTCTCCGTGAGGCTAGAACTCCAAGCCGATTTCCTTGCCGGTATCTGGGCGCATTATGCGAACAAGGACATGATCGCCCGCACGGGTCAGTCCATGATGGAGGAGGGTGATATCGAGGAAGCGATGCGAGCCGCTAAGGCGATCGGAGACGATGCGCTGCAATACAAAGCTACTGGACGGGTAATCGAAGACTCCTTCACCCACGGCACCTCCGAGCAACGTCTCCGCTGGTTCATGCGTGGCTTTCAGTCGGGTAATTTAGACTATGGAGATACCTTTAGTGTGCCGTATTCTCAATTGTAGGGTGCTTTAGTTTAAAGGTTTCCCATTTGAGTTAATAGCGGTCGTAGTCACCATAATGACGGATCGGGAGCCATCTTCATGTATTTCTATTCTCATTGAGGTGTCCTGATCGTTTAAGTAGAGGGATTGGCCTGAATCAATTAGGGTATCCACAAGAATATTCTCAGGAGGTGAGTTTTCTGCCGATTTCGCAAATTGAGTGTGCTGAAACTGAAATGAGAGATCTTGACCGAAACCAATTCGGTCTAGATCGAGATCAAGAGTGATACCTGCAGCTAACGGTTTCGCATTCTCCTCTACGTTCTGGTTGGGAGCTTGCCTCACGATTTCAACTTTGCTTTCTTTGCCGTTTTTCGTAATGATTGAGGGGAGTGTAACAATATCAACTCCAGAGGAGTCTGATGCGATTTGCATCAAGTTATCTGCATCAAAGGCGGAAATCCGAGATGAATCAGGGATATCAATATTCACATTGTCAGGAAGTGCTAAGACCTTAGTGCTAATCTTATATTGTTTTTTACTATTAGATACATAGTTTTCGATGAGGGTATTGATCGTATTGTGATCGAATTCGTTGCTTGATCTGATGATGAGTTCAGAAGAGCCTTGGAGAAAGGCTAACTGGGTATCTGGAGCGAGAGGGATTCCTAAAGTTCTGAAAACTTCTAGAGGCGGAAGATCGCTGCGCTTTTCCACTTCACTAGCTTCAAGGGTATCAAGTGCGAAGCTAGATATCATGTCAGAAAAGAATGAGGGATTTATTTTGTGTGATTTCGCTTCCACCTGGAGCTTGGTGTCGCTCGTCTCAGTGAAGCGATACACATTACCTTCTCTCTCTACATTCAATCGAGCCAGAATCGCGAGGTAGTTCACGGCGTCGGCTAAGCTTCCTGATAAGCGCGCAGAAATTCGCTCGTTAGTATTTAGCCCTGCTGGAAGGTCAAAGCTGATGTTGAGTGGGGTTTCGCCGGTGAGCGCGCATGTAGTTTTATAGGTTTCTCGTAAAGTCTCTAAGGCCTCCTTTATGGTGAGATCGTTGATTAAGGTGTCCGCAGGTAAGAAGAAATCGGACAAGCGCTCAGGAGAATGTGTGCTGCCCTGTCTAGGATTTTGGATTCTGTCTGGAAGCCGGTCTGATTTTGTCTTAACAATTAATCCTTGATCGGTTTCAATATAGCCATTTCTCTCAACGTGATCTTGGCTGGGGGACTTACCAGAGAGTATTGGTTTTGTGAAAGCATCGCGTTTCCAAATGAGAAAAAGCACGAGCAATAGGATGATAATGAAGATTGGGGTGTTCTTAATTTTCACAATCAAGTGCTTATAGCGATTAAAGAGGTGAGAGAAGCAAAAACTTTGCGTTTTGTGATGGAATGATGAAAAACTTTATTTTTGAGGTTGATATTTCTTTGGAGATCGTTTTAAGTAGTTCCCCGATCAAAGGAACAGTCCTATAGTGTAATGGTAGCACCAAAGTTTTTGGTTCTTTTAGTCTAGGTTCAAATCCTGGTAGGACTACCACTTTTGATTGTAAATGAAGCCCTAAGTGATTAGGGCTTTTTTTATGCCGTGATGAAATCAGATCTCCAATCTCTTAAAAATATTGGCCCTAAGATGGAGGCTCATCTGGGGGTGATTGGGGTTTTCTCGGTGGAGGAGTTTCTCGATATCGGTTCGTCTGAGATCGCGAAAAAATTATTCCTGTCAGGTGAAGTGAAGCCGCACCCTATGTACTACAATGCCTTGGTGGCGGCAGAGCAAGAGCGAGATGTTTTTTCCTTCGATCGAGCTGAAAAGGCGGAGTTGAAGGGGGTTTACATGGATATAATGGCGGAAATTGGAGGGTGAAAGTAGGCCTGCAGAATTAGAAGCCATCTTTCACGAACTCGCTAAGATGCCGAGACTTCCTTGTTTATTGCACCTGAATACGAGACAGGAGGGTATGGCTCTCTCCCGGGACTAGAGGGTAAACATCATCAAGGGCGTTTGCGGCCTCGATACAGACGAAGTCATTGTAAGCCTCATCAGGTAGGTCGCCTAGGCCTTGTGCTTTCTCGATCCATGGATTCCAGACGACGGCGGTTGAGCTTCCTTCTCGCGAGACGATGATGTCGCGCTTGTTGTCGCTCAGGGTGATTTCTTTTGTTGTGCCGTGGTAGATTCGGTCCACCTCTTCCGCGATCGTAATGGCTCCTTCTTGGACTCTTTCGGTGCGCTCTCCCACAGTGTCCAGGTAGTGGGTGTTTTCCAGTCCTGTAATGCTAACCTCATTGATGTTTCCAACGGCTAGGTAGGTATGAAGTGCGCCGCCTACTGTGAATTCTTGATTGCCAGTGTTCGTGGTTTCTAACGCTACCGTTAGCTCCGTGCCGACAGTGATGATGACTTTGGCCGCGAAGTCGTAGGGCCAAATTGTTTTCGTTTCTTCTTTGGCCTCTAGGCTAAAGGTGAGCGTTGTTACGGAGTCTCCAGTGCTCTCAACTGCAGCGAGATTCCAGAAACGATTCCTGCCAAAACCATGGGAGGGGAGGGAGGCGTCGGCAGGATGCGCATTGAACCAAGGCCAGCATACGGGAATGCCACCACGGATGGCCTTACCCTCTCGCAGAATAGCGTTTGGACTGGTGTAGATCACCGGATCATGGCCCTGTGGTTGCCATTGGAAAAGGTGTGCTCCATGCAGAGCGATTTTCGCGGTGCAAGCCGCGTTTTCAACGATAAATACAGGGTAGTTCTCTACCGACAAATCTAGAGTGACGTCCTGATTCCCTGCGATTAAAGCTTCAAGTGTGCTGATGTCCATACCGTGGAAGTGGCATAGTTAAGGCCGAATCACAATTCCTTAAGAGAGAACTTTTCTTCTCCGCGAGGAGCGTGTTATGAATTCCACATGTCTGAGAAATCGATCTTTGAAAAAATCTGCGACCGAGAGTTGCCCGCGAATATTGTGTATGAAGACGAGCAATGCTTGTGCTTTCATGACATTGCGCCGCAAGCTCCTGTGCATGTGCTCCTAGTTCCGAAACGTCGTATCGACCGTATCGGCCTCGCGATTGCTGAGGATGCGAGCCTGCTTGGGCATCTGATGACGAGGATTGCACCAATAACGGAGACCTTGGGGATCGCAGAGAGTGGGTTCCGTCTGATTGTGAATAATGGAAAAGATGGCGGGGAGGAAGTGCCACATCTTCACATTCACATTTTAGGAGGACACCCGCTTAGATTACCCATCGCTTAATGGAGCGCCGATTGTAATCGGCATCGTCTCAATACCGCGTTTTATTTACAGAGGATTACGAGCAATAGGAAAGCGGGGAACGCCTTCCATATCTGATTTCACTTCGACATGGGTGTAGTTTTCTTGTCTCAAGAGTGCTGATACAGCCTCGGCCTGGTCGAACCCGATCTCCAGCGCGACGTATCCGCTTGGTTTCAAGTGAGTGAGCGCTTGAGGAACGAAATCACGAATAAAATCAAGCCCGTCCTCTCCAGAAAAAAGGGCGATACCTGGATCATGTGCAACTTCCGCTTCTACGGAGAAATTACTGGAGACGTAAGGCGGATTACAGACAATCAAGTCGTAAGCCGCATCGATGTTCTGGAATAAGTCAGACTCAATGATCTCGACCTCTAGCTGAAGCTCGTTCGTATTCTCTTGAGCTAAGGCAAGGGCCTCGGATGAAATATCCGCGAGCGTGACCTGGGCGGATGGGAGTTCCCCCTTCAGGCTGAGCCCGATGACGCCAGAGCCGGTGCAAAGGTCTAAAATCTTGGGGTTTTCAGGAAGTTTAAGTTTCAGAATATGTGCGACCAACTCCTCCGTCTCCGGTCTAGGAATCAAGGCTCGAGCATCACAAATGAAGTCTCTACGATAAAACTCCACCGAACCAAGAATGTGTTGCAGCGGTTCCCTTTCACCCCGCCGTTTCAGCATGGCACGGAGCGGAGCGAGTTCCTCGTCCGTCAAGGGACGCTCAAATTCTAAATAGAGCTGCATCCGTTGCATCTTGAGCGAATGCGCGACCATTAATTCCATCGTGAGTCGAGGGGAATCTACGCCCTTATTTTCGAGGTAGGCGGTGCCTTTGGTGAGGGTTTCTAGGAGAGTGGTCATCTATGGTAGGAGTTAAACCGTAAAGGCACGAAGGCGCAAAGATTTTTTATCTTCAATGTTACACTTCAGCGACAGTTTTCATCTGTAATTGATAACGTTTTTAAAACTAATCCGATTTCATATCAGTAAATTTTTCTCCTGAAAATCAAGGGAGCGCTTCCAGTCTTCCCTGAGGTTAGTGTAGAGGTTTAACCTGAACAAACGCTTAGAAAATCAGCGAAATCTGTGGGTAACATGATGTAATGCTCGCGCTTTATCGATAAATTCAGGCTAGTCAGCACATAAAACACCATAATTATCGCAAAAAGTCCTTGCAAAGCCTTAGGTTCCCCTTCTACAAACACAGCCCCTCGTTTGAGATATTTGCGCATTATAAACAACTGAAGTTTAACGAGGCTCGACGCGCGAAAACTCCACCAGAGCCGCTCCTGAATTAAGGTTTGGCAAAACATATATAATACAATGGAAGATATCCTAAAAGAAATGGTAGAAGCAGGTGTTCACTACGGACACCAAACAAAACGTTGGAACCCTAAGATGAAGAAATACCTTCTTCGCGCTCAAGGCGGAATCCACGTAATCGATCTCGAGAAAACACGCGTCGCTCTTGATGCGGCGTCAAATTACCTTGCGGACCTTACGGGTAAAGGGAAGAAAATCCTCTTCGTAGGATGTAAGCAACAAGCACAAGACGCGGTTAAAGAAGCGGCAGAGGCAGCTGACCAATATTACGTAAACTACCGTTGGCTCGGTGGAATGCTCACCAACCTTCCTACGATCCGTAAGTCTGTTGAGCGTCTCAAGTATCTTGAAACCATCGAGAAACAGCCAGAATTTAAGTCCATGTCTAAGAAAGAGCTTTCTGCGCTTAAGCGTGAGGAAGTGAAGCTTCGTCGTAACCTTGATGGAGTTCGTGGAATGGAGAAAGCTCCTGACGCAATGGTTGTGGTTGACGCAACTAAAGAGTCGATCGCAGTGGCAGAAGCCAAGCGTCTTAAGATCCCAGTAATCGGAATCGTGGACACCAATGGTGACCCAAGCAAAGTAGAATACCCAGTTCCAGGAAACGATGACTCCATCCGTTCCGTTCGTATTCTTCTCCAGAACCTTGTAGACGGAATCGTCCTCGCTAAGAAAGCGTAACCTCAATTTTTTAACTATTACAGAATTATGGCAATTACCGCATCACTCGTAAAAGAACTCCGCGAAAAAACAAACGTGGGGATGATGGAATGTAAAAAAGCCCTCGGTGAAACTAACGGTGACATCGACGCGGCAATTAAGCTCCTTCGTGAGCGTGGCGCTGTTAAGCAAGCTAAGAAAGCGGATCGTGAAGTCACCGAAGGTGCCGTCGCGACTAAGATCTCTGCTTGTGGTAAATCAGGCGTTCTCTTTAAGCTCAACTGTGAGACCGACTTCGTGGCGATCAATGACAACTTCAAGGAGCTTGTTGACGAAATCGCAGAAATCTTCGTGAACTCAGATGCAACTGACGTGGAGAGCGCACTCGCGGCTCCACACCCGAACGGGACTGTTGATTCACACCTCAAGGCAAAAGTTCTCGAGCTTGGTGAAAACCTCGTTCTCTCTGACTTCGTTCGTCTCACCCTCGATGGTGAAGGCCTCGTTTCATCTTACATCCACATGGGTGGTAAAGTTGGTGTTCTTCTCCAAGTTGCAACTAGTGGTGACTTAGCAGGAAATGAGAGCGTGCAGGGCCTTGTGAAAGACGTTTGTCTCCACATCGCAGCGGCTGCTCCATCTGGACTTTCACGTGATGACATCCCAGCTGATCTCGTAGAAGCTGAGTCTGATATCTTCCGTAAGCAACTCGCAGCGGAAGGCAAGCCAGCGGAAATGATCGAGAAAATCATTCCTGGTAAGCTTGGTAAGTTCTACTCAGAGCAGTGTCTCCTAGAGCAAAGCTTCGTAAAAGACCCAGATGTGAAGATCAAAGACCTCGTCGCAAACGCGGCGAAGGAAGTTGGATCTGACATCAGCATCGCGAGCTTCAGCCGTGTTGCGATTGGGTAACGACTACTGTTAATCTTAATTTTATCAACCTCGGGAGTTCTTGCTTCCGAGGTTTTTTATTGGGGGCCCCCATCTCATAAGTTGATCCATGTGTTGCTAGCATTCGCGGTTAAAGCTCAGCCACGGAGACGCAGAGGTTATTGTTGAAAGGTTTAGCGCTATCAAAATATAAAATGAGACTTTTACCCTTTGTCTCTCTGTGATCTCCGCGTCTCCGTGGCAAACTTAACTGAGGGAATCAAAGTGCATGAATTTCTACGGCGAGGTTCCGCGGAAAACACGCAGGCAGGCCGGAAGTGCCACCGCTCCACTTACTGGATTGCTGAAGGGTAGAAAAGCCTTTGAATCGCGTTTTCGAGCTTTCGGAGCGTGGAGAACTTTTGCTCATCCCATTTCTCCGTGCTTTCGGGGAGGGGCAGTTTTCCGAGCGAGCAGTGCCAGCTGATTTGCTCGCATTCCGGGAGGTAGCAAAAGAGCACATCGGCAGGACCGGCTTCATCTGTAGTTTCTGCTCTCTCGATCCGGTAATTGTGCATCTGGCAGTGTGAGATCAGCTCGTTCATGTAATTGAGCTTTTGCTCATAGAGTTGGAAGCGCATGTCGCCCTTGTGTCTCTTCGCCCGTCGGTTAGCGATTTCGGTGCGGAGCGCTAAGAGGTAGCCCATCGCTAAGTCGCTTTCCTTGGCTAACTCTTCTAGGTCGATGAGCACATCATGCAGGCGCGAGCCCGCAAAACGATTGTATGCGGTATCTAGGTCTCGGTTGAGAACCTTGTTACGGTGCGCCTTCGCGGGTTTGGAGACCTTGCGAGTGTGATGCTTTTTTTTACGTCGAGCCATGAACTGTGTCCGTAATGGATAAACTCAGCGACATTAGCAAGAAAAAGGGGGGGATTTTATCTGGTGGACGGGTAGCGCGCCCATCTTGGGTGCAAACATTGAGCATCTTGCTCGATGTTCTAGAATTCAGAACGAAGTGATGAGTTATATTTTTGAAAGGGGAGGATGCTCGTTCCACTCGTGAGAAGTCAATTTTTTCGGCAAGGATGCCGAAAAATACACGCTGGAAGCGTGTGCTACCCATCGCATTCCTCTATATTGGTTCGTGCCCTGAGATAACTAAAAAAGAGATTGAATTCTCGAGGCTCACCGTTTAGCACGTTCTCACTATGTATAGATTTGCGCTCGCTCTCAGCTTATTTGCATTCGTCTCCTGTGATTCCCACACTTGGGAGGACGGAGCAGACGGCTCCAAAGGTACAAAACGTATTTTCTCAGGACACGGCTCCCACGATGACGGTCATGGCGATCACGACTCACACGCGTCCGATGATAAGCATAAGGAAGAAAAAGCCCACGGAGATGATCATCAGGAAAAGCACTAAGCTCTGAGATCTACAGAAATCACGCTAAAAAAAGCACTCCGAGCGGAGTGCTTTTTTGTTATTTCTAAAGTGTTTACTTATTGAAGAATTGTAGCCGCTGCTGGAGCCCAGTTAAAGATGTTTTGGCCGTCAGTTCCTGAAACAGTTTCCTGAACTTCACCATCTACAGCAGAATCTCCACCTGCACCTGTGAGTCTCTCAGCTTTCACAGAGTTGTTGACACGAGCGATGACCGCCTTGTGTCCCCAAACTGCAGTAGCAAATGTTCCTGTAGCGTTAACAAGCTTGGTTGTTACTAACGGAGTTGGCCCAGCAGAAGTATTAGCGAGATTAGCGACATACGAGTAACCACATTCGTCATCGGTTAAAGTTCCGTCGCCATCACCCTCGATATGACCTGTGAAGTCATTTTTTAGCTCTTTGGTGTAGAAAAGGCTTTCATCCGCTGAGGTAAGTGATCCTGAGTTAGTGAGGATATTGAATGCACTTGCTGCATCTGTTAATGACGCTGCACCACCCATGATAGTTGCTCCATTTGTTTCATTCACATACTCTCCATCAAAATCAATAGCATAGTTGTTCAGAGCAAGGCTGATCTGACGCGCATTGTTCACGGAGGTTGTTAAGGCTGCACGTTGGAGTGCACTGGTAATCGCGGGCGTGGATAACGCCGCGAGGGTCGCGATAATCGCGATCACAACGAGAAGTTCCACAAGCGTGAAACCACCTCTTAGGGTTGTCTTTTTGTTTATTTTCATATGTATGGTGTGTTTTATTTATTTATGTATGAGCACAGGCTCTAACGAATCCGCGCGTTTCATATTATAGGCAAAACACGATCGGGAAGACAAGAAAAAGTTTGTGAATAACAACAATTATTTTACTTTGAAGGTTTGATGGGTTCTTTGTGCGTATTATTGAAATTAATAAGCTGCTAAAATTAACTTTTGCAATCTCTCTGGTGTTCTTTGAAGTTGGAGTGATTTTATCTGGTGGATTTGAATTTCAGAAGTCTTGTTGAGTGAAATTTGCGACTTACGATTAAACGCTTTCAATTGGGAGGCGTAGTAGTTCAACCTTTAACCCGAGAAAAAACCATTCAATTAAGTACCAAAGGTGCGATAAATCAGAGCAACGAAAAGAAAGGGACGTTTTTGTGTTCGCTTATTGAGGCGCAGCTCGTCCCAGCTACGGATTTAACAGCGAGACGTGTTTGAGATTCGCCTCTAGAAACGAGCCTGTGATCTCTGCTTTTCAGCGGCGAGTATGTCTCATCACATCTTAACTCAACCCTGCGCCCTCTCATTTTGCTGGCGCAAAATCGGACTCTGACTGGACTTGAATTTCATGACCTTTCAGGTCATTTTGAGGAGCTCATCACCAAATGAAATCACACCCCTTCCAAGGCGTAACTTGGCATGAACTCAATAGGCTGTGTTGCTTTCAATCCCTGTGGAAGCGTCCTGTTCACTCTCTTCCCTTTACGCGAATCTCAACAGAGGCGCCATGCGCGTCCAGCCCTTCGATTCGTGAAAACTCATGCACGGTGGCGAGGGAGTTTTCGATCGCCTGCTGATCCATGCGGACGATGGATTGACGGCGTTGAAATTGGTCGGCGCGAAGGCCGGAAAACGACTTTCCGCCTCCACCTGTGGGGAGGGTGTGAGAAGGGCCTGCGAGGAAGTCTCCCACCGCAACCGCAGAGTAGTTGCCGGCATAGATCGCGCCCGCATTGCGGATTTTTGGTAACACTTCGGTATCATTCTCCACTACGAGCGTGAGGTGCTCGGGGGCGTAGTCATTGCAGATTGCGATAGCCTCGGAGAGGTCGTTTACGTGCACCGCGAAGCAAGTTTTCTCGAGCACTTCTTGGAGGTATTCTCCGCGTGAGAGGCTGGGGAGTTGCACTGCGATTTCTGCTTGCACGGCGGTGAATAATTCCGCGCTCGTTGTCACGAATCCGATTTCACTGTCAGGGCCGTGTTCCGCTTGTCCCAGGAGATCCGCCGCGAGGAAGGCAGGGTTACCGGTGTGGTCTGCGATAACGAGAATTTCGCTCGGTCCAGGGAGGAGGTCGATCGAAACCGCGCCAATCAACTGGCGTTTGGCCTCGACCACAAAGGCGTTTCCGGGGCCGAAGATTTTTTCAACTGGGGCGAGAGAATTCGTGCCAAGCGCGAGAGCGGCGATGCCTTGTGCGCCCCCGACCTTGAGGATCTCCGTCGCTCCGGCTTGCACGAGGGCGTAGAGGAGGGCGGGGTTAACTTTACCATCAGGTCCACAAGGGGTGGCGGCCACGATCTCAGGGCAGCCGATCGCCTGCGCAAAGGCGCCCGTCATGAGCGCGGTGGAGACGAGCGGAGCCTTGCCGCCTGGAATGTAGATGCCGACCCGATCAAAGGGAGTGAAGCGCTCTCCGACGATTGCCCCTTCCTTGTTGGTGTAGCTCCAGTCCTGTCGCTTGCTGTGCTCGGTGAACTGGTGGATGTTCTGGCGGGTGGATTCGATCGCGGCTTTTGTGGCCTCGCTCACTTGCGCGGTGGCCTCTGCGATTTCCTCAGGCGTGACGAGCAGGGTCTCCGGCGTCAGTTGCGCCTTATCAAACTTGGCGGTGAGATCGATGAGGGCCTGGTCTCCGCGGGCTTTCACGTCATCGATAATCCCCGTCACGATCTCAGATACGGAGGTGTCTGGAATGGCTCTGCGGTTGAGGGTTTCCCGAAAGGAGGGATAGGCTGAGTCGGATTGTTGGAGAAGTTTCATAGGGGTTATTTATCCGCAATATAAGCGTAGCGCAAGATAGCCCTTAGGCAAATTTCGCAGATGCACGCAGATTTTTTTGATTTTGGGAATCCAGTGATTACTAATTCTGTAGTGTTAAAAATATTCGTGCGAATTCGCGTTTATTTGTGGTTTAAATACGATCCTGCTTTCCGCTTGTTTAGTGGTTAATAATTTGACCAGCCTGTTATCTCTAATTTATGCGGGCGGGGACGCCCGCGCTCCCCTATTAATAATACGGGCTGATCATGTAATACACTACTGGTCCAGTAATCGCCACGTAGAGCCAGAGCGGATACGCCCAGCGGGTGAGTTTTTTGTGGAGCGTGAAATTCTGGAAGAAGGCGGCGATGATTGAGAAGAGGATGAGCGGGAAGCTGACGATCGCGAGCGCGATGTGGCTGAGTAAGATCGCAAGGTAACGGGGCTTCGAGGTTGTAACGAGTAAGGCTTCTGTCTCGCTGAGAACGCCGTCTTTATCGAGATCTCCGAAGAGGGTGTGGCCACTCGTGAAGTGATACGTTACGTAACTGAGGAGGAAGATGCCAGAGACCATGAAGGCGGACATCATGAAGCCTCGGTGAGCTTTCTTTTTCCCGAGCTTAATGCAGATCCCACCGAGCAAAATTAGGATTGCGGCGATGGAGTTGAGCACGGCATGGAAGAGAGGTAGCCCAGAGACATCCCACCAATCTGGGGTTGGGATGGTGATGCGGTTCATGGCACCGACAAGCAGAACGACGGCGATGGTGACGATGCTGGCGGTGATATACCAGGATTTAGCAGTTTTCATTTTTCGAGAGCGGTATCAATGGCGGAGTAGAGCCGTTTGGTAAAGGTTTCTTCCATGGTGTGGCCTTGGGAGCGCGCGAAGGCGAGGTCGATCTTGGTGCGCATGATGAGATCCTTATCAAAGACGGCGAGTCCGAGGTCGTGGGCGTATTTTCCCATCGTGGCGATTTCCTCTGGAATGGTGCGTTCGCGGATGTCCATGAACTTCATCTCTTCCTGCATGTAGCGGTGGAGTTCGCCTCGGTCGCCGGTGAGGAACCACCATTTGTTCGAGTCGGCATCGACTACCTTGGCGTATTCCTTGAGACGCTCGACATTGTCCGTCTCGGGATCGATGCTCATGCAGACGATCATGAAGTCAGGGTGGTCCTTGTATTTCTTATAGATCTTCAGTAGGTCGGTGTAGTTCCGCTCGGCACACATGGGGCATTTCGCGAAGAATTGAGCAAAAACCCAAACCTTGTCCTTGAGGTCGAAGACGGAGACTTCCTTTCCCTCCTGATTGGTCAAGGTGATGTTGTTCTCGAGTCTGATGATCTCGGTGGCGACTTCTTTTCCGACTTCAACCGCGATGGGGCGGGCGGCCTCTGCTTTCATGTCCTCCAACTGACGGAGGGTGACGAAACCAAAGATGAGGAGCGCAGAGATTAAACCTACGGAGCTATAGATGAGGATGATTTTCGTTTTTGTGGACATGGTTTTGAAGGGGATTATTGGCTTATTTCATTCGCGATCTTGGTGAGATTGACTTCGGCAGGATGCCAAAGCCGGCACGCTGGAAGCGTGCGCTACCCATGATTACTCGCCAGAGAGGGGGGCGTCTTCTTCGTTAGGGTTCGCGATAAAGTATTGGATGGTATCGACCAGGAGCTGGTTTACGCGTTCTTCGTTCGGGACGTATTTGGCGTTGTTTTTCATGGCCTCTTGGTCTAGTTCGATCGCGGAGTGAAAGTCGAGCTGTCCACGCATGTGCGCGAGCACGGGGCGGTTGCCGTCTTTATCTTCCGGGAGGCGATCGAGAATGATGAGGTCGCGGTCGTAGTTCCACACGCCGTCTTTTTCATAAGGGATGCCCTCAAAGCGGAACTCATTGCGTAGATACTTATGGAGCACCTCGGCATTTCCGGCGATGACGTAGTCATTATCGGTTAGGTAGTCGCTGTGCTCAGTGCGGTAGGCGGTGAGTTTCTCGGTCTCATCGATGGTGACATCGACGAGGAAGACGGCGGCCTTGATCGTTTCGTTCGGGAACTTGGCGCGGAGTTGCTTCATCTTTTTATGGAGCAGGAGGTTCTTGTTATCCGCTTGGCTGGAGGAGCAGTAAGCCACCCACATGTAGCCGCCGAACTCATCTAGGGAAGTGATGCCACGCAGGTCATCGAGGATGCGAATGTTCTTGGTCAGACCTTTCTCAAAGGGCGGGCGGAAATCGCGACTGTTCATGTAGCGGATGTAGGCCTGTGGAATGACGAGGCCGCTAATGAGCATAATCCCGACGAGGATCAGAACGATCGTGGTGGTGTTTGGTTTCGTTTTCAAGGGGAGAAAGATGATAGACTAGTTCCAGTCGATTGCAAGTGCAGTCAGTGCTAAGGGAAGGTAAAGCAGAGTCGCGAAAAAGGCCTTGCGCATGTCGACTCGCTCGCGGGTCTTGAGGAACTTCAGGGCAGCGAGGATGAGGAATACCGCTAAGAGCATCCCGATTGGAGGGAAAATCCAGCCGGTGAGGCCGAGTGCAGGGCAGGGGAGCGGAAGCAAGACCATGAGCACGGAGAACATGATGTAGAGCATCGCGCTGCGTTTGCCCGAGGTGTCGCCGTTGCTCCACATTTCGTAGTTGGCGTCCTCATATTCTTGGCGGCACAGCCAGTTGATGGCCACAAAGTGCGGGAGCTGCCAGAGGAAGAGGAGGGCAAAGAGAAACCATGGCGCGGCTGTAGAGAGCGAGTGCCCCGCTCCGACCCAGCCCATCATGGGAGGAATCGCACCCGGAATGGCCCCGATTAATGTGTTCACAGAGGAAACCCGTTTCATGGGTGTGTAGATAAAGACGTATGTGCCGATCGTGATGGCCGCGAGGAGGGCGGCCTCAAAGGAGATCATCGCACCGAGGTGGATGATTCCAATCGCACAGAGCGCCCAGCCCATCCCGAAGGCGTAGGAGGGTAAGATTCGGCGCGCGGGTAAAGGGCGGTTAGAGGTCCGCGCCATGCGGGCATCGGACTCGACCTCCATCACTTGGTTAAAAACGGCGGCGCCAAAGGCGGAGGCGGCGGTGCCGAAAATGGTGTGAAAGAGCATCCAAAGCGACTCCATCGTGAAGTGAGCTCCCGCGGATTTCCACCCGAGTAAATACCCGAAAAAGGCGGTGATTAGAACGAAGGTGTTTAGTCTCAGCTTAATCAGCGTCGATAGGTCCTCCTTAAGCGAAGGCTCTGATTCTGTGGGCTTACTCATAGCGGGCTCACACAAATAAGCATCCCCACACCAACATTCAAGTGTGAAGTCAGACTTCTCGCAAAAGAAAGGGAGCCAGCGACAAGTCAGGGCGTAGTGAAGAAGGAATTCCTATTTCTTAGGCTCTTCTTTCTTTTTAGGTTTTACCCCGTGACTGTTCTTGGTTCCTGGAGTGTTTTCAAAGGTTTTGGCCGGAACATCTGGGATTTGTTGGGTGATTTTCTTTTCGCCAGTTTTGAAGTCTTTGGTGATCAAGGCCGCATCGTAGAGTTCACCGGTTGAGGTGTAGGCTTTATACGTGAGTTCATTGTCCTCAACGTCGATGACTTGGAAGAACTGGGTTTGCTCTCCATTCCGGATCGTTTCGACGCCTTTCTTATTGTAGACCGCTTCATGCTCCTTATCAATCGCGTACTGCTTAGGTCCACTCACCGTGGTGACATACATCGTTTGGAAGGTGCCCTTGACGTAGCCCGCTTCTTCTCTAACCGGCAGTTGGCCTCTGGTGTAGGTGTGGTCGTGCCCTTGGAGCACGAGGTCAACATTGTGCTTCTCAAAGAGTGGTTTCCACTCTGCTTCCATCTCTAAGCTGCTGTCTGATTCACCACGACGCGGGGAGAACATGGAGTGGTGGAAGGTGACTACTCTCCAACGGAAGCCTGGTTTTTCTAGTTGTTCCTTGAGGTAGGCGGTTTGCTTGCGTGGTCTTTCATTCGAGTTTAGAACGATCATCTGCATTCCTTGGTATTCGATGGTGTAGACCGTTTCATGAAGGTTCTCTGGAAGCTCTTCTACCACAGGAAGGGTGAACTGTGGGCGCCAGAGTTGGGAGAGGGTCTTAGGATCTTTTTTCTTATCCTTCTTAGGGCCGTATTCGTGATTTCCTGCTACCGGAACGCCACTCCACTGCGAGTGCAGGAAGCCTCCAGCCTTAAACCACTCTGCCCATTCTTGGTCGATGTGCGCTTGGTTAATCATGTCACCTGCATGCAGCGCAAAATCAGCATTAGGCGCGGTTTGGTAAGCCATGCGGATGGTGCGTGACCAATGGGATAGAACCTCGTTCTGCGCATCTCCAAAGTAGACGAACTGGAAAGGCTTTGGTTGAGGGGAGGCGGTGCGGAACTGAATCCATTCTGACCAGTGCTCTTCTCCGTCTCCTACGCGATAGCAGTAAAGGGTTTCTGGCTCTAGGTCTTCAAAGATTACGGAGTGGTAGTGGACTTCACCTTGATCATTTTTGCGAGCTTCATTGAGAACGAGGCTTTCTGAGACGGCCTCGATGCGAGACGTGTCGTTGATGAAGCCAGGGCCACCCATGGACTTGGCAATTTCAGCGACAGCGAGGGTCTCTTTTTTACCCGCAGTGCGCCAAGTTACCGCTCTGGTGGTGGCGGGGTCTCCATATAAGGTGAGGAAAATACGGTCGGGCTCGGCGCTTGCGATTTCCCAGTGACGGAGTTTGCCATGATCTTCGCTCTCGTGAGCGCTCAGAGATGAGACAGTAAGAGCTGGAATTAGAGCGAGTTTAAGTAATGATCGATGAAACTTCATATTTCTTTAGGCAATGTAAGGTATACGGGAAATAAAGTTCAACCTTTCAGGTATTTATTATTTGTGGGATTTCCTCTGCATTGACATTTTGTGCACAAAGCCTAGTTTGTCGTTATGAAAATGCTCATTGCCTTTTTACTTTTATTTATTCCTGTGAATGCGAATTCACTCTACTGGCAGCGAGTCGGGTCTGGGTATGATGATCCAGTGGACCTGGAAGCACTGCGTGGTGGGCAATATCTTGTATTAGAGAAGCCTGGGAGAATTTCCCTTACAGATTTCAAGGGAAACTCAGGAGTGGTCTTAGACTGGACGGATCGCATCAAGAGTAGGGGACAGGAACAAGGTTTTTTATCGATGGCCTTAGCTCCCGATTTCAGTTCCTCAGGGCGGGCTTACTTTAACCTCATTAACAAAAAGGGCGACACAGAGATTTGGCGTTATACCTTTAATCCTCGGCAGCTTTCGGAGGCTCGACAGCCTGCGGAGTTGCTCCTCACATTCGACCAACCATACGGTAATCATAATGGTGGATGGCTCGGCTTTGGTCCGGACGGGATGCTCTATATCGCCACGGGAGATGGAGGCTCCGCGAATGATCCCAAAAAATTCTCCCAGGACCTGAACTCATTATTGGGCAAAATCCTACGAATCGATGTGTCCGGTCAATCGAGTTACCGCATTCCGAAGGGCAACCCCTTTGTTGCCAGCGGAAAGCCAGAAATCTACGCTTATGGCCTTCGTAACCCATGGCGCTGTTACTGGCATGGGAGTAACCTGATTATTGCAGATGTGGGGCAAAATCATCTGGAGGAGATTAACTATGTTTCTCAGTCCAAGCTACGTGGAGCAAACTTTGGGTGGCGCTTGCGCGAGGGAAATGTCGCGACCCCGAAGAAAAAGGTGGGTGGAGAGAAGCCTACGAACAGCATAGAGCCCTGTCTGACGTATCCGCACCGCATGGAAAACTCCTTGGCTGGTATCTCGATCACAGGGGGCGTGGTGTATAATGGCGCGATTAAGGAGCTCAAAGGGAAATACATTTTCGCTGATTTCGGAGTTCCACGCGTATGGGCTGCGAAGTTAAGTAGCTCTTCTTATTCGAGCCTTAAGACTTTCGGAGAGACTGTTTTGCCTGATTCTGGAGAGATCAATAACATCGCTTCCTTTAGTCGGGATAAAAACGGAGAGGTGTATATGATCTGTCTTAATGGAAATATCTTTAAACTCTCCCAATGAAAACTCGCTATCGATTAAATCAATTGTTTAATAAAATCTATCGATTTATTGAATTCTGAATTCTTTGTTACAGTGCATGCAACGAAAGAAACACTATGCAATCACCAATCCTCCTCAATCCTGAATCCCTTACTGCTCCAGCGCACATTCTCGTCCCTAGTCGATTAAATGCGCAGGAGCTTGCTGTAATTATTCAACAAGCATCAAGTCGCTCGCTTGTCTTGCTGGCAAAGGAAGATGCTACATTAGATCCTGCAGTGCAAAGCATGGCTCGATCTCAGAAGGTTGTTCGATTTAATGATGAGATTACAGGTTTGTCTGAGCTCTTGGGCGACACTGGGATTGCGCTTTTCCTCCCCTCACGAGTTACTACGCTCAATGGGAACCCGATGGATATTGCTGCCGATACGATCGAGAGTATATGTGCAGCAGGGATTACGATCGCCCCCATAGCCGTGCATCGTACTGCAGAGACGAAGCTCGTCATCGATTTCGTTGAAAACGAGGCTACAAGTATCATGAAAATTGGTGCGCCGCTTTCTGGTGAGGAGGTCACCCCTGCTAACCTCTTGCAGAATACTTTGCTCGCTGCAGAAGCGTGCTTTAGCTCGCGCTCCTTCTTGAAAACCTCACTGAGCGCATCCCTGTTTACTGCTCTTCGTCATCATGGCAACGGAAATTTCGTGCACGATGGCTTGGATAACTCGCGCATTAGCTTCCAAAAGCTGCACGCTGCTTCGCTAGCGCTTTCGGATCGTATTCTGGCAGAGACCTCGAACGTAAGAGTTGGGATTATTTTGCCTCCCGGGAAGGGTGGGCTAATCGCGAACTTAGCGGTGCTTTTTGCCGGAAAAATCCCGGTGAACCTCAACTTCACGGCCGGAAAGAAATCGGTCGAGAGTGCCATCAAGCAGGCGGAGCTAGACTACTTTATCACCGCCGAGAAGTTCATGGAGAAGATGCCGAACTTTGCGTGGCCTAGCGCGGAGCAGCTTTTGCTCCTCGATAAGGTGGTGAACGAGTTAAAGCCGAAGGCTCTCGCCTGGATGATTAAGCTGAAGATTCTCCCAACCGCGAGTATTATCAAAAAGCGTGGGCTCCTCGCACGGAATAATGATGATGAAGCGGTCTTACTCTTTACCTCTGGTTCCTCGGGCGAGCCTAAGGGCGTGCCGCTGTCTCACCGAAACTTACTAGCTAACATTTGCCAGTTTAGCTCGCGTCTCGACTGTGCGGCGGGCTCTAGCCTGCTCGCTTGTTTGCCGCTTTTCCATTCCTTTGGCTCAACCGTAACCACCTTCTTTCCGCTGTTGGAAGGGCATAACATTATTACCTATCCTAGCCCGCTGGAGACCAAGCGGCTTGCGGAATTGGTAGAGGAGCATAACGTGACCTTCTTGACATCGACTCCGACCTTCCTCCGTGGATACCTGCGCAATGCGAAGCGAGAACAACTCGCGAACCTGAAATTCGTGATCACAGCGGCCGAAAAACTCCCGCAAAACCTCGCCCAAACCTTTGAGAA
>CALKLP010000313.1 GCA_937991965.1 uncultured Verrucomicrobiales bacterium
GGACGTTGCGGCACCTCCACCAAGACATGAAAATGGTTCGACATCACACAATAGGTCACTACCCGCAAACCATAGAGCCCTTCATACAACCGCATGAGCGCGATAAACTGCTCCTTTTCCTCCTCCTGCAGCACAAACTCCCGGTTCACAACCCGTGACACACAGTGATAATATGCTTTCGCAAAGTGCTTCGGAGCTAATAAGCGCGGTCTTCTCATACAGGAAACCTAGGTAAAACAACGAATCTTGTCTCTGGATTGACTTCCGAAGTGCAACAAATCGTGCCCTGATGCACCTGAAATACAATGATCAAGACATATCGACACCTTAACAAATATGACCGCCATACACTCTTTAGACTTAGAAAGGATGGTATGAAAATTCGTAGAATAGCTGAAATCCTAGGCTTCTCTCCCTCAACGATTTCGCGCGAACTCAAACGCAATCAATACCAACCAAATTGTTACTCAGCTATTGTTACTAACCCAAAAAGTAGATCTCGACGGTTTATGGCTAATCACCTTAGACGTAAAATTCGTAAAGAACATCATCACTTTATTAGAGAGCAACTTATTCTTACTCTAAGCCCTGAACAAATCGCTTCTCTTTTCCTTTATAAATTTGGGTTCTCTATATCGACTAAATCTATCTATCGTTACATCTATAAATACGCTTGGCATTATGACAATTTAGAGCCTCTTCTGCGTAAAAAGAGTCGTATCAAACGAACTCCCTGGAGAAGAAACTTATCAGAATCCTCTAGATCAAAAAAATCTATTACTCAAAGGCCTAAAGAAGCTTCCAACCGTTCTGAATACGGGCATTGGGAAATGGATCTCTTCCTCGGACCTAAAGGCTCACAATCCTCCTCACTTATACTTGTAGAAAGAAAGTCGTTATACTCCATCGTCTCTAGAATCCCCAATAGGTCTAATAAGGCTATTACCAAAGCTCTGAAAAACTCTCTCAAAGGGAAAATTGTTCATTCTATAACTACTGATAATGGTCCTGAATTCCTAAACCATAAGGCTCTATCTACCGCAGCTGGAGGCGCTGATATTTACTACTGTGCTCCTTATGCAGCTTGGCAAAAAGGGCTCGTCGAAAACACTGTCGGTCTCTACCGACACTTCTTCCCAAAAAAGACGCCTCTCCCAGAAACTTATCATCCTTATAAAAAAGCTCAAACCCTCATTAATAACAGACCAAGAAAGACTCTTAACTTTAAAACTTCAGCTTCTTTACTCGACAAAATTTCTCTTAATTACTAACCTTAACCGATTTGTTGCACTTCGGGGGTAAATTCACATTGTCAAATCTTTTTCTATAAAGGGACAGGCGGTCTAAGCGGACATATCCTCCTTCTCGGTGACTGACAGAGATCTTCGCGCCAAACTCTACCTTTTTCCCAGCCTTGCCTCTGACGATTGGGCGCACATGCGGCTGGCTAATGCTGACGATCCGGTCCGCGACACTGTGCGTGTGGTTCTAATACATCTCCAGCTGTTGCTCATAGGGGTGTGGGTCAACCACTACCTCACTCCTAAATTAAGAGCTTTCTTCGGTGTCATTCTATTTGGCACAATGCGATTTCTTCTTTTTTCTTATTAGACTTTACAGTGGTCAGACTCAGCCTTTAATAATGTTTTTATGCCGAAAATTTGCGTAAATATTATATTGCTGTTAGCTTTACAATTCTCACATGGTAAAGATTGGAACGAATACTCTACTGATGATCTCATCCCAGAAAACTGGTGTATAGATACAAATTTAGATTATTCAAAGCATATTCTTTCATGGCAAAGAGGGGTTGTAGATAAGTCCTATTATATAATAGACTCATACAGGCAAGGAGCTTTA
Source organism: uncultured Verrucomicrobiales bacterium (assembly GCA_937991965.1). Classification (GTDB taxonomy): domain Bacteria; phylum Verrucomicrobiota; class Verrucomicrobiia; order Verrucomicrobiales; family Akkermansiaceae; genus WTJZ01. Next base: position 1,861 of record CALKLP010000313.1, read on the forward strand.
GAGGTCGGCAAGCTATACCTTTCTGGGCATGCCTCTTTCTCCTATTATGCGGAAAACACAAACACCTCGGGTAAATTCCCATTGCTTGGTAGGTTTCCATCTCAGCATTCATCAGGAAAAAGCGGGGACGAACAGACGATCGATAACTTAGACGTCGCCATAACATACGCCCCTACAAACTGGATAAACGTATTTTTACATGGTATCTACACGGAGCTAGAGTTTCCGGGGCAAGAGGAAAAGCAAATACGAGAGGCATTCGTTACGCTAGGCGACTTAAACCGTTTTCCATTCTATGTAACCTTTGGGAGAAAAACTGTCGATTTCGGAAACATGCAATCATATAATCCGACCACTCACTCTGTAACTAATCACTATTACAGGGTTGATTCTGACGATGCAGTTCTAGAGCTTGGTTACGTTCAAAATAACTTTAGATTAGCACTCACTGGTATAGCTGGAGGTAGACAGCTGAGAGTGGCAGATCTGCCAGAAAGTGGATTTCTTAAAAACTTCGCAGTTTCAGCAACATATGATTTCCCTGAATATTATGGATGGCAGGTAGATGCTGGAGCTGGATATATCTACAATACAATTTACGATTCTAATAATGCTAACCATCCAGGAGTAAACTCCCAACCATTTCTAGAGCAACACCGTAATGGCGCTTATGACGTGTGGTTAGAGGCCAAATACGGAAACCTATCATTGATGGGCGAATTTACCCAAACGGAAAGAGGTTGGCCTGCAACGGGAGCCGCAGTAAGAGCAATTACTGTCCAAGCAGCATATGACTTTAACCTTTACGACATGCCTTCCCGCCTTTCAGTGGTCTATGGGCACGGGAAGCAAGGAGGTAATGGGGACGAATATGAATCTTTACAGCAACTTGCGGCTGGCTTGGAAACATTCATAACTCCAAATTTAGCTATCAGTGCAGAATACCTTTATAACAAGAGCTTCGTGCCATTAATTATGATTACTAGAGCGTCAGACCAGAGTGTCGAAGCGCATACCCTAGCACTTAGTGGAAGACTCTTCTTCTAAAGAGCTCATCTCTCTTTTTAAAGCTAATTGTCGATTGCAGAAACTCCGAAAATAACCATCGCTAAAACAATGAACGCGCTGTATAATTGCACTATGGACTTTCCAAAATTAGAGACTGAAGATATAATATAAAGGGACAGGCAATCTAATATGTTCGAGTAAATGACACGTTGATCGGTTACCAATTAACGTCTTTTGTTAATACCTGTTGTAACTCAAAGCTCATTTTCCTTTTCGCTCCTCCATCTATAGAATAGTAAATTTCAAAAGTGATATTAGGGGTCTCAATAAAATCTTTAAAAGCTGTAAAATCTTTAAATTCTGTAAAATGTTCTAATCTAATAGCAGAATTATATAGCCTTCCAGGTTCAAAACTACTAGAAACTTCCTTATTAATTAATTTTTCATAACTGTTATCAATCTTAATTTTTTCTATTAAAACTTTATATGGTGAATCACTAACTAGTATCAGTGATATATTTGGGCGTTCTTTAGGCGAAAACTCCTCAAAACTAGGGATAAATAAAACGCCATTGGAAATAAACTCTTGATGATTTAATTTGATTTTTTTAGCGGTCAGTTTTGAGTTATAAAAATCAATCCTTATGTTATTTGTAGGTTTATGCTTGTAATATTCAGCGTCAATAAAACACCCAGTTAAGGTCAGCAAAGGAAACATCCATATTTTTTTCAATATTTTCATCATCTTACATTACCTCCTAAGGCTTTAAATGGTACCCAGTCTACTAACATGTGACCAGCTCCTTTAATTACTAAATCAGTTGCACTACTTAAGTTGTTTACCCTATTTACTGGAACTGCGTTAATATAGTTATAGGTTCCCTTGTAACGAGTATTAAATTACCTGTCCCTTAGTAAAGTATAATATAAAGGGACAGGCAATCTAATTATATTCCAGAATATATCGCTTTATCTCTATTCAGTTTATAATGTCTTTTTATATTAAACATTGCAGATTCTAGCTTAGGTAAACCCTCTAATACTGATATATCACAATCTAAAATATTAGTGCTTTCAAAAAACCGAATAGACTTTAAATTTTTAAGATGGGAAAGAGTCTTCAGAGTTTCTATTTCCTTAATTCCATTTAACTCTAAATGCTCTACAGAATCAGGTAGCGAAAGAAGTGACTCACTAGTAATTTTACTAGCCCCCTCAAATTTTAGATAATTTAATTTTTTACATTCTTCTAAGCTTTTTAGGTCTACTAATCCATGACAGCCATGAAACTCAAGGCTTTCTATACTTGGGTTCAGACCCTGTAATGATTGAAGTCTAGACTTCACTAAAATAAGCTCTTCTAAGGATTCTAAATTTTGGAATAATTGAAGGTTCTTTTTGTTATAACCCGTAATTTCTAGATTTTTCAAATGGAAACACTCTCCTATGCTTTCATCGCCTTTATGCCAAAAGCACGAAAGTTTTTCTAGTCTATCAAACAGCCTGTAGTTAATTGGCATTGAGAGCTTTTCTCCGATAAAAAGGAACCTAAGCCCCTCTAACTCTTCAATTACAGAAAGATTTGCAACACTATTTAAATTAAGTATTCGCAGATAATCTAAATCCAGCTCCTTTAAAAAATTTAGAGGCTCAGGAGTCCAAGACGGCATCGCGTATTTATTTAACTGTGAATATATAGGATCATCAGAAAAGGGACTCTCTGAATATGAGAGTTGTAAGCCTTTTACTTCCAACTGCTCCAAAGCCTTCTTTGCCTGCTTTGAAAACTTCCCAAAGACCCTTATTACAGCTCCCCATTCCCCTTGTATTACTTTATAATATTCCATCTTATCTTCTCGGTGGTGAAACCTTATTTGATAACTTCACACCATTATCTAATAATTCATCATACATCTTAACCTCAAAGGCTTCACGTATAATATAAAGGGACAGGCAATCTAATTACGCAGATCGGGTGGACTTCCAGACGACGCATTACCCTGCGCACGGTGGAATGTCACCAAAGGGCCGCACCAGGCATGACACCACGCTTACTCCGATTCTCGCTTGCGAACGCCTTTGGGCTCGCTTCGATTAGACGGAAATTCACGTTTCCATGCACGACCCCATAAGGTCAGCAGATCATCGTGACAGTGCATTTACTCCGTTTTACCGCTTTTGGGTTCGCTTTGATTAACTCTTTAATTTCAAATGTCAAAATATGCCAATAGTGAGAATAATAGGTAAAATATACATATACCCAGAGCTACTTTACTCGATGCTGTAAGTAATTCTTTACTAACAGTTTCTTTAATTGAAAAAATTTTACTAAGTAACCTTACAAGCCAATCAAATGTTTTTGGTCTAATTAGAAAAATTAGAGAACAAATTCCTAAAAAAAGAAAATTTATTTTAATGAGTAAATCCATATAACTATCTTCGCCTTCCTTGTTTACGTAAGTATTCGCTTTGCAGTGTTTTAGAAAAAATTGTCGAGCTTCTAGATGTGGTTACTCCAAAATCTAAACCTCCTGCGAAGTTTTTTGAAAATGATTTACTGACTCCGACTGCATAAGATTTATAACCTGTATCATGAAAGTTAATTGTAAAATTTGCACTAAATACAGTATTAAATTACCTGTCCCTTAGTAAAGAAATTTCTTAACTCCTTGAAATAAAAAACCTGCAGCTTCGCCAGATCAATAATCCAAATAAAGCAAAATCAGGTTGTCCCTCCCACCCTACTATAAGCTTTATAATTGCAGATCATTACACCGTTACTTCTTCCGGTTTGGCAAACGCTTTTGGGTGACACGGGCTTGAATCAGGTTCGCACATGTCCCTGATGCTCGGAGTTTTTCGCAGCAAGCCTCGATGCGGAGGGATTTTTTCACGGGGCGGAACCCCATCCGGCGGGAGAGACAATCATTCAGTAGCTCCAGATGATTATCTTCGAACTCAACTACTTTACCGCAATCGACACAGACAAGGTGATTGTGCACCGGGTTTTCCATGAAATTGGGATCATAGGTAGTGACATCCTCTCCGAGGTCGATCTCAAACAACATCTCTGCATCTACGAGCAACTTAACGGTGCGGTACACCGTGGCGCGGGAAGCCTTGATATCCGTCTTGCGGAGGCGATCTAGCAACTCCTCGATCGTAAAGTGCTCACTGCTAGAGAAAATCTTCTCGACCAGCTCATTACGTTGCTTGGTTTGGCGTAACCCTTGGGATGCCACATAGGCATCCAGCTTTTGTCTGATAAAGTCGTTCATCTCCGAGAAATACTCTAAAAATTTCATTCCCAGATCACAAGAAACTTATTACTTAAAACGTCATGAAGTATTTCTTGGCTTTCTGCGGCGCATTTTTCCTCGTCAGTTGTGCCCCCCCCATCGAGGTTTCTCAGTTCCATCTGCGTGACGAATCTACGCGGAACCAACCCGTGCCCATGATTAAGGCTGAGGCAAACTTCCGCTATGACCATAATCTTGAAAAAGCCGACCGAAAACTCCGTCACGGACACTACTACGTCATCCGTTGGAATAATAACGCACTCACGAGTAAAGGCCTCCCACTTACCGTCAAGTTCAGTTACCGCCAAGCTGACCAAGGACGCGAATCGCGGGTGCTCACTCAGACCATCTCCCCGCGCGAGATGGGCAAGGTTGAATTTCAGGTCATCAGTCATGAATATCAAAAGAGTGGGCGAATCTTAGCGTGGCGAGCGGAGCTGATCCAAGAGGGAAAGGTTCTCGCGAGTGAGGAGTCTTTCCTTTGGAACTAAATTACCAACCCTACCGCCATGTCGTTCGAGTTAGTCACAGATTACGCCCCCGCTGGTGATCAGCAACAAGCGATTGAGAAGCTCGTAAACTCCCTGAATGTCGGGAATCGGCACCAAACCCTGATGGGTGTCACAGGTTCTGGAAAAACCTTCACGATGGCGAACATCATCCAAAAGACCAACCGCCCCACCCTGATCATGAGTCACAACAAGACGCTGGCGGCGCAACTCTACTCCGAGTTTAAGAACTTCTTTCCAAACAATGCGGTCGAATACTTCGTCTCTTACTTCGATTACTACCAGCCTGAGGCCTACATTCCTCGCTCGGACACCTACATCGAGAAGGATTCTGCAGTGAATGATGAAATCGAGCGTCTACGACTTAGTACGATGGGCTCGCTCCTCACGCGGAAGGATACAATCGTAGTGGCCTCCGTGAGTTGCATTTATGGCTTAGGTTCTCCTGATGACTACGTGGGTAGTATGTTGCCGATCTACGTGGGGCAAGAGATTAGCCGCGACGAGTTTCTCAAGAACTTAGTCGAGCTCATGTTCGAGCGGAGTGATACCGAGTTCTCCCGCGGGCGTTTCCGGGTACGGGGTGATGTAGTCGATATTCATCCTGCATATTTAGAACGCACCGCGATTCGAGTGGAGTTTTTTGGGGACGAGATCGACCGCATTTCAGAAATCGCGATGCCTCGTGGCGCCAGCACGGGCACGATGGAGAACTATACCTTTTTCCCCGCCAAGCAGTTCGTCACGAATAAGACAACGCTCAAGAAAGCGATGCGAGCGATCCGGGATGAAATGACGGAGCGCATCGACGAATTTGAGACGCAAGGAAAATTAGTAGAAGCCCAACGGCTCAAGATGCGCACCGAGTATGACCTCGAGATGATGGAAGAGCTGGGATATTGCCAAGGAGTGGAAAACTACTCGCGTCACCTGACAGGGAGAGAACCTGGGGAAACACCATATACGCTGTTAGATTTCTTTCCGGATGATACCCTCCTGCTCGTCGATGAATCCCACGCTACCCTCCCGCAGGTTAGGGGCATGTATGAGGGTGACCGCTCACGGAAAAACACTCTTGTCGAACACGGGTTCCGCCTCCCCAGTGCAATGGACAACCGCCCGCTCAAATTCGCAGAATTTCTAGAGCGAGTGGAGCAAAACGTCTATGTGAGTGCCACTCCCGGCCCCTTCGAACTCGCGAATTCCCGCCAAGACGTGAAGAACTACATCAAAATCGCAGGAAAAGATGGTATCGGGATCGATCCCCTCACCATCCGTCGCATGACCATCGAAACCTCGGGCAATGAAGAACCTGTTACAGACTTTGATCCAGAACAACGCGGACGCTCCTTAATTGTCGAGCAGATTATTCGCCCAACGGGCTTACTCGACCCTGAGCTGGTCATGCGTCCGCTTAAGGGGCAAATCGACGATACGATCGAGCTCTGCCGCCAAAATGTCGAAAAGGGAGAGCGAGTCTTGGTCACCACTTTAACCAAACGCACCGCAGAAGATCTCGCCGATTATCTCAAGGACACAGGACTGAAGGCGCGTTACCTCCACTCCGACATCGATGCGATCGAGCGGGTAGAAATCCTGCGCTCGCTCCGCGCTGCTGAGTTCGATATACTCATCGGGATTAACCTACTTAGGGAAGGGCTCGACCTCCCTGAGGTTTCCCTCGTCTGCATCCTCGATGCCGATAAGGAGGGATTCCTCCGTAACGAAACCTCCCTCATCCAGACTGCAGGCCGCGCCGCACGTCACGTCAACGGAAAGTGCTACTTGTTCTGCGACGTCGTCACCGATTCCATTCAACGCCTCATCGACATCACTGAATACAGACGCGGCAAACAAATGGAGCACAATGAAAAACACGGCATCACCCCTAAGAGTGTGATCCGAGCGGTGCAGGAATCGCTCCAACAATACTCAAACGAGGAACGAGGCGGGAAATCGGTCGAAACCAGCATCGTAGGCGAAGACGAAACGATCTATAACGCTACAGCAATCCTGATGGAGCTCGAAAAAGAAATGCTCGCAGCGGCAAATAACCTTGATTTCGAAAAAGCAGCACACCTGCGTGACCAAATTAAAGCACTGAAGGAGAAAGTTGGATTAGGGAAGGCAGAGAACTAAGGTGATTTTCCGCTAAAAAAAACGTGCGTTCTCCTCTCTAATCGGAGATAAGACTATCCATGTTTCAAATCATCTTCAACCAACTGAGCGCCTCCGAGCTCTCCCAACTGGACACCATGACTCAGCTGGATTTACTCGATCAATTTCAGGTCACTGCAGAGGTTCTGGATGGAGTTGACGAGCGTTTTGGTAAGATCACGCGAGATGGAAAAGACCTCTACCGTTTCCGTTGTAATGATCAACGCGTATATTTTGAAGTGGAAGAAGACCGCGTTATCGTGCGCCGTATCATGAACAAGAACAGCTTCTCTGACTTTCTCTTTCGATCCAGCTTACCGATGAATAAAGAAGACGAGGAACTCGCGAAATCGAAGCAGTTTTGGTCACTCATTGAGGAAGGGCAATCTGCCTCCCAGTAAGTTTAGAAACCGCCGTGCCGTGCGTGGAGAGAGCCACTTACCAGTAGTCTCAATAGGTGGGAACAGTGCCGTTTCACATGCAGTCCAACTAAGGCAGGACATGATCTACGATCAACGGTTAGCTCCCTTAATATATTTATCGGTCAGGGTCTATAACCACGAGCTTGTCGTACACGGCAGTCTCTGATGTAACCATGCGTCATTCTATGAGTCATGCAAGTTTTTTATAGCTGCCTGAATTGAAAGATTATTTTCTATACTGTAAGGGCGAAAGGCCTTTAGCAGTCTTGAATGCGCGGGAAAATGCAGCAGGACTGTCATAACCGCAGCGATAAGAAATCTCGGAAACATTGAGCATAGATGACTCCAAGAGCTCACACGCTCTTGAGATTTTCAACTGATGCAAAAGTTTTTGTGGAGTGATATAGAGATACTCTTGGAACTTACGATTAAGGGTAGAAATCGAAATGTCTAAAAACGCGGCAAGCTCCTTTACCCCAACCCCTTCATGTAAGTTTTCACGAGCAAAATCCACTACTTTTGTGAAAGTTTGGTATTCCACAGGGATTAAGTCACGACTTCTATCAATCGCAGTAGAAATCCCAATCGTGCCAACAATCCCCCCCTCTGCAGTGTGGACTGGAAGCTTACTCGTCTGTCTCCACTCGGCTTCCCCTAAACGATTGATGAGAAGTTCCAGTTTTTCATAAATACCTTCCCCTTCTTCCATGATTTTCAAGTCATCAGAAGCATAGAAACTCGCTACCTCTTTTGGGAACAATTGATAATCAGTTTTCCCTATGATTTCACTTTCCTTTAAATTTATATATTTGGCGAAATATGCATTCACCCTAACAAAGCGAAACTCATGATCTTTCACCCAGAACATCGTATCTTTCACCATATCAAAAAGGCTTAGATACGACTCTGGTAAAACACCATCCAATACTCCGCTCACCTCTTCATTCATAACATTTGAAGAATTATGCAAAGAATAATAACTTTTTCGCAAGCGAATTCTTTCGATTTGTTATTGGATTATTGTAAGATTCAACTATCCTAAGAACCAGTTACGAAACGATTTAATATCCCACTTTCATGAAAAAAAACATCTTTCTGTATGTCCTCCTAGCTCTCTCTTCTGTCACTTATGCCGCCCCAAAAAACAAAAATACTGTTGATCCACTAGAACACAAAGGTCAAATCATCGAGGCTCTTACGGAGCTTAAAGTTACTCCCCCTAAAGAAAAAAGAACATTACTCATTTTTTCTGTAACCAATGGATACAAGCATAAATCCATTCCAGTTGGGCAACTCGCACTTCAGCTCATGGGCGAAAAAACAGGCGCTTTCGAGACCGTAATTAGTAATGACTTAGCTAACTTTGAACCTGAAAAAATACAGGAATTTGATGCTATTTGCTTTCTCAATACTACATTGGAGGTCTTTTCACCTCACAAAAGTGTAGCGAAAACACTCAGCTCAGAAGAGCAAAAGGAGTGGTCCGCCAGAGAATCTCGATTAAAGAAAAGCTTAATGAAGTTCATCGCAGGCGGAAAGGGCTTCATCGGATTTCATGCGGCCACAGACACCTTTTATCAATGGCCTGAGTATGGTAAAATGATCGGAGGATACTTCGATGGACACCCATGGAATGCAGGAATGAATGTAAGTATTAGTGTAGAGGAAGGGAAGAAAAACCATTTTAGCACAACGCACTTAGAAGGGCGTGATCTAGAATTCAAAGAAGAAATCTACCAATTTAAAGATCCATATAATGCTGAAAATCTAGAAATTGTCTTACGCCTAGATCGGCATAAAAACAACTTTGAAAAAGCAAAACGAAAGGACAAGGATTATCCCATAAGTTGGTTTAAAAAACATGGTGAAGGCCTCGTATTCTATTCCTCACTGGGACATAATAATCACATTTACTACACCCCTGAAGTCCTACAACATTTCCTAAGCGGAATACAATGGGCACTGGGCGATATTGAATGAGTCCTCAGTTAAGCTTACTTATCATCCCAAAGGATATTTTTTAATGAGATCTCATCTGCTTTTCTGAGAAAATATCCACGATCCGGTAAATTACTCTCGTTGACAATTTTCGCTAAGTTATAAGCTGATCGCCATTGACCTAGCTTTTCCATCAGCTGCACGCCTCGGTCGCAAAGGGTTTCGTAGAGCTTCCATTCACTTGGATCTACTGGTTCCGCAAGAACCTCAAAATTAGCGATTTGATAGTATAACTCAACTTCTTGAGCGCGTAAATTTGCTTGCTCTAGGAACTGCGCATACTGGTGGGCGATTTGATAGCGCTGGAGCATCGGGATACTCTTATTCCTGTATAGAGCTTCGTAATATTCCAGTGCCTTATCTCGGCTGTCCGCCCCTTTCATGAGAGAGTAGGCTCGTGCTTGGATCAAGCTCTTTGAGCTGGAATCAGGAAGCCCTTGCAAACTGCTCAAGCTCTTTTCCGGAGAAGCGTTATCGAGAAAATGTTGCGCCAATGTCAGCTTAGCCTCATGTTGGAACGCGCCATCTGAGTCACTTAGTTTCTGGAGCCGCGCGAGAGCATCTTGCTGGTGAGCCTCTGTATTCAGCTTAAAGTAGCAGAGGGAAAGATATAAGCTGACGAGATCCTGTTCCTTTTTTGCAAGTTCCATCGACTCTAGTTTCTTGAACTGCGCGCTAGCTAGTTGGAGCTCACCACGGTCATAAAAGAGCTTACCACTCTTCAGGAGGAAGGCTTTATCTTCCTTGGAGCCAGATGTCACACTGCTCAGATTGCGGGTATCTCCAACTAGCAGGGCAAGCTGGATCTTCGCTAAATTATAACGCATTGGATCTGAAATGGAGTCTTGATAAATGGAATCGACAGTCTCTAAATGCCCCTTAATCTCGTTCGCCAAGTTTGGATCTTTCTGCTTCAAGGCAAATTCAGCCAAAATTAGGTGCGCATTTCCTTTTCGTTCGTCCTCTGGAGCACTGCGCAGGAACTCTAGCAACAACTCCTCCGCTTTTTCTGGATCTGTGGCCAGCAATGAAATCGCCTGTTCGTAGAGATAGAAAACGTATTGATCTGATGATAGAACGAACTCGCTGCGCTTCTCACGCGGCAGATAGAACTCTGCTAAATTGTGGTTCAAACGCAGGGTCGAAATTTGCTCAATGGGAGCCACTTCTAGCGCTTTACTGTAGAACCCCAACTTTTGCTCGCCATCACTAGCCTCTGCCATCCAAGTATAAATTTTTGCCTTTAGAGAATCGACAGGTGCGGCATCAATTATTCTTTGCAGAGTAATGCCTCGCTCCTTTTCATCTTCAATTTGCAAACCTAGTTGCGCCGCTAAAAAGCAGACTTTAGGAGCCATGCCATGTTCGGGGTAGTCTTGAAAAATCTGCTCCAATGTTGTGATTCTAGCTTTCACGTCTCCTTGTAGTTGAGCTATAGTATAGAGTAGCATGGGCTGAAGTCCCACTGGCCACGTCTCGCGCAAAACGTGGAGATCTCCCATCACCTGCTCACTGGGTTTATCATCCTCCTGCGCCGCCAGTAAAAGTTGATCTAAGTAGGATTTATACGGATCCACTTCCTTTGTGTTTTGCAGCACACTTAGCATTTGGTCATAACTTCCTTTGATCCCATTCTCAGATTTCAGGAGACTCAGAAAACTGATCGCTCTCCGACCAGTGACAGAATAGGGGCTTACCTTAGCATCTTCTAGAAGAGTAATTGCTTCACTAAGTTTACCCTCCTCAAAGAATAGCTGAGCAAGCAAGAGATTCTTCGACAGAGCTTCACTATCGGCCAATTTCCCCTCAGTCAAAATTTGGCGACATTGTGTAAAGTCTCCTAGCTTCAATAAAACTTGAGCATAAAGGATTTGGTCGTTTTCACTAGAAATATTCTCACCCAGGATCGAGGCAGCTTCCTCGGGATTTCCGAGTTCCAAGTGAATTCGGGCAATATTTCGGCGGACGACATCGCGGTAGGGAGTGTCATTGGATTGATAAAGTCGGTTAAACTGATCAAGCGCATTACCAAACTCTCCTTGCTGTAACTGTAAGATCGCTAGCCAAAAATCTCTTTTTCCAGCGACCGATTCATTTTTCGCATTCGCTAATGCTTCCTGGGCGCGTTTCACCTCTGCCCCGCTAAGAATACCAGCCTCTAAGAGGATGAGGGCCGAATCCTCGGTCAATTCACCTTTGTTAGAAATCAACTCATATGCATAGCTATATCTTTCCTGTGCTATCGCAAGCTTAGCTTGAGCCACAAGTTCATCCCCAGCCACCAGCAAGGTGCATAAGGCATAAAAAAAGAGGAGGTGCATGCCTCCTCTATATGAAATTTTTCTCATCAACTCAAGCCTCCATTATGGAATCATGATCGTTTGACCAGTTTGGATCAAATCACCAGACAAGGTGTTTGCGCTTCTTATCGCATCAACACTCGTCCCGAATTTCTGACCAATTCCCCATAGCGTATCACCCTTCTGAATTGTATAACTTTGTCCAGAAGTAGCAGCTGGTGTAGAGGGAACACTAGTTGATGTGTCCACTGTAGGATACACTGGAGTTGGTGAAGCCTCAGGATATGTAGGCGTGCTTGCTGGATATTGCGCCTCAGGAGTCGTTGCGGCCGGGTATGTTGGCGTTCCGTATGGGTTTTGCGTTTGAGTCGTTTGCGTGGTTTGTGGGACACAAGACACGACAAAGATAGCCAGCGATGCAGGTAGTAAGAGTTTCGTGATTTTTAACATAACTTAATTATTATTGATAAAAAAACGATTTTGTCGAGATTCTTTGAAAAAAAAATGAAAAAATGCCTAGATGAACGAGAGCTCCACCTAGGCACATGTCAAAATAGCTTACCAAGTCGCCTTGATCCCAGCATAAAATGACCTTCCGCGCCCAGTAACGCCTGCTACAGACTCAAATGTCACTGGATCAAAACTGGCAAATGGATCGGTTAAATAGTCTTCGTCAAAGAGATTCTCAACCCGAGCAGTTAACTGGATATGATCCGTAAGTTGATAATGCCCATACAGGCGGGTGACCAGGCTTGAACCTAAATCTCCTCCTCCAAAGTTCGCATTCGATCGATGACTGACACCTGCACCTATTGACCAATCACCGCCATTGTAATGCAGGTCTGCAGCCACTGTGTTACGTGGAAACCCATCTACTATATCATTTTTAATATTATAGTTCCAAGCTAGTTTATAGTTTAAGTTATCAGCAAAAGAACCGCTCAAGCCAAAATCAACACCAAAGACCTCGGAATTACCCGACTGATTACTACCAACCCCAACAAAACCTCCAAGCTCTGGAATAAAATTAAATGGTGACTGAATTGCGTTATCAATAAAGTGAGCATAACCTGTAACAGAAAATTGCAGTGAATCTTTCAACTTCTGTGTGTATGTCAACTCTAACGAAGTGATTTCCTCTTCCTCCAGATCAGGATTACTCAATTGAGTAAATTCTTGTGTTCTAAAAGCTCCTGACTCATTAAAATTAGGACTTCTCACGCCCTGACTAGCCTTAAAATAAAGCTCTGAGCCCAGCGTATCAATAGATAAAGAGGCACCTATATCCCAAGAAGGAAGAAAACCAAAGAGACTATTCTCCTCTCCTCTGAAACTCGCTGATAAAACAACAGGTCCGAAATCTCCTTCTACATTGATATGAGCACTAATAATATCCTCCTCTACAGTCCTGTTGACGAAACCAGATTCTTCGAATTCTCCTAGTGAAGCATCTACGCCTAAACCTAGCTTGATTATTTCATTAAGATTCCAGCGATGATCTGAAGTTAAACTAAATTTCTCATAATTCGTCCTAAAAGTACCGCCTGAATCAAACTCTGTGTTGAAATAGCCTAATACCGTAGAACCAGAATAATCTTCTTTTTCTTGAACCAGCTTCAAGCTACCAACTTCGTAATCCGTTTGATCCGACCGACTAGGAAACTGAAAATCGCTCATGCCACCTCTTGCTGTAAAGATAAGACTTGTTTCAACGCTTACACGATATCTAAGTCCCGCACTAACTTGGCGATTTTCAAATTCATTATCTACACCATCATGCTCTAGTTCGGTAAAGTTAGAATTAAAATAATAATCTATATTATCGAATGAATCCACATGTGAAAACTGATAATTTAAATATTCATCACCACCAAATTCAGTGAAAAAGCTCGTTCCTTCTACCGCATTATCGAATGAATGCACAACTCCAACAAGCCCTCCCGTAGTGGCACTTCCATGCACTACGCCTTCTGCTCCTAAGACTACCTCTAGTTGATCGCCTCCACTAAATTGAAAAGCTCCTAATATGGCTCCAGAATTACCACCATTTAGTGAAGAAGATACTCCCACTCCATCAATAACTAATTGATTATATTCCGTATTAAGCCCCCTAATAAAGAGAGAACTAAGCCCCCCTTCTTGACCTGCAAGCGAAGTGGATTGCACCCCCGGAGTAAGATTCAGCACATCCTGCAAACGGTCTTGCTGACGTGCCTCGATTTCTTCAGGCTTGAACAATTCGACTTCACTTGAAGCTGAAGACAAGAGTTCTGGAAGGCGGGAAGCCGTTACGATAATAGGATCTTCTTGTGCGAGCGCAAGGCTCGACACACCGACGTAGGTGAGAGCGGCGACCAAGGCGGCTCTCTCTTTAGTGTTTTTCATATGTGTTTGAAGGTCCTGTCTGCCGCAGGACGGATTCGGTTTTGTCAAAAGGCGGGCGATCGGACTGATTTGCGCCGTCCAGAGACAACACAAAAATACCGTGGCGGGACCGTTCTGGAGTTTCACCAGTATTCCCCTCTATTTCCTGCGTCCCTCCGTAGTGAGCGACGCTTCCCTTTGCCTTCTCGGAAGAAGGAAAATCGGTTGGTAAAGCACTATTATCAAAAGTCAATCTATTCCACTTCCCTTTTCTGATAACGAAGCAGGAAATACACACAAGGCGCCGTTGCGACCAAGGTGAGAATCCACCAATAACGCGCCCAGCCTGTTTCTGCTTGCAGATCCACTTGAAAATCAAACAACTGCGAGACAAAAATCACCCCGATCAAGCTCCCAAATCCCCCGAACATCAGCGACAACATCCCCTGCGCTCTTCCGCGTAAGGCTTGGGGAACACGTTTCTCCATGTGCACTTGTGCCACCGTCAGGAAATACGAAAACGTCAACCCATGCATGAGAAGCCCCATGATAATGAGCCAGAACTGCCCCGTCTCCGCCGACACCGCGAACAAGGCTTGGCGCAGCGCACTCACAATGAGCCCAAAGAGCACCAACCACTTAATCCGGAACTTTCGGCAGGCCCACGTGAGCGTCAACATCGCGGGAATCTCAAACCACTGAGAGAACGCCATCCAGACCGTTGGCTTCTCAATCCCCAAGGCCTTCATTTGCAGCGGCACATACATAAAAAATGACGCCATTGGAATCGCGATTAACCCTGCCGAAATCAAAAGCGCTCGCGTATTCCGATCTTGCCACAACTCCTTACTGCCGGCACCCACCATCGCTAAAAGAGAAACCTGCTTCCCCTTAGCTAGTGGCTCACAATGCGGCATCAAAAAACACAGCAACCCAATCGGGAATCGCAACACCCCACCCACAAGTCCGGCGATCGCAGAAGAGTCGGCACCTAAATAAAACCCACCAATCATCCCTGCCGCTAACCACCCCACCGTGCCGAACACGCGGTAAAACGAGAACTTCTCCTCCCGCCCATGTAAATAGGCCAGAGCGCACTGCGTAATCAGTGCCCAAAGCGGCGCGGACAACAAGGCATTCGCCAGCATCAGCCCCACAAACACCTCAATCCGAGCACCAAACTGCAGCGCACTAAAGGCCACCGTCATCGACACCCCACCGATCAGCATCACATAACCACAGAGCCGATTCGCGGCAATCCTACCATCCGAGAGCGCCCCCAATAATAGCGGAGAAATAATCGACCCCACGGGCATCCCCATATAGATCCACGGAATCCACTCCGCATGCCCTTGTGCGCGTAAAATATTAGGCAGTCCCGGCATCCACATCCCCGGACAAAACCCTACGAAAAAGAACACCACGCCAATCCAAAGCGGGCTCCCCTTTCTCATAAAACGATCAATCACCACTAAGGCATAACCAACCTATCTCATTCAGCAACCATCAATCCACGAAACTCGAAGCCCCTACTTAACCTCACATAAAAAACCAAAAAACATGAAAAAATCCCTGTAATAACTCCCCTTTTATGTATTCCCTCCCCGCATGCCTACACAAGTTGGACTTATATCTCTAGGGTGCGCCAAGAACCTGATCGATTCAGAGATCATGATTGGTCATTTACAGGAGGAAGGAATGACGATGACGCGCGATGAAGATCGTGATCTCGCGGATGTTCTCATTATCAATACCTGCTCATTCATTGACGTTGCCAAAGAAGAGTCCATCGAGACGATCGTCAACGCTGTAAACTCCCGCCATGAAGACCCCGCTCGTGAAAAGCAAAAAATCATCGTCGCGGGCTGTCTGTCCCAACGCTTTAATGTTTCTAAAAATGAAGACGAGCGCCTCCCGGGCTTACTTCCAGAGGTGGATGCCTTCATCGGGCTAGACCAAGTCAACCAAGTCGCGCCGATCATCCGTAATGTCATCGGACGAGCCGTTGGTGAAGAATCTCTCGATACCGTCACCGCTAAGCCGAAGTATATCCCAGATCACGATACTCCTCGTTACCGCTTAACTCCTGCACACTCTGCCTACATTAAGATCGCCGAGGGCTGTAACCACACCTGCTCCTTCTGTATTATTCCTAAAATCCGAGGCCAGCACCGCTCCCGCACGCAGGAATCTGTCGTTAGGGAAGCCAAGGCTCTCGTCGCAAGCGGCGTAAAGGAAATCAACCTCATTTCTCAAGACACGACCTACTTCGGGATGGATAAGTGGACAGGCTTAGGCAAAACCGCGAAGCCAACTTCCGGTGTAGATTCTGACCGTGGGGAATCCCTCGCCTCTCTCCTCCGCGAGCTGAACGCGATCGAAGGTGAGTTCTGGATTCGCCTCCTCTACACCCACCCTGCACATTGGTCAGACGAACTCATCCAGACCATCGCAGAGTGTGACAAGGTCGCCAAATACGTCGACATTCCACTGCAGCATATTTCAGATCACATGCTCACCACCATGCGCCGTAAGACCAATGGCGATTACATTCGTGATCTCCTCCGCCGCATGAAGGCTGGGATTCCTGAGATCGCGATCCGCACCACCTTCATTGTTGGTTTCCCCGGCGAAACCGAGGCAGACTTCGAGGAGTTACTTGAGTTTATCGAGGAATTCCGCTTCGAGCGCGCGGGCATTTTCACTTACTCGAAGGAGGAAGGAACGCACGCCAACAAGCTCGAGAACCATGTCCACCACATGACCAAGAAAAGCCGCATGAAGAAGGCCACCTCCCTCATCGACAAGGTCGCCAAGGAAGTGAACCAAGAGCAGGTCGGCAAGAAGGTCAAAGTCCTCGTGGAAGAAGAAGGCATCGCCCGTGGCGAATGGGACGCTCCTGATATTGATGGTCGAGTCTTCGTGCCTGATGATGCTCAGGTTGGGGAGTTCTACCACGCAGAAATCATCGATTGGCGCGGGTATGATCTCGTCGCTAAATAATTGCCCGTATCATCATGGAGCTCGCACGACAATTACTGACCGAATGCCTGCAACGTGGCATCACAAACTTTGTCCTCTGCCCCGGCGCTCGGAATGCGCCTCTCGTGCTCCTGCTAGAGCGCACCGAGGGACTAGAGCTCTATTACCACCCGGACGAACGGAGCGCGGCCTTTTTCGCGCTCGGGCGCACGATGTGTTTTGGCGAACCCTGCGCGGTCATCACCACTTCTGGAACCGCCGTTGCCGAGTGCTTACCTGCTGTCGTAGAGGCTCATTACCAAGCCCGCCCTCTCGTCATCATATCAGCGGACCGTCCGCTTGAATTCCGTGATTCAGGTGCTCCTCAAGCGATCAGACAGCCCAACATCTTTGGAACCTACGCGTATTACGGAGCAGATTATACGCCAGAAAACACGCCCCTCACGGAATGGTGTGCCACTACCCCGCTCCACCTAAATCTCCCCATGGAGGAAGAGTTTAAGGCCGAGGACATCACTCCCCTTTCGCTCGAGGACATCGGAGAATTCGCCCCGCATAAGGAATCGTTCGATGGCTCACTCATTGTTGATTTTGTTAAAGAGTCCGTCTTCGGCGGGCTCATCGTCATGCTCGGAGGCCTTCGCCCCACTGAGCGTGAAGCAGTCTTCCACCTTGTCGAGGGCTTAGGTGTTCCAGTCATCGCAGATCCACACTCGGGCCTGCGTGAGGCCTTACAAGACCAGCTCCTCCTCCGCCCAGAAGAATCCTTCAAAGGCAACTTACCCGCCAAAGTCCTCCGCATGGGTGAGGTCCCACACGGACGCTTTTGGCGTGATCTCGATACTCTCTCAGAGATCGCGGTCCTCTCTGTCACGAACTCGGGCTACTCCGGACTCAGCCGCGAATCAACCGTCATCAAGGGCGACGTCGGACGAATTGCGCGTGGCATTGGCTCCCAGGCAGAGGTCGGTGACATTCTCGACCACCTGCAGAACGAGCAAGGCGTCCGCGCCCAGGTCGATGAACGCTTAGAGGGCTACCCCAGCTCCGAACCCGGCCTCATCCGCACCCTTTCCCTCCACGCCACGACGGGCGAATCCATCTACCTTGGGAACAGTCTCCCCATTCGTGAGTGGGCCACTTTTGCCCAGCGTGACATTCCCACCCCTGAGGTATGGGCAAACCGAGGCGCCAACGGCATCGACGGACAAATCGCAACCTGGCTCGGGGCCTCCCGCGAAGTCGAAAACGCCTGGTGCATCATCGGTGACTTAACCGCCCTCTACGATCTCAACGCCCTCCTCATGAGCGAGCAGATCGAACTCACAGGACGCCGACTCGTCATCATCAACAACGGCGGCGGACGCATCTTCTCCCGCCTGCCACGCCTCTCCTCACTCAGCGAGAGCGAAAGCAATCACTTCGCCCAAGCCCACCAAATCCGCTTCGAGCACTACGCTAAAATGTGGGACTGGGATTACCTAGCCGTCAGGTTCCCTGAGGATTTAGACGAGCAAGAAGACAACAAAAACCCCATGATCATCGAGGTCCTCCCCGACCCACATGAAACAGAGGATTTCTGGAAGGGACTGGCTTGATCAACACTCACCACTACTCGGCCAGTTCGCAGCATCGATCCGCCTCGAAGGCAATGATACTAGACCGATTGGCTTTAGAGAGCTGATAATTGCTATTTTGAAGTGCATCCCTTTATGGGCGAGTAGATTTTCTATATTTTTAAGAAATGAGAAGGGCGTAGTGCTAGCACTACAACCGAAAGTAAGTTGGGTTCGTTCCTCACCGATTACTTTATTTGGGGTTGTTCTACTTTTTAAAATCTAGTAAATCATACTCGTTTACTATGAGTTCAAGCGCTACTAATTTTTTTGGAGGTAATTTCACATTTAATATGAAGGGCAAATTTTTGTCTTCTGATTTTGTGTGTCTTCTTCTTAAGCCCATGTCGATAAGCTCCAAAGCAATACTTCTACCATAGTCCTTTGATAGAATATCTATAAATTCGTGTATCTTTGTTAAATCTTCACCAAGGCTTTCAACAGATTTGAGAGTGAAGCTTTTGGTGCTTAATTCACCATCCTCGACTAGTTTTGATATTAATAAGTCAATTTGATCAAAGTCATCCATAAAAAACTTAGGGTCAGGTCGTCCTACCGGATATGTTTCATCTAATATAGAAGAGGTATTCTGAGTTATTACGGAAAGTTTCATCCAATTCGAAAATTTGTGATGAGGTTCTGCTCCAGCGAATGACAAAGAACAAAAAATGCAACTAAATGCTATAATTTTTATAAATTGCGTCATTTTTGTAGAGATTATATAGTTGAACCTTGGTGGTCGTAACGAGAAAAAAAGGAGACGTCACTAGGGATTTCGTGGGCTATTATCTCACCGGAATGGGATAACCTATCCATCAAAGAAGAAAAGAAACCTAGAAACGTCATGACGAATACATACTCTATTGGACTGGATGTGCACAAGGAATAATCCGTAGGATTCTAGACCTCAGCCCGCAGGGAAAAAACTCGAAGGCTTGAGAGTTTGAATCCAACAATTGCGATTGCGTATGCACAGGGAGGAAGCAGAGAGCCCGCTCAATATTACGAGGAGAGTAAAGGGAGTAATACCTCGGTGGTTAGATCCCTGCGACGACTTGCCGAGAAGCTAGAGGTTCCCTTGAAGGAGCTCAAAATATGCTATGAAGCGGGCCCGACAGGGTTTGTTCTAGCTCGTCAGTTGAATAGAATGGGTGTGAGTTGTGTGATGATGGCTCCGTCTAAAACGGAACATCCGATCAACACGAGCCTCACTCACGGCCATCGCTAGAGAACGTGCACCCAAAAATCAGAGGATTCGGGAAAACCTCAGTCCCCTCCGCGTCAATAGGGAAAATCGCCCTGAAGCACCCTCACGCCCCCAGATCAGCAGACTGTGCCCGTGGCATAATCAGCCGAGGGCCAGTAACGCTCATCTTTAGTCCAGCACTCCAGCTAAACGGCAAGAAAAGCCTTACCCCCACAAGGCCTCAAAAGGAAAATGCATAAGAGGGTATCGGTGGAGCTTTACCCTAGATCCAACAGTCTCTCACTGATCAACCCATCGCTCTGCTAAATCTCTCGCAATCGGGCCTGTCCAACAACCGAAAGTAAGTCGGGTTCGTTCCTCACCGATTACTTTCTTTGGGGTTAGGTTTGGGATATTAGTTCATAGACACCGTGCCCGAGCTCTGTCAGGAACGCCGATGATACAGAATGTCCATTGCGCCCCTTAGCTTGGACTAGACCCTGCTTTTGAAGCTCGAGCATCCCTTGAGCAATTACTAGTTCTTGCTTGGAATCAAGGGAATGCTTCCTCGAATAGGACGCTGCAAATTCATTGTGCCATTCAATCTCGTAGTATTCCCCGTTATACCCATATACAGTCTTACCGAGTTGAAAATCTCCCCACTGATTAGACTGCGCTAGAAGAAGAAGAGAGTAACTCTGTAGCTTACTCATCACATTCACTAGGCAGAGATTGTAATCCATTTTCTTAAAACAATCTTCTTTGGTAAGCTTTTGCAATGAGTTTGCTAGTAACAAGATTAGGTCTGAGTTCACTTCATTAACTTCTGCAATCTGAAGCAGACGTGAGTATAGTATCCCATTCGTTGGATGAGAGATGAAATCTAAAAGTGAACTGATTGACCTTCCATGCTTTTTCAGTTCGCGAACGGTGTTAAGCAATAAATAGTCCTTCTTGGTTTCCTCAACATCAGCCTGAATTATTTTCTCCCAATTCTTCAGACATTGAAGGCCAGACCAAACCGGAATCACCTTCGAAAGCACTTCAGTTGAGAAAGCCTCCCCTGCTAATTTATTCCTAATTTTGGTAAGTTCCTCCTCGGGTAGTTCAATCCCGTCCAAGAGGGTAGCAAGCTCCTTCTTGGAATTGGGCTGTTCTACAATCTCGTCCATTTTCACCTATTAAGGTAGGAACGCCAGTTGCCTGACGTCCCCCTCACAGATCCCTACGTGCGGTCTTCTCGCATAAGGCTCTTCTGGGTTACGTGTAGTATAGAACATCAGTTGTTAGTGTCGTTCGGGTTGGTTAGTTTGGGGCTTGTTGACGCTCCTTTCTTATCAATTCCGAGATCCCTAGGCAAGTGGCATTTCGAGTTGTTCACGGCGTTTACGAAAGTCCGTAAAGCCTTCTACTACTAGAGG
Source organism: uncultured Verrucomicrobiales bacterium (assembly GCA_937991965.1). GTDB lineage: Bacteria > Verrucomicrobiota > Verrucomicrobiia > Verrucomicrobiales > Akkermansiaceae > WTJZ01. The sequence goes on from CALKLP010000313.1 coordinate 23,123, forward strand.
TGTTGGAATATCCCAGTCATTATACCAATGCGCTAGGAAACATATTGTTCAATACGCAACACTCATTCACAAGAGGAGAAGACGTTTATGATTAAGTGTTCAATAGTGGTATGGCTGATTGTCTCATTCTTTGTCCTTGGGCTGTTGATGCTCCCTAAACCCTATAATCATTTTTTGTGGTTACCTTATGCTTTAGCCATGTCGTTCGGAATTCGGTGGATGAGTCGGAAGCAGCAGGCTATTAAGGAGCAAGTTTTGGAATCTTCATAATAAGGTCGAACAATCTGTTCCCTCGCCTAGACTTACTACCTATATTAGCCGGCAGACTTCCGGAAGGGGCGGTCAGAAAACCCAACTTCATTTCTTTTTGGCTCCCGGCGACTTATCTCCTAGGAGAGACAATATGTTTTCGTAAGGTGACCCAGCGTACTTCTGCGAGAGAGATTTCGCCATTTTAGACCTCGCGGGAAGCTCCTCCGTATCACCATTGAAATAATTATATTCTTCATAAAACGCAGCACAAAGCTGGTGAATGTCTTTCTCTGCTTCGCTAGCCAACTTCACCTTATCGTTACTGCTTAACCTCTCTGCAATCGAGCCTAAACGCTTGGCCACGTCTGAATCATTGATCTGGGCTCCAAAGGCTGCTAGGTAATGACTTTCCCATGGGGTCTCCTCCTCCAGATCAGAAACAAGCTGTGCTAGCGCCATAAGATACTCCTCTTCATAAGTAACCAACTTCTTATTCTTCAAGATCAGCTCTCCCAGAATTCGAGCAACTCCCTCCTCAATTAAGTCATCATTCGCCCACACATGCTTTCCGGGGAAAAAACGGAGCCTGCAGTGATCCCCAAACGCCTTATGCGACTTAAAGGTCCCGGTGCGATTAAAGCAGTTTGTCCCCACTAAGCTATAGACATAAGTCCCAGGCCTGAGCTTTGACTCTCTGTACGCTTCATTATCAGGATATACGCCACTCCCGGAACCGCAGGCCAAAACCCCAACCACATTCTCATTACACTCTGACAGTAGATACGACATGCGTGAACCTCCCGACATTCCGGAAGCAAGGGCAAACTTCTCCTCAACGGGGAAACGCTTATAGACATCTTTGGCCATCGCCTCTACCGCCGCTTGGCTTTTCTGAAACCCGTTCTTCGATTCAACCGATCCGATTAAGATCACGCCAAACCTCTCAGCGGCTTTTATATACCGTTTCAGAAGATTTCCTGAACGCCCTCCACCAGCTGACATCACAAAACAAACAGGCCATTTCTGCGCCATATGAAACCCTTTTGGTAAATACGCATGATAAGACCACTCGGAGCCATCGCACTGAATGGCCTGCGAGATCTGCCCGGGAACTGCCGCAATTCCTATGATCTCAGTTCCGGCATTTTTACGTGCCTCCTCTTTCGCTTTGAGCTCTTCCTCCTGAATAAAAGCTTGGTCTTGATCAGAGAGTGCACTCAGAGCGAGCTCAATCTCCTTTCCAGACTCCGTGATAAGCGTGACTTTTCCTGCAGAGAAAGTCCTTAATTCCGCCTCAATTGTGCTACCGACATTACTGGTCCACGTCCTCATTCCATCCTCCGCACTTAAGAACAAGAGACCGAGCAAAAATGTGATTAGAAAACGCATGGTCTCTAAGAAATTAGAGTTCTTCCTCCTCCCCCTCCGGCACAGGTGGGATAAAATCCTCACGCATGAGGAGGCGCTCTACAGAGAGGTCAGGGAGCAGTTCTTCACGGGTTTGGAGAATGGTCATGAGATACGGCACGAAGCGGTCGGACTCGGCAATGGCGGTGTGCACCATGGAGGAGACGATATCCTTATCATAGACTTCGCGGTCAAAGGCATTTCCGATGCGGAAGATGACTTTCTTACGGTCGAGATCATACTCCAGATTTCCGAGGTTTAGCTGCTTGTTGGCGCGCATGAAGAGCTCCATCGCCATCGCAAAGTGCGAGTCTGGGATATCCGCATGGGTTTCTCCGGAGACAGAGAGCGCATTGAGCGGAAGGTAGGCTTGGGAGAAAACTTCGACCTGCGTGTGATGAGCCTCAAAGACGGAGCGAATCACATCGGTGCCTTCCACGAGCTCGCCGTGCCATCCGAATTCGCCATATACATCCTGAACTGATAAAATTTGTCGTGAGTGTGCTTTCATAGAGTCTTATTCCGCTGATCCATAACGCCCATTACGGCCTGCTTCAAGAGGATACGTGATTTCTTGCTCAGTGGAGCGAGAGCGAGCACCACTCCTCCTGTTTGCTCCTTGTTATAGTGGAGCGTTAAGGTATGATCATTGACCTCCACGTCTGCCACTCTCCCCCACTCCACGAGGTTAAAGTTCTTAATCGGTCGCCAGAGAGGAAAGATCTCAATCCCTATCGGACTGAAAATAAGAAAAGGATGCCGCATACAATGGATCGACATCCACACGCACAAGCCTATGGGCAACCACGGCAAGGCTAAAAACCACAGCGGAAACGGCAATTCAGCTAGCCCCCATTGTGAATTGTGCACGGTGTAAGTGATCAAAAGTAAAGTCACTCCCATCGCCAAAAGCACGGCGGCTAGGACGGCAAAAATCACCGCCTGCATCGTGCGCGCGAAGCGGAGTTCTTTTGATGGTTCGAGAACTTTTGGCATACAATTTAAGAAAGTCCCTGATTACCTCTTATTCATAGATCCGCTTTAGGGCTGGGAGACCTTGTTCCAGAAGAGCTTGATCAACTTGCTCACAGGCGGCAGCATCAAGATAGATTGTATATGGCGCTTCCGAAAGTTGGATGGTATGAATCCCCTCTTTTGGTTGCGCAAAGCCTTGCTCTAGATCCGCGACTTTTCGGATCTCAACCCCATTTACGTTCTCCACGAAACAGTTTACCACTTGCTCATAGCCGACCGTGATTTGGCTCGGAATTACCATTGTGAGTAATACGGCCTCGTCCATTTTCTCGCGGTAATTCTCTGGTTGTAGATGAAGGTCCAATAAGTTTAGCGGCGCACGACTAGCCCAATCCTTTCCGTAGGCTTGGAGGTATTTCTTCGTAAGTTGTTGGAAGATTACCCCTCCTTTGACATAGAACTTCGGCCCTTGTTCTCTATATTCATTCGGGATGAGTTTCGGTGGTGCTTTTTTCAGCACCGCGCTGATCTCTTTCTTTTCGCCTTCGCGATTCACAGTGAGAGAGACACTTTCTCCCACTTTCTTCTGGCCTCTTACTAAGTGAGTCCAGCTCAGCTTGCCGTATTGGTCATCATCATAATACCCCTTACGGTCGAGCGTCTTTCCATCGAGCGCTAAGATCACGTCTCCGACTTCGATTCCTGCTTCCTTAGCTGCTGAGCTTTCTAAGACCGTAGTCACATACACGCCGCCATCTTCTTCGCCTAGATCTAGCCAGTCCCGGAAGGCTTGATCCTTAATGCTTGTGCCTCCAATCCCGAGGGAAGGAAACCCATCGTATTCGCCATCTTTGGCATCCGCTAGAAAGCTCTCAATAACGCTGGAGGCCACGACCTCACTCAGTTGCTCATCGGAGTCATAACTGGTCAGGATACCCGCAAGTTTTCCATTCGCTAATACAGGTAACGTATAACTATTAGACGAGCTCTGGAGCGAACCCTTCAGGAGATAGCTAAAGAACCCCTTGCCGCCACCATAGGTTGCAAGAATATCCACCATGTTCACGGTCGTGTGCGTCACGGTTGGTTGGCCATTACTCTCCAGTTGCCATGTTTCGACCTTCGTCCCTGGCGTCAAGAGTTCGCTGAGTGCAATTGGATTGAGCTCATCGATGAAGCTTTCCTCTTGCTTGTCTCGTGTCGGAGTAATAAGCGCTAGGTTGGCCTCGCGGTCGATCACAACTACTTGTGCGGCTTCTTTTTTGATTCCATCGGCAGACTCGATCTCGAGATAGACGTTATTAGCGACCATCTCGCTCGAGGTGATAATCTGACCGTTCTCGAGAACAGCGCCTAGGCCTCGACGCGTCGTTGGTGGGGTTCGATCCCAGGGTTGCACGACATTGTATCCTTGGAGCGTAGCATTGATTCGGACAAAGCCGTTTGGCTTCTCTTGAGGCTCTGCCGCTTGCTCATTACAGCTCACGAGGAAGAGCGCGAAAACTGCTGAAAGGGATAGGAGATAAAATTTCATAGTGATCAAAAATTAGAGGTTGGCAGGTTGAGTGATTCCGAGTCGTTTGCCGACCCGCTCATGGGCGCCTTGGAGTTCTGATGAGGCGAGCACCAGCGGCTTCTTCGTGCCCTCGAAACGGATGACTGTGAATTCTGGAAGGTCGTCTGCTTCCATGATTTCGTGGAACTGCTTCAGGCTCACGATATCTGTATCATTCACCGATTTCACAATCTTGCCCGTGAATCCTGAGAGGTTTGAGGTCATCTCATCCTCGAAAATATTGGTCAGCACGACGAGATCCTTACGCTCATTAAAGATGCCCTCGCGAACGTAGTTCTGGTAGAAGTTCCGCACCGCCGGATTACTCAACTTATACACCCGCATGAGGTTGAAATCGAGCGGTTGAAAGAGAAACCCAGCCTTAAAGTAATAGCGCGGTTTCACATCATACGAGACTGCAAAAATCCGTGAGGCCTCGAAAGGGACGAGCGTGATCGCTTGCTTCTGCTTCTTACCATCACGGATGAAGGTTAGCTCAACCTGATCGCCCGCAAACTTGCGCTCCACGACCTCATGCATGAGGACTTGCTCGCCTGCAACTTGGATATTGCCTGCGTTATCAATGACATTGCCATCGATCTCTAAGAGCACATCGCCTCTCTGTAAAACACCGTCACAAGCACCTTGAGGAGTGACGTCGGAGATGAATACTCCTGGGGAATTCACGGGAAGACCAAGAGCATGTTTCATGGCGGGATTAAAGAGTGGAAAATGATTCGCACCTAAATCCACATATTTATCGTAGGTGCCATCATCGATATCCTTCATGAAGCGCTCAATAACTGGAACCGGAATCATGAAGCCCGTGTTGTCGGCTTGGGTTAGCCCTTGGAAGGCCACGCCCACTACCTCTTCACCTTGTAAGACCGGGCCACCTGAGTTTCCAGGGTTAATGGCTGCGTCCACTTGCACCACGAGGTGCATATCGATTTGGCTATGTGCATACGGTCGAAAGTCGATCCGTGAAACCACTCCACGCGTTACCGAAAGACGATTTCCACCTACGGGATATCCTACTGCCTTCACTTCGCTTTCTAGCTTCGGGACATCGTCCGCAATTTTCAAATACGGGAGTCCCTCAAAGGCGGAGAAATCTTCTACTTCCAGCAAGGCGAGGTCACAATCATGCGCAATATGGAGAATTTTCGCGTTATGCTTAATGTCAGACCCCCGCTTGTTAATGATGATGCGGCGCGCATTAGAGACGACATGAGCATTGGTGAGAAATTTGTTTTTCCCGACAAGAAAGCCGGTACCTATTCCTCCCCCGAAGCGTCCTGCTGCCCACGGTGATTGGTAATCATAGACCTGTGTGGAACACTCGATCCGCACCACGGAAGAGTAAATCTCGGTATTAGAAAGAGGGGCTTTTACCTCGGGCGCGTCCGCTACCAGAGGAACCTCCTGTGCAGCAAGCGCTCCGACAAAAAGGCATGAAAGGGTGAGTGATTTAATCATTGAGTTATTGTATCAGCGTTTGATGAGGGGGCTTTTGTTTTTAACCCATGCGCTTCGTGGCATCTGCTTCCAGATCTGCCCATAAAGACTCTAAGCTTGCGGTGACAGCGGCTTTGCTCGCTTGCACATCGTCTTGTGGGTCGTTTTTGCCAAAGAGGTAATACTTAATCTTCGGCTCTGTGCCCGAGGGACGCACCGCAAAGCGACGTCCGTCTTCCAACTCAACCATCAGCATAGCCGCACGTGGAATGAGGTCTCCCTCTTCATCGTAAAAGTCAGCTGCGTTATAATCCTTCGCGGCGAGAACCTTGCTCCCATCGACTTCTGTAGGAGGATTCTCTGCATAAGAGGCCACAAGGGCGGCAATCTTAGCGGCGCCATCCGCTCCTTCCATCACGAGTGATTTCCCCTGCTCCAGATACACGCCAAACTCCGCAAAGACGCGGTCTAACAGGTCAGGCACAGTGCATCCCTGCTCCATTGCATAGGCCACCAGTTCCGCGAACATCACTGTCGAGCCGTTACCATCCTTATCCCTCACAAAGTCCGCGCCGAGGTAACCGTAACTCTCCTCGCCACCGAAGATGAAGAACTTAGAATACTCGAGGCGTAAGAGACGCGTCTCATCCTCAGAAAGGGAACGATAATCTCCTTTCTTCTCTGCTGGGATGGAGTCCTCATACTTGCGCAGTTTTTCGCCGATATACTTAAAGCCTGTGAGGGTATTGATAATTCCGACTCCGTATTTATCAGCAATCGCCTTTTGGAGTTCGGTTGTTACGAGTGTTTTCACGAAACAAGCGCGCCCACGATTGGAGTCATTTAGCTTCCCTTGCTCGAACATTGTCTTCACGCGATACCATGCCATCAGTGAGCCGATTTGGTTTCCGGTGAGAAGCTGCATTTCGCCCGCGCCATTGCGCACTACCACCCCCATGCGGTCACAGTCTGGATCGGTTCCGATCACGGCATCCGCCTGCACCTTTTCGGCGAGCTGTACGCCCATTTCCAACGCGGCTGCATTCTCTGGGTTGGGTGAAGCGACCGTTGGAAAGGCGCCGTTTTGATCATCTTGCTCCGGCACAGTCACGACTTCGAACCCGAGCTCGCGTAGTATCGGACATACGATATGCCCACCGGTTCCATGTAAATTCGTGTAAACCACCTTCGCCGAACGTCCTTCAAGGAGATCTGGACGCAAAAGCACGGCCTTCAGCTTATCCATGTAGTCACGGTCCGCATCCGCACCGAGAGTATGGATCTGCCCGCGCTCCGCTTCTGGTAAGGCGGTGTAGGCTTCACTCTCTAGCTTGTTCACCTCCTCGATAATACCGGAAGCATCTGGCTCTACGATTTGGGCTCCGTCAGAGAAATAGGCCTTAAATCCATTGTCATGCGGCGGGTTGTGCGATGCGGTAAGAACCACTCCCGCATCAGCATTCTGAGCGCGCACCGCATAAGAGAGCTGAGGCGTCGAGCGAGGTCCATCAAAGAGATACGCATCACATCCTAAATCCGCGCACACCTTCGCGCAATACTCCGCGAAATCCTTCGAGAAAAAGCGCGAGTCATGTGCAATCACGATCGAGGCTTTATGGGCAACCTTTGACTTGAGGTAAGCAATCATTCCTTGGATCGCCTTCCCGACATTGTAATAATTCATGCTGGCCGTGCCTACACATGGATGCTCTGGGTGCACCGTGCCGGAACCTTGCTCTACTGAGGTAACGACCTTGCCAATTGTGCGACCACGGAGACCACCAGTCCCAAACGCCATCGTCTTATAAAATCGATCGTTCAGTTCATCCCATGCCTCTTTACTCACGAGTTCTGTAATCACTGTATCTGCTAGTTCAGACGTTCCTAACATTTTTTCCACGTTAGCCAATGATGACGCAAGAAGAAGCCCCTGCTCCACCGCACTGCTTAATTGAGATCGAATTTCAGACATAGACGCCCTCAGCTAAACCATTTTCCTCCTGTATGGCAAAGGTTTTATAGGGAAAGATTACGAGATGAATACGCCAATATTTACCGGAGCAAAGCTAACGCGGAATACTCGCGATATCAGGACACCTTTCCACCAGTCTTCGATCAAAAGAATAGAACTTCAGTCCCATATCTTCTGCCAACGAAACGTATTGCGCATCGTAGGCACTACATTCTAGTCTTCTTGCTACCGACATGACTCTCTCGGGAATGACCTCAAAGGAGCGATCTCTCATTAAGTCAATTGCATCAGCTAAAAGCGCTACTGAAATCTCAGGAGCCATCCCTGCATTTCTCACATGAGTTGAAAGCACATTCATATACTCATCCAGCCATAAGCGAGGAGCAACCCAGTCAGAATCATAGTCAAAAAGCCGATCTACAATTTCAGAGAATTTCTCATCTCGAATCAGAAAATAGGAAATGATGTTGGTATCGACAACAATCATGCTCTGCCTTCGTTCTTGTAACTCTGTAAATTCTCCAGACTAAGGCCTCCTGGGATAGATTGACGACGAGCCCGAATTCTCTGCACTAATTGTTCCCGCGAGGAGCGCTGGGGCAAAACCGCTTGACTCAGGGCATGAATAATCAGCTTATTCACGCTCCGTCCACTCTCATCCGCAACTTCCCTTAATCTTGTATGAAGTTCTTCGGGAATATCTTTAACCGTAATATTCATAATGAAATCAGTATGGTGCCGAAAAGACGAAATGGCAATCATGTTTTTCTACGAGAATATGTCAGTTCGTAGCGCATGACTGAGTGCAACACCTCTATACGCTGTATGATAGGCGGCTGGGACGGCCACGCTCCCTTGCGTCTGCGTGCGGAGAATGGGCCATGGTTCGTCTCGCCGATTATCTGAATATTTGACAACTCGAATCAAGCGCTTCATCTTCTGCCCATGTCTATTACACGCGATGATTTTATCAATATCCTGGAGGAGATCGTCCTGATGCTGGAGCTGAAAGGCGAAAATCCCTTTAAGATTCGGGCGTATCGAAACGGAGCAGAAATCATTCGGAATTTCGAGGGCGACATCGTTGCACTCGCCAAGGACAATCAGCTGAAAGGAATCAAGGGAATTGGAGACGCCTTACAGTCCAAGCTCCATGAATTGGCATCCACCGGCGAGATGACCTTTTATCAAAACTTGAAGGGCGAATTCCCCCCTACTCTGTTCGACCTGTTTGAGCTCCAAGGTCTGGGCGCTAAAAAGATTCGGGCGCTGTATGAAACTCTCGAAGTCGATTCCATCCCGGCACTGAAAACCGCGTGTGAAGCTGGAACGATCGCGTCACTCTCTGGCTTTGGGAAGAAAACGGTCGAGAATATCCTGAAAGCGATCGAATCGAAGGCCAAATTTGCAGGACAGTTTCTCCATGGCGACATTGCAGGAATTGCGCAAGTTTTCCTCGAACGCCTCCAACAACACCCCGCGGTCTCGCAATCATGCATTTGTGGGTCATTCCGCCGTGGGAAGGAGACGTCGCATGACCTAGATTTCCTGGTCGCAACCAATAAGCCCGAAGAGTTAACGCGCTATTTTGCGAGCTTCCCAGAAGTGATCGATGTGCTCGCTCAGGGGGAAACCAAAGCCTCTGTCATGGTGACGGATAAAGGGCTCCAGTGTGACCTAAGGGCTGTTAGTAATGAGCAATTCCCGTTTGCCCAACAATACTTCACGGGGAGCAAGGAACATAATGTCGAAATCCG